>JAFVEE010000116.1 GCA_017478085.1 Prevotella sp. | reverse complement strand
GAGTTTACCGTGGAAGAGGGCGTACGGCATCACCGTGTTGGGTTCCATCAGCACGACGTACTGCGGACGGTCGTTGATGTACTCCGGAATGCCAAGGCTGAAGCGATAGGCATCGAGTTCCTCCATGTTCAGCAGGAAGTCACGGTTCTTCACCACGTCCATCACCACGGCCTGAACGGGGCCGCCCATCACCTTCACGCCCAGCGTGTCGCCCTGCTTCTGGCTCAGCAGGCGGCGGCCCTTCACGATGGCCACCCGGTCACGGGCCGTACCGCGGTTGTAGGGCGTCTTGTACATATCCTCAACGCCCTCGGCCACGTAGATGTAGTGCTTGCGCTTCATCGCCGTCTCGCGGTAGAAGCCCTTCAGCAGTTCAGGCTTCATGCTGTAGTTCTCGGGGATCTTGCTGATGGCGATGTTCACCAACTGGCGCGGATCCTCGTTCATCACCACGATCTCCTGCAACTGTATGGTCGTCGGTTGGAGCCTTACCTTCAGGTTCTCCGTCAGCCCTTCACCGACAGTCATCCTGCGCGTCCTGTAGCCCAGGTGCGACACCTTCACGGCCTCGGGGCGCTCGGCCAGTTTCAGGGTGAAGGCCCCGTCCTCATTGGTCACGACCGACACCTTGCCCGCCGATACGCTCACCTGACTCAGGGGCGCGCCCGTCTTATCGTCGAGCACCACACCGCTGACCACCACCTGCTGAGCAACGACCATCAGGGGAGTCATCAATAGGATAATTAGCCACAGTCTTCTCATCTTCGTCTTGGTTTTGCTGCAAAGATACAACTTTTTTCGTCAGATTGCAAATATTATCCGAAAAAATCACTACCTTTGCAGCAATTAACGAAAACAAATCAAAATATGGTCTACAAATACGACTTCCTCGTGATCGGTGCCGGCGTGGCCGGCATGAGTTACGCCCTCAAGGTGGCAAGGGCCAACAAAGGGCGCGTCTGCATGATCTGCAAGACCTCGCTCGACGAGGCCAACACCTCGTTCGCCCAGGGCGGCGTGGCCTCCGTGACGAACCTCGAACTCGACAACTTCGACAAGCACATCGAGGACACGATGATCGCGGGCGACTACATCAGCGACCGCCAGGCCGTGGAGCAGGTGGTGCGCATGGCCCCTGAGCAGATCCGCGAACTCGTCGACTGGGGCGTGAACTTCGACAAGAAGGCCGACGGATCGTTCGACCTGCACCGCGAGGGCGGACACTCCGAGTTCCGCATCCTGCACCACGCCGACGATACGGGCGCCGAGATCCAGCGCGGACTGATGGAAGCCGTGCGCCGCGACCCGAACATCGACATCAAGGAGAACCACTTCGCCGTGGAGATCATCACCCAGCACCACCTGGGCGCCAAGGTGACGCGCCGCTCGCCCTACATCCACTGCTACGGCGCCTACGTGCTGAACCCCGACACGCAGAAGGTAGACACCTATCTGTCGAAGGTGACGGTGATGTGCACGGGCGGCTGCGGAGCCGTCTACCTGACCACCTCGAACCCCGTCATCGCCACGGGCGACGGCATCGCCATGGTCTATCGCGCCAAGGGCACGGTGGCCGACATGGAGTTCGTGCAGTTCCACCCGACGGTGCTCCACAACCCCAACGAGACGCACCCCGCCTACCTCATCACCGAGGCCATGCGCGGCTACGGCGGCATTCTGAAGCTGCCCAACGGCGAGGAGTTCATGCAGAAGTACGACGAACGCCTGTCGCTGGCACCACGCGACATCGTGGCCCGCGCCATCGACAAGGAGATGAAGATTCACGGTCTGGACCACGTCTGTCTGGACGTTACCCACAAGGATGCTGCCGAGACGCGCCACCATTTCCCCAACATCTACCAGAAGTGTCTGTCGATGGGCATCGACATCACCCAGGACTATATTCCAGTGCGCCCCGCTGCCCACTATATGTGCGGCGGCATCAAGGTAGACCTGAACGGTCAGTCGACCATAGATCGCCTCTACGCTCTGGGCGAGTGTTCGTGCACCGGTCTGCACGGCGGCAACCGTCTGGCATCGAACTCGCTCATCGAGGCCGTGGTCTATGCCGATGCTGCCGCTCGCCACTCGCTGGAGCACGTAGACCTGTACGACTGGAACGACGACGTGCCCGAATGGAACGACGAGGGCACGATGACCAACGAGGAGAAGGTGCTTATCACCCAGAGCGTGAAGGAGGTGGGCCAGATCATGTCGGGCTACGTGGGCATCGTGCGCAGCGACCTGCGCCTGCACCGTGCCTGGGACCGTCTGGATATGCTCTACGAAGAGACCGAGCGCCTCTTCAAGCGCGTAAAAGCCTCGAAGGACATCTGCGAGCTGCGCAATATGATCAACGTGGGCTACCTCATCACTCGCTTCGCCCTGGAGCGCAAGGAGAGCCGTGGTCTGCACTTCACGCTCGACTACCCCGTTCACGCCTACGACAAGTAGTCGCTGCCTGCCGATGAGCCGGCGGCGCAAAGAATACGGCATCAACAAACAACGGAGCCTCCATTGTCCATCAATCGAGGCTCCGTTGCCATTCAATGGAGCCTCCGTTGTGTCGTAACGGAGGCTCGGTTACCTATCAGCTTACTCTACAATTCTGTTCTGCACAACAACTTCGATGTCCTGCTGCTGGATTTTCGGGAACAGTGCCCAGTAGTGGAACAGAAGTTCGAATACCACGATTCCGTTGAAGCTCGCTTCACCCCAGCAGAACTTTTTCGTGGTTACGTCGACCTCTACCTTGTAGCCACGCTCCGTAGGCAGCAGCGTAATATTGTCAACATTCTGCAGCTTTACGTATTCGTAGTCGCGGTTGTAGCTTCTGCCTACCACAAGCGTGGTCGTGGCGAAGTCAATGTCGGGCAGCTGCATTGCTCCCCGATAGATGCTTCTCAGTTCCTCCTCGCTGTTGATCAGCTTGCAGAATTGCAGGCCCCATTCTGTTTCGTCGGGGTAGATGCCGTCTTCAGCCTCAAAGAATCTCACATACCCCTTGCTCGGCAGCTCAGCATCGAAGAATGCCTGCACGTTGGCCGAAGGTGTCAGCGCATCGACGGTAGCGTCTATTCCCCTTACCTCCTGCTCGCTTACGTTTTCATCTTCATCGTCGCTGTCGCTGCTGCAACCTCCGAACACCACAGGTGCGGCCAGAACGAGAAGTACAGCCATCACGTTTCTGACAATGTTTTCTTTCAGAATTTGATTGAGTTTCATAATCGTTTTGAAAATTAACGAGTTGAGTGTTTGTTTAGTTTGATGCAAAGTTAAGAAATAATGCTTATACTACAAAATTATTCTGTAGAAATTTACGTCATTTCTTCTTTTTCTTATATTTATTCCCATTTAATTCAATTTCAACATATTCTTCACTCTCGTTTGCACCATTGCTGTTTGAGGTAGATACGAATTTGACAACAAACTGAAAGGTCTCACAAGAATTGGGTCTCTTACCAGTAAATTTGATACCATTTAAGATTGGGTCAAATGGCACGATAGGTCCAGGAGTAATCGCTTGATTTACGCTTATTGGGTCGAAAGAAGAAAGAGGGAAACCTATGCTTATTCCGTTATTCATAATTATTACGCTGGCTTTTGCAGTGCTTGTATTTATATAGCTGATGTCTGCATTTACAAAATCATCGGAAACAATATATATAGAACCTTTATCCCTCATCTTTAATGTGTCACCACTTGAAAATGAAAACGGCCCAGTAGATGGATAGCTTACCCCGTTATCATAATAGGATGCCTGTGAATAGGTTCCCAAAAAGTTTATTCCTGTGTCAATGTTTTTTCTGGCAACAGCTACGAGTGTTGAGTCTTTGTAGATTGAGGCTACAAGAATGTTTTTTGCATAGCTGCTATCATTATTGTTGATGGTGCAAAAGTTGGTGCTGGGTGTGTTTTGCGAAATGCCTAAAGCATTTGGAAGACTTTTCTCCCAGGCCCATATTACATTATATTCACTCGATATGTTACTTACATAATACTCTTCTTCGCCGCATAGTATGGTTGAACCCACGATTTCTGGCTTAGAAGAGTTTAAGGCAGCTTCGACATTAAGAAGTCCATAGCTTACTTCTTCATTCCACCCAGCGTCATTGTAGGCGTATCCGGCTATTTTTGTGCAGGTGTTATGCAAGATGGAGCGTATCTGGTCAACCGAAAGGCAAGGATTTACCGAAAGCATCAATGCAATGGTGCCACTTACAATAGCTGCAGCCGCCGAAGTGCCCGTTGCACCTCCGATCTTATTGTTGAGAATTGTTGTTCCGATATTTTCACCTGGGGCAACAAGGTCTAAGTTTGCGCCATAATTAGATTCGGAGGTACGAATGTTGTAGCTGTTAGACGCGCCAACGGCTATCGTATTCTCGTGCGATGCAGGAAAGTTGATGGCATTATTATACGCGTTGCCCGATGAGCACACTACAGCCACGCCGTGACTATAGGCTTCTTGAAGAGCATGGTCAATATCCGAGCTGTATGAGCAGGAGAGACTGAGGTTTATGATGTTTGCTCCCTTCCCAATGGCATCTAAGATAGCATCACTTATATAAGATGTCACGGGAATATCAGACGTGTTCGATATGCAATAGGGAATGATTGTTGCACCGCGTGAATAATTACCACCTGCCACACCACAGACACCTTTTCCATTGTTCGTCTTTGCACACATTATGCCAGCCATTGCAGTTCCGTGATTGTATACTGGGGTGGAATATACACTATTGTTTGTGTAGTTCCAGCCCAGTGACGTGTCAATGTTCGAATAGCCATCAGTGCCATTGCCCAAGTCATAGTGTCCGGCATCAACACCTGTGTCAATAACGGCGATTTTAATGTTGGAATCACCTGCCGTCAATTCCCAGGCATCATTAAGATTCAGGTTCCCTATGTGCCATAATTGGGGATAGTACGGATCGTTGGGTATAAGGTCGAATCTGCCAACACCTCTCAATTCGACGGTGCTGAAAATACCAGTTTCCCTTAATTGTCTGGCATATTCATCAGGCTCAATTCCTTTTGGCACAGCTACGTCAACAAATCTCGAGTTGCGCTGATGATGCTGTTTAATACTATCAGGCAGAATTTGTGTCAACGTCTGCTTCTGAACGGTTATTATGTCTCTGTTAACAGCATAATGCACGCCATTTTCTACAAGGAACAGATTATTACCTTTTCGCTCAATATTATGAATTGGCTTTACTGTTTGTGCATTACTATTGCAAATAGCCAAAGCACAAAGAATGAGTATGGCTGTGGACAATACTTTATTTTTCATTTGCTTTTTGTTTTTTACTGAATATGATTTCGTTTAAAGTACAATGGTTCCATAAAAGTAATAGCTGCTGCCAGTGGAGAGGCGTAGCTCGCACTCACCCTCTATCCACGAGGGCAGGGTGATGGTGGTGGCCTCCTCTGGCACGCTGACGGTATAGATGACCTCACCGTTCTGAATGATGTCGAGCGTAAACTCGGCGTGACTGGACTCGAAAGTCAGAAGATTTTCTGTTTGCTCTACCACAGGGGTGTATGGAGGTGTCTTTGGATGACCAGGCCCCATCGTCGTGTCATCGGAGTACCCCAAATGCAAATTTACAATTTGATGGGCATTCAAACTTACCCCCCCCAGTAGCATTGCCACAATGATAAACAATTTTCTTTTCATCTTCATTATATTTTTAAAGTAAATAATGTGGTTGCAAAATTAGCAGCATTGATGAAAAGGAACAAATTTCTTTTGTAAAAAAAATTAACCAAATAATTAAGTAAATAATTTTTAAGGAAATAGCATAACTACGTAATTATCAAACACATAGACGATAACCAACTAAAGCCGCAGTAAGGTTAATTAGTTAAAGAGCAGACAACCTAACTGACAATTCTTTAGTAGCACCTATGGCATTGAATAGTTTTTTGAGGATATTTTTGCTCACTTGCGACACGTAGGGAGCAGAAACTCCAAGAAGATTTGCAATAGCCTGATTTGAAATCTTAAGGCGTAATAATACGCATACTTTATATTCCTGTATGCTAAGCTGATGCCGATGCGAGAGCAAGAACTGACAGAGTTCTGGCAGCTTTGTAATGGCCTGTTTGTTCAGTTCTTCCCACTCATTCTCGCTCATCCGCTCCCCCTTAACAGATTTGTTGAGAATAGCAATGCAAACAGGGCTGCTTTTGATTTCCTCAGCTCTCTTTTTTGCATCAGCATCTCTTTTGCGGTATCTGGCAATTTCATCTTTTAGTTTTGCTTCTTTCAACTCCTTCCGTCTAATCAGATCATTCAGTTCTGCACTCTGTTCCTGTAGACGTAGCATTTCCTTTAACTGAAACGTGCCGGATTCCTTTTCTTTCTCACTAACCAGACTTTCGAAATCTTCTACGCAAGATATAAGTTGGCGTGTGTCGGCAAGACTTTTTGCCAGCTCTTCTATTTTCTTCAAATATGCCCTTTTTTCTCCAAGTCTTTTCTTACGCCAATGGATAAAAGCTGCAAGACCCACAGCCAATAACGCGCAGAATACCGTGATTAGCAATCTGGATTTACGCTTTTCCTGTTCCACCCTGTTTCGTTGTTCAATGGCACTTCGCTGAAAGCGTGAGTAATTATAGAGACCACGGATATTAGCAACCTCATCAGTTGCCAAAAGTGCGATAAGCGAATCGTTCATATCGTAGCCATACAGCGCATACTTTGCTGCTGAATCGGGCCGATTCGTCTGTTCATAGAGTTGTGCTAATCCTTTTGCCGCATTGCTCTGGTTGTTGAAGTCTTTTGCTACATTCAGTTCTTTACGAAAATAATATGCGGCAGAGTCAAACTGATGGGTGACCAAGAAGTAGTTGCCTTTTTGGAAATAAAAAAGTTCGCGTCCTCCTTCAATGTTCCCGTCCGCATCGAAGTAACCAGAATGACTTTCATAGAAGGCAATACACTGTCCAGCCTTCTCTATTTCATTCTTTTGCAAGTAACAATTGATGGGGGCTGCAGAAAACTGAGCAGCCATCTGCCGGTAACCAAGTGAAATTAGCTGATGATATGCTCGTTCGTAAATGGATATTACTGAGTCGTTGTTTCCTATCCGCTTGTAGGCATTCATTTTCTGTGCCTGTAGATTCAGCATAGATGCAGTATCGCCGGCAATTTTAGCATAAGTTACCGATTGTTCCAGACAATCAATATAGTCCTCCATCAGGTTCTGCCGATAGAGCAGATACCCCATCTGCGAGTAGACGCGGCATAGCTGGGCATAGTTGCAATCGGGGGCGGTGGTGTCGGCCTGCTCGGCAGCGGTCTGATAGGCACCGATGGCCTGCGGGGCCTCGCCACGGTCGGCGTAGGTACGGCCCAGGAGGTAGTGGGCCTCCATACGCTCGTTGGGCGTGCCGTAGCGATCGAAGTAACGGGTGAGGGCAAGGGCCAGCGAGTCGTCGGTGAGCAGCGAGTCGGCCTGGTTGCGGGCCTGCAGGTCGCTGAGGGCCTGCCGCATCTGCCGCTGCTCGCCGTGGCAGGCGGCAAGCAATAAAGCCAGCAGCAGGAGGCAAGGGTACTTCACGAAGCTCTTATCCATCATATTGCTCTGTTTTTGGGCAAAAGAACGAAATATTATTCATCGAGTGAGCGAGAACTTGAGCGAGATGCCGAAGTCCTGGGTAGTGGTGGGATAGCTGCTGGAGGAGAGCAGCGGGGTGTTGGTCTGGCGGTCGTAGTAGGCCGTGAGGGTGAGGAAGCGCGACAGCGTATAGTCGGCAGCGAAGGATATCTTCAGGGCCGAGTTGCCACTGCTGGCAGCCGAGGCTCCAGTGGCAATGTCGCGGGTGATGGCGGCCTGATTACGGAAAGAAATGTCGACGCGCGTGTTCAGGTCGTGGTTCACGCCACCCCGGTTGTTGGTCTGCGTCTTGCTCTGCGACTTCTTGTCTTGCTCCTCGTCCTTGTTGCTGCCGTTCTTGCCCTTGCTGCCCTTGACCTTGCGCTTCGAGGCACCGGTGGCTCCACCGCCAAAGAGGTTCAGATTGGTGAACTTATAGCCCAGGCCGATGACCCAGTCCTTCGACAGGGCTTCGTTAATCTGAACACTGGTAAGCGAGAGGTTCAGCACGCGAGTGGTCTTATACTCGAGCTTGGCCGTGAGGTTGTTGTTGAGCGTGACATCAAGGCCCAGCAGGGGCGAGAAGGCCTCGTTGATGCTGACCGTGGGGATATTGTACATGGACGAGGGCGAGTAGCTGCCATCGGCAGCGCGCACGAAGCCCAAGTCGCCCATATACTCGAGCCAGGAGCTGTAGCTGTTGAAGGAGCCCACGCTGTAGACCGACTTATAGGCGTGGTTCAGGTTGACCGACTTGAAGTGGTCGCGCAGCCACGGCAGCTTGGAGAGGCCGGCATACTTGATGGTCCAGTTGGGCAGCAGGCGGGTAAGGGCAGGGAAGATGTCGAGCGACGACGAGCCACCCAGCGTGTAGGTGCTGAGGAAGGCGGGAATGAGCACGTCGGCACTATAGGCGTCGACGGGGTTCACGCCCGAGGCTCCTGCGGGCCGTGCATCGCCATACATATCCTGCACGCGCTGACGATACTGCTCGATCTTGTCGCGGAACCTGTCGAACGAGGCCGAGGCATAGCCATCATCGGCGCTGCCCATACCTTCAAGGGCCGACTGCAGGCTGATGGTGGTCATATTGAACGTGCCGCTATAGGTGGTGGGCATGCTGGCATACATGAACTGCACGCTCTTGGCCTCGGTCTTGGTGCGCGAGGCATTGAGGTCGATCTTCAGGTCGCGCACGGGTTCGAGCGTAGCCTTGAGCTGCAGGTCTTCGGTGAAGCTGCTGGCAGACGAAGTGGTGGCAATGCTGTTGTTGCTGATGAGCCAGCCGCGGTCGTAGGCTTTCTGCAGATAGTCATCGCCATTGAAGCCGAAGGCAAAGTCGAGACCCGGTGCCAGCACGCTGCCCGTGTTCTGGCCGAAGGCATCGCCCACATTGGGTATGAAGCCGGGCAGCGTCATGCTACGCTGGTTGCGGTAGGACAGGTTCACGTTGCGTAACATCATCAGGCCACGGGCCACATACTGGGCAGCATCGTACCACCACAGCTCCTCGAGCGGCTTCTTGGGCATCACACTGATCTTGATGGCCAGCGAGCCACCGGCATCGGCCTTGCCAGCCGACGAAGACTGACGCAGACGGTCGGTAAGGGCGGAACGACCACGACGGGCTGGCTTCTGCCCACTGGTCTGGGTGCTGTCGGCAGCCAGCGAGTCGGTGGGGGCATTGCCCTTTCCTGGTTCTTCGGCATCAGGGGTCTTTTCTGTCTTGCGGGCCTTCCCGGTGGAAGCCAGTTGCTCTATCTGGCTCTTCGACACCCAAACGCCGATGGTGTTGTCGTCGATCACCTTCCACTTGAGCTTCACTTCCTTGCCCTGCTTGGTCTTGGCCGTGACGTAGAGACGGCGCGACTTCTTACCGTGCTTCACCTGGATAACGGAATCGGGCAGCAGCGTGAGCTCGCGCTGATAGGTATTTTTGTTCTTAGGCAGGGCCTTCTGCTCCTTGGCATCGTCCTTGGCAGCGGCATCCTTGTCGGCCTCGCCCCCCTTCTTGGTGGCGGCGGGCTTCTTAGCAGCGGTGTTGCGCTTGGTGGCACCAGGCTTCTTGGCCGAGGCTGCCTTCTTGAACCGCTCGTTGGTCTTCTTGAGGAAGGGTATGTGGTTGTAGAGCGTCTCAAGGTTCAGCGCACCGTTGACGGTGAGCGTGCGGTTGTTGCTGATGGTGTTGCCCAGCGAGGTGCCATCGTCCAGGTCGGTGCCGCGCAGCCAGGAATAGGTAGCGTTGTAGGAGGCATCGGTCTTCACCCAGTCGAAGAGGGGCAGCTTGTCGAGCGGCAGCTGGTAGCTGGCGGTGAACGACTGCTGATACTGCAAGGGCACGCCCAGGTCGCGAATGCTGTTCCACACCGAGTCTTTCCAGGCCGAGTAGCGGTCGGGGTAGAGATCCTGGTTGACGGGAGTGTAGGGCTCCTCAATCTCGGCATGGGTGGCACTCTGGAAGTTCATGTGCAGGTTCTTGGTGAGATCCCAGCGCAACTGGAACTCGCGGTTGAAGAGGAACTGCTCATTGAACTGGATGGGCAGGTTGGGGTCGACGGTGTTCTCGAGGTCGCGCTCCTGCAGCTCATAGTAGTTGCGGGTGAGGTCGGCATTGAAACTGATGCTCTGCGGCAGGTAGTTCAGACCGAGCGCCTTGGGGAAGTCGAGCCACTTCGACTTGCCCTTGATGCTCTTGAAGGGCTCCCACGTCTTGTAGACGGGCGAGTAGCTATAGCTCATGGCACCGCGCCACTGGTCTTCGGTCTCCCAGATGGTGGTCTCGCCCGAGGTCTTGCGGTGCTGATGGCTGTAGCTGAAGGAGAAGTTGGCGGGGTCGTAGGGCATGGGGTTGCGCTTCGACTTGATGCCCACACGGGCATTGGAGATAGAGAAGTTGCTGTTGATGTTCTTCGTCACGGCAACCGACTCGATGCTGTCGCGCTCGTGCCTGTCGAAGGCCGACTCCAGGGCATCGTCGAGGTCCATGTCGGAGTCGAGCGGATTGTACTTGGGGCTGATGGTCTCCTTGCTGTAAGAGTAGTACACGGGAATGTTCACCTTGGCCTTTTCGGGGAAGAACTTGCCCAGGTCTACATTGGTGGTCAGGGCATACGATTTCTCGGTCTCGGTGCTGCGCTCCAGGAGCGTCTCTTCCAGACCGCCGAAGCCGTCGGTGATGTAGCGGCCCGTCAGGTTCAGGGCGCCGAAGTCGCTCAGCTGCACGTTGAGCGCACCGCTGGCAGCCCAGCCGCCCTCGTTGTTCGACTCGCGCAGGCGCAGCTCGTTGATCCACACCTCGCCCGACTTGAGCGAACTGCTCAGGTTGCGCACACCCACGATGAGCGTCTTCACCTCGGCCAGCGACGGGTTACCCATGATCGAGATGCGGTTGTTGGGCTTGTCGGGGTCGTAGTCGGTGAACAGCTGGGTAAAGCTGGCCGTGCCGTTGGAACGGGCCTTGTTGCGGGCCTTCTTCAGCTGCGTGAACACGGTCATATCGATGTCGAGCATATTCTCCTCGGGCCACACGATGGGTCGGTCGGCAGCCACGTTCCAGCGATAGTTGCCCTCAGGCGTGAGCTTCAGGGGAATGAGGTACTCGTAGTAGTTGTTCTTGTAGTCGCTGCCCAGACGGATGAACACGGCCAGCTGGTTGTCTTCGAGCTGCGTGCTGTTGGGCACGAGATGGTTGGCATGCACGAACATCTGCAGGCGCTTGTACTGGCGCAGGTTCAGGTTGGTGGTCTTGTAGACGGCCTTCGACTCGTTCTGGCTCAGCTCCTTCACCGTGAGGCACAGGGCCTGCTCGTTGTTCTCGGTGAGCTGGGGCTGACCAGGGTCGGTGGCACGGCTGATGCCCGGCGGCAGCACATAGGCCACGGGCTTGCGGTCAGTGTTCTCCTCGATGTTCACGGCGCTCATCTCCAGCACACCCGTCTCGGCCCCGGCAGCGGTCTGCAGGCTCTGCTTATACTGGCGCCAGGTGCCGCGCACCAGGTCCAGACTGCCAAAGCGCAGCACGATGGGCTTCTCGAAGCCGGTGAGGAACATACGCATGAAGCGAATGCTGGTGAAGTCGTTGATGCTGCCCTGCTTGTCCTTGCACTCGGCCAGGGGTATGCGGTACTGATACCAGCGCACGGTGATGCTGTCGCCGTTGCGCATCTTCACGTTGTAGTCGCGATGGTCTACGATGTAGGAATCGTCCGACTTCTGCCCACGGTTGTAGGCCTGCAGCTCGGCATCGCTGATGGGTATGCGGTACTGGTAGTAGCGCTCGTACTCGTTGAGCGTGAAGTCCTGGTTGATGTCCTCCACATCGGGGCCAGTCTTATAGGAGGTGTCGTACGACTCGGTCTGGTTGTCGCTGGCAGGCGAATTGCCCTGCGGGTTGTTGATGCGCTTGTAGCGATCCATGATGCTCTTCTGCTCGTCGTCGAAGTCGCTGCCACGGAAGTAGTGGTAGTCGTCGCCGGCAGGGTCGTTGCGCCAAGCCTCGAGCAGCGAGTCGTTCTGCACAATGCCGCTGATGGCATTAAGCCAGTCAGCATAGGCACCATAGGTACGCTCCTCGTCGTTGGTCAGGCCATTGTAGCCCACATCTTGCAGTTCGCGCGAGCCACTGGTCGTGGCGAAGGCATAGGTCTGCGTGGCCTGCTGCGGAATCTTGCCCCACTGTGTGGTGGTATAGCTCTCGCTGCCATCGACGGGCATGCCGCTCTCGTAGAACTTCTTGCCGTCGCAGAGCACGTCTTCGCTCACCTCGCCCAGGTTCAGGTACAGCTCGCCGCTGTATTGCGAGGCCGTTCCCTCCTTGCGGGTGTAGATGAAGGGGTCAAGCATCCAGAACTCCACATATTCTATATTGGCCTCCTCGAAGTCGGTGGTCTCCAGCCGGCGCATCATGCCGCCCCACTTCTGTGAGGGGTTGCGCAGGGTGCCGTCGCTGTTGAAGTCGAGCGTCAGGTTGTAGGGGCCGCGCTCCTGTGGGTAGTAGGCCAGATTGAGCACGGGCAGGGTGCTCACGGCACCGTTGTAGCTGGACTGGTCGCGGTTGGGGTAGAGCTCCTTCACGTAGACCTCGCGCACATAGTGGTTCGACAGCTGCTCCAGGTCGCTCTTGATGTGGCCGGGGGTGAGGCTGCTGCTGCGGCGGGTGAAGATGGGGTCTACGTTGTACCACGCCAGCAGGGCGCGCCCGTAGCCGCTCTTCACGCTCTCCTTGTCGTCGTGATCCTCGAACATCGAGGGCACGCTCGACAGCGACCAGGCCTTGGGGTCGCTCACGTCGATGAGGTTCTTGGCGTTCTCGAAGTCGTCGATATAGGAGGCGTTGTCCTGAATGCCGCTGGGCGTACCGGCTATGAGCTGGGCAAACTCGCCCGTGAGGCTGATCTGCGACGGCTGGCTGACGTGCAGGAAGGGTATGTAGTTCAGCATCTTCGTGAGCCACTGCGACTCCTGCTTCCAGTTCAAGTTCAGTCCCCACAGGGTGTTGTTCAGCGGCTCCTCGCCCATGTTCACCTTGCTGGTGAGGGCCTGCTCGTACAGGTGCATGAGCGTGCCGCCCAGCGAGAAGTTCTTCGAGAAGTCGTACTCCCAGTTCACGCCGAACATGGTCTTGCGCTGCATGCTGTAGTTGGTATTGTCTTCGAGCGACACGCTCACGTTGGTGCCGGCATCGATGATGCTCTGGTTGATGATGGTCACCTCGCCAGCCGAGTAGTCGACGGTATAGTCAGACCCCTCGGTCAGCGTGACGCCACCGGCGGTGACGAGCACCGACCCCTGCGGCACGTAGGTGGCACCGAGCGAGATGACGCTGCCCTTGGAGCCCTTGTACTGGCCGGTGAGCTGGTACTTGTTTTTCTCGGCATTCTGCTTGGCAATGGTCTTGGTAGAGTCGTACAGGGCATCGAAGCAGTACTTGTCGGCCAGACTGCCCACACCGGCAGCAGTAAGGTACTTGCGCAGATAGCTGCCGAAAGGCTCGGCCGAGGGCAGGAAGATGCGACCGTCGCTGATGGTGTAGCCCTGCACAAAGTCGAACTGGCCATTAGAGTGCGGCTTGTTGTTGGCATCCAGACGGTCCAGTCCCATCACCTTCAGCAGCGTACTGCTCTTCAGGCTCTCTTCCGGCAGGTACGACAGATAGGTGCCGGTGGTGTCGCTCTGGTACTTGATGTCCAGCCGGAACTTCTCCTTCTCTACGCTCTGTGCCAGATAGTACACGTTCTTCATCATGAGCCGCCAGTTGCCCTGCTGCGGACTGTTCTGCGTGTTCTTCAGGGCCTTTACGAAGAGCACCTTGTCGGTCTGCGTCTGGTCGCTCGAGAACTCGCCCACCTGGTAGGTCTGGCCGCCGTAGGTGTACTCGAAGGCCACGGCCAGCACCTGGTCGGTCTGCAGCGTCTGCTTCAGGGTGATGTAGCCCAGTGCGCTGTTCAGCGTGTACTCGCTGGTGGTGAGCAGCCGGGCCGAGGCCAGCTTCTCATAGTCGACGCCGCCCCTGATGCCGGGGAACGCCTCGAGCTGGGCGGTGATGAGGTCGATGGTGCGCTGGTCGGAGCCGATGCTGCCCACCAGGGTAGAGTAAAGTGTGTTCGACTGATTGCTGGGTGCCCCCGTGCCGATGGCGCTCCAGACGGGATTGCTGATGAACTTGCTTTCGCCCAGGTCGGTGAAAGCCACGATGTTACGCGAATTGCTGGTGGTACCGCTCTTGTTGGTCACCCACACCTCCACGCGGTTTATCTTCACGCCGCTGGTCAGGTTGGGCAGGCTCTTCATGGCATCCTCGTAGTGCTCGCGGAAGTACTGGGCCAGGAAGAAGTGGCGGTTCTCCTCGTAGTCGGCCACGTTCAGTTCGAACGGCGTGGTCTGCACGCCGCCCTTGGTGTTGACGCTCTTCGACGTGGAGTTCTTCTGCGACAGCACGGTCTGCAGCTTCAGCTTGCCAAACTGCATGTCGGTGCGCAGGCCGAAGAGGCTGCTGGCGCCCTTCACCAGCGAGTTGTTCGAAGGGAAGGTGATGTTGCCTGCCTCTACCAGCTTGATGATCTCGTCCTCCTTGCCCTCGTACCTCAGCTTCAGGTTCTTGGTGTCGAAGTCGAAGGTGGCATCGGTGTTGTAGTTCAGGTTCATGTTCACCTTGTCGCACACCTTGCCGTTGACGCTCAGGTTGATCTTCTCGTCGAAGTCGAACGACGTGGTCTTCCTGTTGCGCACCGGCAGCGAGGGGTTGTCTACGTCCTTCAGCGTGGCGCCCAGCTTCAGCTCGGCCGTGCCTTGCGTCTTGATGCGCACGCCGCCGGGGCCGAAGATTTTCTCGGCAGGGCCCAGGTCGAAGTGCATGTCGGTGAAGTCGAACTTCTCCTTGCCAGCCGCGGCCGCCGTCTCGGCATCCTTCTTGCGGAAGAACTGCTCGCGGGCCCTGCGCTCGCTCCACTTCAGATACTCCTGGGGCGTCATCACGATGGGGGCGTTCAGGTAGCTGTCGCCCATCTTCGAGCCAATATAGTAAAGGCCCAGTGAGTCATCGTAGACGGCCTCCTGCTTCACGTTCTCGGGCATGCGCAGGTCCAGTGCGCTCGAGTCCAGGTCTTCGGTCAGCACGGGTGCCGTGGGCTGAATGCGCCACCGGGCGTGCAGCAGCGAGTCGGGTATGCTCTCGTCCTCCACCTCCAGCTTAGGCTGGGCCTTGATAGACCCTCCCCCAGCCCCTCCCGAAGGAACGGGGGCTTGATTACCCTGCTGCGGATTGTTAGAACGCCGACGGTTGTCGTCTTGTGGGGTAGTAGCAAAAAGAGAAACGCTTAGGAACAAGACAAACAACGACAGCAGCACGTTTCCCAGTGAAATGCGCCGTTGCACGTACCTTATTATCTCGTTCCTCTTCTTCATTCTCTTCTATTTTATCTGTTTCAACGCCAGCTTCACCACCTGCTCCACGGGCAACTGGGGCTGCTCCTGCAGGATCTGCACCACCACCTTCTGCGTGGGAGCGGGCGAGAAGCCCAGCATGGTCAGGGCGGCCACGGCCTCGTCGCGCACGGCGTTGTTCACCGGGGCGGCCATCGTGCCGCCGGCGGGTATCTCCTGGGCAATGCCCAGGGCCACGATCTTGTCTCTCAGGTCTACGATGATGCGCTGGGCGGTCATCTTGCCTATGCCCTTGATGCTCTGTATCAGCTTGGCATTGCCCGTAGAGATGGCGTTGCACAGCTCGGCCACGCTCATGCCCGACAGCATCATGCGGGCCGTGTTGGTGCCCACGCCGCTCACGGTGATGAGCTGCTGGAACATCTCGCGTTCCTTTTTATGATAGAAGCCGTAGAGCACGTAGGCATCCTCGCGTATGGCCTCGTAGACGTAGAGTCTGACCTCTTTCTTGCCCTGGCAGGCCTCGTAGGTATTGAGCGAAATGTTCAGCCCGTAGCCCACGCCAGCGGCCTCGACCGTGGCAAGTGCAGGCGTCAGCTCGGTCAGCTCGCCCTTGATGTATTCAATCATTCTGTTCTTTTTTTGTATATATACGTAATAAATAACGCCCGACCGTCGCTTTTATTGCATCGTCGGGCGAAAAATGTAAGCGGGGGCACCCGTCAGGCTGTCACCCATAGCTGGTCGCCACGGATTTCGAGCGGCATGGGTATGTTGTCGGTAAACAGCTGCCCGGTGCCCAGCCCCTGGGGCATCGTGATGTGGTCGCCATAGACCGAGGCGCAGAACTGGGCAATGGCGTTCAGGCCCACGTTGCTCTCCAGAGCCGAGGTGATCCACGAGCCGATGCCCTCCTCGCGGGCAATGCCGATCCACTCGCGGCAGCCCGTCATGCCACCGTGCAGCGAGGGCTTCAGCACGATGTAGGCAGGCTTCACGATGCGCAGCATCTGCCGCTTGGCATCGGGGTCGTTGATGCCAAGGAGCTCCTCGTCGAGGGCGATGGGCAGGGGTGCGTCGCGACAGAGCTCGGCCATCGCCGCCCACTGCCGGGCCTTGATGGGCTGCTCTATGCTGTGAATGTTGTATTGCGACAGCAGCTCCAGCCGGTACAGGGCCTCGTCGGTGCTGAAGCCGCCGTTGGCATCGAGCCGCAGCTCCACTTCGTGATGCGAGAAGCGCTGGCGAATGCGCTTCACCAGGTCCAGCTCGCGGTCGAAGTCGATGGCGCCCACCTTCAGCTTCACGCAGCGGAAGCCCTGCGCCAGCTTCTCCTCCATGCGCTGCAGCATCTCCTCGTAGCTGCCCATCCACACCAGCCCGTTGATGGGGATGCCCACCTCGCCGCGGGCGAAAGGGGTGTCGAAGAGTTGAGAGGTAAGAGGTGAGAGGTGAGAGTTTGCTACCGCCGTTTCCAGTCCGAAGAGCATGGAGGGATAGTCGCGCATCGCCTCGTAGGGTATCTGCCCCGTCCGCTCCAGCTCGTCGCAGAAGCCGCGCAGCACCTCCGCGTAGTTGGGCAGTGCATCGCAGCTCAGGTCGGGCAGCGGGGCGCACTCCCCTACCCCGCGCCGCTCGCCATCGTGCACCGTGACGAACCACGAACGGCGTTCTGTATACACTCCGCGCGACGTTCCCGCCGGCTGCTTAAAGTGGAGCACCCGCTCCTCGATAGTCACTTTCATCATCTCGTCTACCATCTTTTTTGGCTGCAAAGGTACACTTTTTCTGCCGAAAAAAGCGTTTGAAGCCCGCAAATCTTTGGTTAAATGGAAAAGAATGTGTATCTTTGCCACAAAATATCATTGACCTATGGCACAGGAAGAGACAAAAAGACGTGGCTACGCCGTTGGCGTGCAGGAATTTGACTGGATTCGCGAGCGCGGTGCCGTCTACATTGACAAGACGGAGTATATATGGAAGATGGTGACAACGGAAGCAAAGTATTTCTTCCTCAGTCGCCCGCGCCGCTTCGGCAAGTCGCTGCTGGTGGACACACTGCGCTGCTACTTCGAGGGCAGAAAAGAGCTGTTCGAGGGATTGTATATATATGATAAGGAGAAGGAATGGAAGAAGTATCCCGTCATACGCCTTGACCTCAGCAACGGCAAGTACTACGAGAAGGAGCGAGTGCATCCCACTATCAATTTCGTTCTGGAACAGCAGGAAGAAAAATACGGCATCACCAAGCCTAAAGATCCAACGAATTACGACACACGTCTGTCACGTCTTATCAAGGCTGCCCACGAACAGACAGGCGAGAAGGTGGTCATCCTCATTGATGAGTACGACGCGCCTATGCTCGACAGTATGAACGACCCTGAGCTGCAGGATTATATACGCAACCGCGTGCGTA
The DNA here is from genome assembly GCA_017478085.1 of Prevotella sp. Taxonomy (GTDB): domain Bacteria; phylum Bacteroidota; class Bacteroidia; order Bacteroidales; family Bacteroidaceae; genus Prevotella. Next base: position 6,442 of record JAFVEE010000116.1, on the reverse strand, counting down.
ACCTGTTCTCGCCCCTGAAGGCTCAGGCGAATTACCTGCGATTCGTGTTCCTGACGGGTATCTCGAAGTTCTCGCAGCTCTCGGTGTTCAGCGAGCTGAACAACCTGCAACAGCTCACGTTCGACCCCGTTTACGAGGCCATCTGTGGCATTAGCGAGGAGGAACTGCTCACGCAGCTGAAGCCCGACATTGAGCTGCTGGCAGAGAAGATGGACAAGATTGGCCAGCGCTATGGAAAGCGCTACGACTACGACTCTATGGTTGCAGCGCTGAAATATTGGTACGACGGCTACCACTTCAGTGAGAATCTCACCGACATCTACTGCCCGTGGAGCCTGGTCAACGCCTTTGCCATGGGCATCATCAGGAACTTTTGGTTCTCTACCGGCACACCTACATCGCTGATAAACATCTTGCGCACTCGCACGAACATCAGCATCACCGACTTGGAGGGCTTCACGGCGAAGCTGGCTCGCTTCGACGCCCCTACCGAACGCATCACCGACCCAATTCCCGCGCTCTTCCAGAGTGGCTACCTGACGCTGAAGGAGTACGATATGTGGAAAGACGAGTGGAAGTTAGGATTCCCCAACGAGGAGGTACGCGAAGGGTTCGCCTATTGCCTCTATCAATATTATATGGAAGAATACGTTGGCAGTGGCGACACGCTGGGCATTGCTTTCAATGCCCTGCGGTTTAAGGAGAAGACCTTCGAAGAGTTCATTGAGGTGATACGCCGCTGGTATGCCGGCATACCCTACAGCATCACCGATAAGAATCAAAACGAGCAGCTCTACCAGTCCTTGATCTATGCTGCGCTGATGGCCGTAGGTGCCGATATAAGCGCCGAGGATCAGACCTCTGACGGGCGTATGGACATCGTCCTGAAGGTGCCCGATGCCATCTACATCATAGAGCTAAAGTACGGCAAGACGGCAGAGGAGGCCACCGACCAGATCATCACGAAAGACTATGCCGTTCGCTTTGCCGCCGACCAGCGTCCCGTCTGGGCCGTCGGTCTGAACATCAGCGAGGATCGCCGCACCATCGACCAGTGGAAGGTGGCAAGGGTGAAGTAGATAGCATACCACTCCTCCCAAATTTTCAAAACCGCCATTTCATTCGTCATTTATCACTCGCCACTGATTATCAGCAAGTTGCATAGTGATAAATGGGTGATAAATGACAAATGAGTCGGGAAAAGTTTCAAAAACCGTTACACATTTTGAAACAAGTAGTGCGGAGGCTCCGCACTACTTGTTCCCATTATAGGCTCCACTTGTTCGGAGCCTCCATTCAACTCGTTCGCAATACCCGCACAATAGTTTCGCAACGCACGGTCGGTTGGACTTCAACGGAGGGCTAATTGAGTTGTAATGGAGGGTTAGTTACGTCCTAATTCAGCGGTCGATTATTTTTGACTTGATTGCACATAGCACATTTGGCACATTTTCGTCCTCAGGAAGAAGAATAGTCGGGAAAAGTTTGGAAAAGATTCAGCGCCTGTTGGAGAGCGAGGGAAACAAAAGCCGTGACGACGGTAAGTATAACCGCGTGGGATTGGAGAGAGGTATTGAGAAAGGCATGGCCGAAGGCTTGGAGAAAGGCCGTGCTAAAGAGAGAACAGAACTGGCCAAAAAGATGAAGGCCGACGGGCTACCGGCTGAGCTGATAGCCAAATATACCGGTCTAATTGTTTAGGGGAATAGCAAGGCGCACGTGGTAAGTGTCGGCGGCATCGTCGATGTGGAGGGCGTAGCGGGTGGCGTAGATGAGCTGCAAGCGTCGCTGCACGTTCTGCAGGCCTACGCCACCTTCTTGTCGTGAAGGTGCAGATTGGGGGGCCTTGCTGTTGCGACAGGCGAAGACGAGCTGGCGCCCCTGGGCCTTCAGGCTGATGTCGATGAACGACGGTTGCTGATAGCTGATGCCGTGCTTGAAGGCGTTTTCGACGAAGGTGATGAACATCATGGGGGGAATCTCGCACGGGGGCAGGTCGGCAGGAATGCAGACCGTGATGGCTACACGGTCGGTGTAGCGCAGGCGCATCAGCTGTATGTAGCTCTGCAGGAAGGCTATGTCGCGGCTCAGCGGCACACGCTGCTTCGAGCCTTCGTAGAGGGCGAAGCGCATGATTTTCGACAGCTCGACGATGGTGGCCTTGGCCTGCTCGGCATCGATGTCGACCAGGGCGTGAATGTTGTTGAGCGTGTTCATCAGGAAGTGGGGATTAATCTGGTAGCGCAGGTATTGCAGCTGCTGCTCCAGGTTCTCCTTCTCGAGCAGGGCCAGCCGCTGCTCGTCCTTGCGCTGCTTGAAGTAGAGCTTCACACCCAGGTTCATGCCCAGCATCAGCACGAGGATGAGGGTGGCCACGATGTCGTGCTGGCCAACGGGCATCGGGGGCGGCGGCTCGTGCTCGGCAAACTCGTGGTGCGGACGGTCGTGTGGCTGCCTGTCGGGGCTGTCTATGCACTGGGCCACAAAGAAGCAGCCCACCAGCACGGCGATGGCCGAGAAGTAGGGCAGGCGCCGCTGCCGGTAGACGATGAGCGGCGCCAGCAGGTAGTTGTGCAGCAGGAAGAGCACGAGCAGCACGGCCATCTGCCGCCACACCGCCAGCAGCTCGTGCCAGGGGAAGAACGGGCTGCTGGTCTCGGCGTGGTGGATGTAGATGCTGACGACGGGGGCTGCAAACAGGGCGCCCCACAGCACCAGGTAGACCAGCGTTTCTTGCTTGCTTTGACTGCGCAGGAACTTCATTGCCTGGGGGGGTTACTTCATTCGTTTGATGGTCTTGCCGTCCTGGGCCTTCATGATGTAGAGCCCCTTGGCGGCCTGGCTTTCGGTGGTCTTGCGGCCCTGCAGGTCGTAGAAGGCCGTGGCGGCGGGCGAAAGGTGGAAGGTGGAGGACTGCACGTCGGCATAGATCTTCGTGTTGGCAGTGTCGAAGTTCTGCTTGCCGCCACTATAGGTGATGGTACCATCGGCCTTGATGGCCTGGCCCTGATAGCCCGTCAGGGTGAGCGTGCCGCCCGTCATATAGAAGTTGCCAGAGTCTTCGTCCTCATGGTTGGTGGTGGTGCCCGTCGAGGTGGTGCCGCCGAGCTCCACCTGTATGGCATCGTCCTGCGCACCGGTGATGCTCACCGTGCCGCTCTCCATCAGGAAGTACTCCTTGCAGTGCAGGCCGTCCTTCTCGGCTGCCGTGATGTTGAGCGTAAGGTTCTTCACCTCCAGATACTCCTTGCTGTAGATGCCGTGCTTAGAGCGGCCCGCGACGTTCAGCGTGCCCTTTCCCTTCAGCTTGGTGTGGCCCTTGATGTGTATGCAGCCGTTGTAGGCCTCGTTGGCCCCGTCGGTCAGCGTGCTGGTGGTGCCCTTCTTGGCACTCAGGCTGATGCGCTTGCCGTCTTGAATGTTGAGGGCAGGGCCGCCGGGGTTGGTGAGCGTGAGACCGCTCAGCTCTACGGTGGCCTTGAATGCGCCTTCCATATAGAACTCGCCGTCGGTCGAGGTGCCCGAGAGCACGTAGATTATCTCGCCATCCTCGTTGTCGACGGTCTTGTCGACACCGGCAAAGCTGGCGTCCTGCACCAGCTTTACGTGCGACGATGTGCCACTCTGCACGGTGACGTAGCTGCTGATGTTAGGGGCCACCGTGATGGTAGCTGTGGTACCGTTGTAGACCACCTCGACCGTGTTGTTGTCGATGGCGCCGATAGGGAGGGTGAATGCCGCAAGGGCCAGGATACTAAATAATGTTTTTTTCATGCTGCTATTTGTTCAGAAATGATTACGGAATCCGCCACCGCCCATGCCCGATGAGCCGTATTGCGAGGCCGTGAGCGTGGTCTGCGACGAGCCGATGGCGAGCGTGTAGCTGCCCGCCGGTGTCATACCCTCGGCTGTGGCAATGATGCTGCCGCTGCTGTAGCTGGCGGGCAGGCTGAACGTGGCGAGCGTGGTAGAGCCGCTGCTCAGGGTGGCTGTGGTGCCAGCCGCAATGCTGCCCGTGGTCGAGACGTAGCCCTGTGTAGAGCTGCTGTTGGTGGGCACAGAGTTGCCACCGCCAATGGCAAACAGGCTGCCGCCAGTCAGGTAGACGGTGTAGCCACCCTCTTCGTTGGCATCGATGCCACATTCGGGCGACCGCGTGCCGTAGGCCACGGTGTTGCCGCCCTGAATGTACAGGTTGCCATTTGAGTCGAGGCCATCGTTGCCCGTACTACAGGCGTAGATTGTTCCACCTTTTATATATAGGTGACTGGCCGAGTTGACGGCATCGTCGTAGGCGTAGGCCTGCACGTTGCCTCCGCTGATGCTGATGACGCCCTTGCTCTCGATGCCCTCGCTGCCTTCACCACCCGTGGCGCGCACCCTTACCGTGCCGCCGCCGATGGTCAGGTCGCCGTCGGTCTTCATGCCCTTGGCCTTCGAGTCGAGCTTGCCCGAGTAGCTGTAGGTGCTGCCCGTGGTGATGATGCCCACGGTGCCGCCCTCGATGCTGGCCTGCATGTCGACGCTGATGCCCTTGCCGCCCTTGCCGGTGTTCTTCACGTAGAGCTCGCCGCCCGTCATGGTGAAGGTAGAGTCGGCCTTCAGTCCTGCCGAGCCCACCACGTCCTTCTCGTCGGTGTCGTAGGTGGCCCCGCCCGTCACGATGGCCGTGGTGCGCCCGCCGCTGATGAGTGCGTGGCCGTCGGTAGAGAGGGCCTTGGCCGAGGTGGCCGACACCTCAACGTTGACCACGCCGCCGTAGATGCTCAGGGCATCGTTGCCCTTGATGCCGTTGCCTGCCGTGGCCTTCACGTAGATGTTGGTGCCCGGACGAATGACCACGTAGTCATCGCTGCGGATGCCCGCCTTGCAGTTGGCGTAGACGTTGAGCTTGCCCTTGCCGCTGAAGATGAGCTGTCCCTCGCTGAAGAGGCAGGCCTTCATATCCTCGCCATCGGTGGTGTCGGTGTAGGTTGTGCCGTCGGTCAGGTTGTTGTTCGAACCGTCGGCCAGCACTACGAAGACGCGCTTCTTGCTCTGGACGTTGATGGCTGCGCCCGTGGGGTTGGTGATGCTCACGCCGTTCAGCACCAGCTTCAGCTTCTTGTCGCTGTATATCTTGAGCGAACCGTCGCTGGTGGCTCCGCTTACCTCGTAGGCCACGGAGCCCACGGTCGAGTTGACAATCACGTCGCCACCCTCAGTGCTCACGGTCACGCCGTCGGGCAGGTCGGTATAGGTGGCACCGCCGTCGCTCAGCGTGATGGCCACGGTCTGGGCGAACGACGAGTTCTCCACGTAGTCGTTGTCGTCGGTGGGGATGGTCTCAGTCTCGGTGAGCGAACTCTCGTCGAGCGCAATGTCGAACGTAGCCACGTCGCTGGTGTCGCCTGTAGCCCCCGAGCCCGTCGTATTGCCCGCCGTCGGCTGCTGGTTGCCCCAGCCGGGCGTAGAGTAGTCATCATCATTGTCGGCTGTGCAGCCCTGCAGCGTGAGGGCGGCCGATGCAAGGAGCATCGCATAGATTATTACCTTCTTCATCATCATTCCTTTCTTTTTACGGGGGTTGAACAATTCATTGCAAAGGTAATCAGAATGAAAAAACGGGGCAAATCCGTTCAACGAATGCCCCGTTTTGTTCAGCAAAAATTACTTCAGGCCGGTGCCCTTCAGCAGCTTGTCGGCAGCCTCGTTCACCTTCTCGTTGGCCTTCTCGGCAGCCTTCTGCTTGGCCTCGTCCACCTTCTGCTCGGCGGCTTCCTTCACCTCGTTGGCCTTGTCCTGGGCAGCCTGGGCAGCCTCGTTGGCCTTGTCCTGAGCGGCCTGTTCGACCGTGCCCAGCGTCTGCTGCAGGTTGCTGATGATGCTCTCGGCGGGAGTCTCGACGAGCGTCGACACGGCGGTCTGCACCACGGCGTTGTCGCCTACCACGGCCTTGATCTTCTCGGTGTTCTCCTTCAGGAAGTCCTGCACCTTGGTCAGGTACTGCTGTGCCAGCTCGGGGTTCTGCTGCAGCAGCTCGGCTACCTTGGCCTTTGCGGCCTCGATGGCCTCCTGAAGCTTGTTCACGTCGCCAGCCTCCAGCTGTGCGGCCAGGTCGGCCGTGGCGTTCTCCAGATCAACATCGCCTGCCACCATCTCGGTCTCGGCATCAGCGGCCTCGGCCTGCTGGGCGTTCTTGTTGCCACACGAAGTGAAGCTAATGGCACACACGGCCATCACGAGTACAAAAATCTTCTTCATAAATGTAATTATTATTAATAATGTGAATAAAAAGTGTCTGAATCGGCGGCAAAATTAAGAAATAATGCTGACATACGGAAGCATTTTTGGAGAAATCACGCAATTTGCCCTATAAATAAAGGCAATTCAGGGAAAAACGAGGAAACTTTGAAAGTTGGCACTATGCAAAATTATGCGGTTCGATGAAAGAGTTAGGTCT
>JAFVEE010000115.1 GCA_017478085.1 Prevotella sp. | reverse complement strand
GGTGCTCTACAACCAGCACATCGCCATCATCCGCAACAAGCTGATCGTGAAGGACGGAGGCTACCGGGTGTTCACCATCTTCGGCTACTGGAACGACAAGGTGCTGGCCTGCGGGAAGAAGCAGTACAGCACCATACCCGTATCGTGGAACGGGCACATCGAGGCGCACCAAGAGCGCTTCCCCAGAGACTACACGCCCTACCCCAACTTCGAAAAGCTGCACCTGAGGGGCCTCGACGGCCCCCCGGCGCTGGTGTTCACGGGAACCGGCTACCGAGTGGTGACCTGACCCCAGAAACGAATACACGATAAACAGCGAGACGCGCTTCCTCACTCAGAAGAAGCGCGTCTCGCTGTCGTTATAGGGCGGTGTTATCGTTAGTCAATGATATCGAAGCCTGTGTAGGGCTGCAGTGCCTTGGGAATGCGAATGCCTTCGGGGGTCTGGTTGTTCTCGAGCAAGGCGGCTACGATGCGGGGCAGAGCCAGGGCCGAACCGTTGAGCGTGTGGCAGAGCTCAGGCTTCTTGCTGCCCTCAGGGCGGTAGCGGCACTTCAAGCGATTGGCCTGATAGGTGTCGAAGTTACTGACCGACGACACTTCGAGCCAACGGCCCTGGGCCTCGCTATAGACCTCGAAGTCGTAGCAGATGCTGCTGGTGAACGACTGGTCGCCACCACAGAGCAACAGGATGCGGTATGGCAGCTCGAGTTCCTTGAGCAGTCCCTCTACATGCTCCAGCATCTCCTTGTGGCTCTCCTTGGAGTGTTCGGGCTTGTCGATGCGCACAATCTCGATCTTGGAGAACTCGTGCAGACGGTTCAGGCCACGCACATCCTTACCATAGGAGCCAGCCTCGCGACGGAAGCACTCGGTGTAGGCGCAGTTCTTGATGGGCAGTTCCTTCTCGTCGAGAATGACATCGCGGTAGATATTGGTCACAGGCACCTCGGCAGTGGGGATGAGGTAGAAGTCGTCGACCTCGCAATGATACATCTGTCCCTCCTTGTCGGGCAACTGGCCCGTGCCATAGCCAGAGGCTGCATTGACCACGGTGGGAGGCATAATCTCCGTGTATCCACTTTGGCGGGCCTCATCGAGGAAGAAATTGATGAGCGCACGCTGCAGGCGGGCACCCTTGCCAATATAGACCGGGAAGCCGGCACCGGTGATCTTAACGCCCAGGTCGAAGTCGATGAGATTGTACTTCTTGGCCAGCTCCCAGTGGGGCAGCGGATTCTCAATGCCCAGCGTGGGGTTCACGTCCCAGTTGCCCACGGTGTCGCTGGCCGTGCACTCCTTCAGGTTGCTCTTCACCACGCGGTTGTCTTCGGCGGCAGCACCTTCGGGCACCTCGTCGTAGGGTATGTTGGGGATCTGGCAGAGCAGGCGAACCATCTCTTCCTGGGCCTCGTTCATCATCTGCTCCAGCTGCTTCGAATCTTCCTTCAGCTTGGCAACGCCCTGCTTGATGGCCTCGGCCTCGTCGCGCTTGCCCTCCTTCATCAGGCGGCCAATCTGGCCCGACTGCTGCTTCTGCTCGTTCAGGTTCTTGTCTAACTGCTGCTGGGCCTCGCGGCGCTTCTTGTCGACGGCCAGCACCTGGTCGATAGCCTCGCGGGCACCCTTGAAGTGTTTCTTCTCAAGACCACGAATCACGCGGTCGGTTTCCTCTGTGATAAGTTTCAGTGTAAGCATCGGTTCTTTTTCTATTTAACGATTTACTATTTACTATTTGCCTTTTGAAGTGCAAAGGTACATTAATTTGCGAAAATGACCAAACTTTCAGCGTAAAAAAAGCAGAAGCCCCAACCTTCGGGGTGAAGGTTGGGGACATTCTGTTGTTTGTTTGGAAGTAAGTTGTGTTTGTTTGTAAGTGTTTTTAGGCCTCAGCGTTAGGAATAACCGAGACGACGCTCTTGTCGCGCTTTCCCTTGTGGAAATTCACGGTGCCATCAATGAGGGCATAGAGCGTATCGTCCTTGCCAATAGCTACGCCATTGCCAGGGTTGTGCTTGGTGCCACGCTGGCGAACGATGATGTTGCCAGCCTGAACCTTCTGGCCACCCCAGATTTTCACGCCAAGTCGCTGGGCTGCACTCTCGCGGCCGTTCTTAGAACTACCTACACCTTTTTTATGTGCCATAATGTTGTTCCTCCTTTAAGCGATTACTTGTTTAACTTCTACCTGAGTGAACTGCTCACGATGACCGTTGCGCTTGCGAGAGTCCTTGCGACGCTTCATCTTGAAGACGATGACCTTGTCGCCCTTCACCAGCGGGTTCACTACCTCTACTACTACCTTTGCACCTTCTACGGTGGGTGCGCCTACCTTGACCGTGCCGTCGGCATCTACGAGCAGCACTTTGTCAAATTCAACAGTCTTGCCTGCCTCCACGTCCTTGATGTGGTGCACAAAGAGCTTCTTGCCCTCTTCGGCCTTGAACTGCTGACCCTGAATTTCTACAATTGCGTACATTGCGTTTTGTTAATAATGTATTTTTAGGGTTTTTTCCGCGAGGCGGCACACGTTCGTGCGCACTTCACCCAGCCCCAACGGACTCTACTCGGGCTGCAAAGGTACAAAAAAGTTGGGAGTTAGAGGCTCGGTGTTAGTAGTTATTTATCGTGATTTAACTTTTTTTGTCAAAATAATCAAAAAAAACTCGCAACTCCAGGCTTTTAACTCCCAACTCTTTCGTACCTTTGCACCCGAAATTAGACGAAACAGAAGCTAAAATCAATGAAAAAAGGAAAGATAGTGACTTTCGGCGAGTTGCTGCTTCGATTCTCGAAGCCCGACCACCTTAGACTGACACAAGGCGACATCTTCACCAGCAAGTATGGCGGCAGCGAGGCCAATGTGGCCGTGTCGCTGGCCACGCTGGGCGACGAGGTAGAGTATATTACCCGACTGCCTGACACCCCGGTGGGGCATGCGGGAGCCATGTGCCTGGCTCAGCTGGGTGTCAACGTGAGCCGCGTGCTCTATGGCGGCCAGCGCATTGGCACCTACTACTTCGAGCCATCGGCCGGCATGCGCAACACCAAGGTGATATACGACCGCGACAACTCGGCCTACTACGACCTGAAGCCTGGCATGATACCCTGGCGCGACATTCTGAAGGGCGCATCGGTGTTTCAGGCATCGGGCATCACGGCGGCCATCTCGCAGAATGCTGCCGATGCCACGTTTGAAGCCCTCGACATTGCCGACGAGATGGGCATCACCATCTCCTACGACATTAACTACCGCAAGAACCTGTGGAAGTATGGTGCCGATGCCCGCGAGACGCTCAGCCGCATGCTGGAGCGCTGCGACGTGATGTTTGGCGATGTGATCGAGTTTGAGTTCATTACCCAGCGCACGGCCCCACTCTTCGACGCCCTTGACGACAGCTTCGAGCTGGATCCCGAGCCCTACCGCGTGTGGTTCGACGAGATTCACCGTCGCTTCCCGCGTTGCCGAAAGTGGCTGATGGGCATGCGCAACCAGATATCGTCGAGCCACCATACGCTTACGGCCCTGCTATGGAGCGACGGGCGACTGCTGAAGACGCGCGTCATTGACGCACCAGGCATCGTAGACCCCATGGGTGTGGGCGACGCCTTCCTGGCCGCCTTCCTGCACGCCCTGCAAGCTTTCCCTGACGATGAGCAGCTGCAACTGGACTACTCGCTGGCAGCGGCTGTGCTGAAGAACAGCATACCAGGCGACTTCAACCTCTCGACCGACGATGAAATCATGGACGTAGTGATGCGAAGGCACAACGAGCATTCGCTATTCAAGACTACTATTTAGCATTAAGACAGGATGAAACAAATGTTTTTCATGGCCATTGGCTTGCTGATGGCCATGAATGTTTTTGCCCAGCAAGACACCACCCAGGTGAAGCCGAAGAAGGAACGAACGGTGCGGCTTTACGGCGAGGTGTACGACTCATTTACGAAAGCCAAACTGAAAGCACACGTCACCCTGATGAAGCAGGACTCGACCGTGATTGACACGATGACCTGCTGGACCTGGGGCACCAGCTCATACTATCAGTTCAGCGTGCCTGCCAAGCCCCAGAAGATAATTATAAAAGGTACGTGCGCGAACTACGAAGACACCTACCTGGACTACGAACTGAAGTACCTGGCACGCAACCGCTCTTTCGAACTGCCCCGCCTGCTGATGAAGAAAAAGATGCAGGACGACGACATCTGGCGTGAAGACTCACTGGGCGGCGTAGTGGTCAAGGGAACGAAAGTGAAGATTGCCTACCGGGGCGACACCATCGTCTATAACGCCTCGGCCTTCAACATGCCCGAAGGCTCGATGCTCGACGGACTGATCAGACAGATGCCGGGAGCCGAGCTGAAGCAGAACGGCGACATCTACATCAATGGCCAGAAGGTGGACTACTTGACGCTGAATGGCAAGGACTTCTTCAAAGGCAAGAACCAGGTGATGCTCGACAACCTGCCCTACTACACCGTGCAAAACATCAAGGTGTTTCACAAAAGCACGAAGCAGAGCGAACTGGCAAGACGCGACATTGAGAAGAAAGACTACGTGATGGACGTGAACCTGAAGCGCGAGTACAACCGTGGCTATATGGGCAACGTGGAAGCGGGCATCGGCACTGAGGACCGCTATATGGCCCGCCTGTTTGGCCTGTACTACACCGACCACTCGCGCTACACCGTGTATGGCAACCTGAACAACGTGAACGAGAACCGCAAGCCTGGCGGTGAGGGCGAGTGGAGGCCCAGCAACATGCCACAAGGACTGCGCACCACGAAGCAGGCTGGAATGGACTTCCAGACCGAGGATGCCGACAAGCGCTTTGAGGAAGAGGGAAGCGTGAGTGTGGAGTGGAACGATGCCAGCAATGCGTCGCGCACCACGTCGGAGACCTTTGCCACCGGTGGCAGCATCTTCCGTGGGGCCTGGTCGGAAAGCAGGCAGAAGGACTTTCGCTTCCACGTGAGCAATGACTTCACGCTACACAAGCCCTTCACCCTCTACTCGCAAGTAGGGTTCGACTATGCCGATGGCAAGCGCACAACGGCCAGCCAGGACTCGACCTACCGCGACTTTATAACCAACCGCACTCAGAACGAAGGACTGAACAAGTATCGCTCGCTATCGGGCAATGCAAGCTTATCGTACTACCAGAAACTGCCATGGGGCGATATGATCGATGCCGCAGTCGACGGTTCCTTCAGTCGCACTGATCCCAGTGACGGCTTCAGCAGACAGAACACCTACTATGCCACAAGCGGCACAAACGACCTGCGCGACCGCTATGCTGATACGCACTCGAACAGCTATGAGTGGCAGGCACGGACCACCTACCACTTTGCACTTCCCGACAGGTGGAGCATACGGACGGGCTTCACCTATACCCAGGCATGGCAGAGCAACCATAACAGCAACTACCGGCTGGACTGGCTGGGCCCTATGCGTCCGAACGAGTTAGGCTGGCTGCCATCGACACGCGACTCGCTGCTCGCCGTGATTGACACGGACAATAGCAACGACAACCAATTGCTGACGCGAACCTACCAAGGGGGCATCACCATAGACAAGCAGAACGACAACTACATACTGGGCATTAACCTGCCTTACGAGCACGCGGCAGAACGGCTGCACTATGAAGACGGCACGCTCGACACCATTGCACGGCGCACGTCGAATGCCTTCCAACCCAGCGTCTACTTCTACCAATGGAAGGAGGGCTTCAAGATGCTGTCATACAACTTCAGAGTAGGTAGACCGGAACTGGCCAGCCTGATGCCTGTCGACAACACTACCAACCCACTGGTCTACCGGGTGAACAATCCCAACCTGCGCAATCGAAAGACGCACAATCTGCGCACACGATTCACCCACAACGTCGATTCGCTGAAGCGCACCCTGAGCCTGTGGGCCAACCTGCGCATAGAACAAGACAAGTGGGGCACACGCACTATCTACGACACGACGACGGGCGCCTACAGCTTTATGAACGATAATGTAGATGGCAACTGGGGTACCGACTTCGGGGCCACCTATACCTTCCCCTTGGACAAGAAACGCCATCTGCTCTTCACAGAGGATGGCGACGTAGGCTACGACCGCAGCGTGGACTTCAATGTGCAGTATGTCGAAACTATGCTACAACAAGCAGAGCAAGTACTTTCTAAGGTAAACAACTGGACGCTGCACAACCGCCTGCAACTGCAATATCAAAAGGACGAGCTAACCGCCACACTGAGCGGCAACATTACCTGGCGGAGCTCTACCGGCGACCGTCAGAACTTCCAGCGCATCAGCGCCTTCGACTTAGACTATGGCGCAACCTTCAACTACACAATTCCCTGGATGAAGGTGGGCGTGGCCACCGACCTGCGCATGTTCTCACGCCGGGGCTACTACAGCGAACTGATGAACGACAACCACCTGGTGTGGAACGCACAGCTGACCCGCACGCTCATGAAAGGAAAGCTCACCTGCAAGCTGCAAGTCTTCGACCTGCTTCACCAGCTGAGCAGCACGCAATATAACGTGAATGCACAGGGACGCACCGAAACCTGGAACAACTGCATTCCACGCTATGTGATGCTCACTATGCAATACAAGATCACGCAAAAACCCAAAATGTAAAAAACGGGGAGGGAGATTCTGTCCCCCCAAGAGGACGGCTACTGCTTCTTGGGGGTATGGCTCCACTGCTTGAACTTACGGCGGTGGAACCTTTCTTCGGCCTTGATCACATCGTAGACCTTGGAAGCCGGAAGAAGATCGAGAAACCTGTTGTGATAGCTCTGCTGAATGCGCTTCAGTTCCACATCCAAGTTATCGCGCTCCTGTATGATCTTGGTGCAGCCCTTCTCGTCAGCGGGCTTTACCTGCCCCAACTGGCGCTGGCGACCATACACAGCACGCAACTTTCCCTGCATCTCCTGGTAAACGGGGAAGAACTTGGCCGACTCTTGCTGGGTGAGGGCAGCCTCCTGAATGATGAACTGCTTCAGCTCAGCATCGAACTGCTCGGGTGAGAACTTCTGCCCCGACTTGTCGTGCTGGGCAAATACAGAAAGAGCTATGGCCCAAAGAAATACTATCGAATACAATCCTTTTTTCATCATACTAAAAATCCTTTTTGTTCCTCTTCTTGAGCTACTCAGTCGTCAGGCAGGCGTAAATCTCTATATTGTCGACCATCGCATAATCGGCGGCTTCCTCGAAATAGTCACGCTGACTGGCCGACTCCTGCGCCACCACAGCCTGCCCCTGCCTGCCATCGGGTTCAGGCGCCAGCTTGTAGATGGTGAAGCCCGCAATGGCGATGAACAAGCTGGCTGCCATATAGAGCAAAGGCCTCAGCCTGCTTGTAAGCGAACGCCTGATGGGCACCACCTTGGACTCGCTTTCAGGAAGGCTGCTCATCACCCTGGCGGTGAGGCTGTCGAAGTAACCCTCCGGCACCCGGAAGGGGTTCTCTCTGCCCATTCGGTTTTTCAGATATTCTTCTTCCTTCATCTTTTTTGTTTTGCTTTTCTTGTAGATTAGACGTGTATGTTTTTTGAAAGTTTAATCATGTTGTCGGAAAAATTCGCTTATCTTTTTCACGGCGATGTGGTAAGAAGCCTTCAGCGCTCCTTCCGACGTGCCAGTGATGCGGCTAATGTCGCTATACTTCATCTCGTCGTAATAGCGCAGAGTGAACACAGTGCGCTGAACATCGGGCAGCTTCGCAATGGCCTCCTGCAACTGGGCCTCGGTCTGGTCGCCATCGAAGTAATCGTCGGCCATCAGCTGGTTGGCAATGCCCGTATCGACATCGTCGGTACTGAGCATAGGGGCATTCTTCTGACGACGCATGAAGTCGAGACTCTCGTTGATGGCAATGCGCGACAGCCAGGTGATGATCTTCGAGTCGCCATGGAAGTTGTCAAGCCCATTCCAGGCCTTGATCAACGAGTTCTGCAACACATCGTCGGCATCTTCGTGCACCAGCACTATGCGGCGTATCTGCCAGTAGAGCTGCTCACTGTATTCGCGCACCAACAACTCGAAGCCCTTCCGGCGCGTCTTCTCGTCGGAGAGCATTTTGATGAGTTCCTGATGATCGATTGGTGAAGCCATACTCAATATTGAAGACGAACAATCAGATGAATGGTTTAATGGCTTTCTGCACCACGGCATCGTAGCCATAGGGGTCGGGCCACGCCACCAGTTTGCCAGTCTCGGGGTCGGGGTAAATGGTATAATAGGTAATGAATACGGGCACGTTAGGCTTCACTGAGATGGAATTGACGAGACGGTGAGGAGCAGGCTCGTCGGCATGCTGCTCCATATACTTGAGACCTTGCTCGCCCTCTGGACGCAGGCCCATTGAGATGCGCAGCCGGTCGAGCATCCACTCGTCGGGATCGGTCAGCATGAAACGGGCCAGGTCGAAAGGCCGGTGCACACGCACACATCCATGCGAAAGCGAACGGCTGGCATAATTGAAGGCTCCAGGGTTGGACGTGTCGTGCAAATAAACGGAGAACTCATTGGGGAAGCGGAACACGATGCGCCCCAGCGAGTTGCCCGGACCACCTTGCTGCGACACCCTATACTTGCCACTGGCCAACGCACCTGCCGAAACACTCGCAGGCGAAAGCCGCTGGCCGCTGCTGCGGTCTGTTATATAATAGTTGTGACGGGCGAAATAGGCCGAATCGCCAGCATGGCGTGCCACCTCGTTGCGGATAATGCTCATGGGGATGATCCATTCTGGGTTCACCTGTATCAGGTTGATGGCACTGGTGAGCAGGGGTGTCTTGGTTCTGCGAGCCCCGCACACCACCCGCATATTGAAGATGCTGTCGGGGGCAACGGCCCACAGATGCTGGGCGGCCACATTCACCAGGACATACTTGCCACGCTGATGGTCGGGGTGGCGTGTGCGCCATCGGCGACGCTCCATATTCGTGAGCAACAGCTGGCGGCGATTGGCATCGTGAGTGGTTGCCAGTTCGGCCACGAAGCGCCTGTAGATGCTATCGCGTGGTTCCACAGAGCGCAAGTACTCGCCCACGCTGTCGGCCTGCACATGGCGCAAGGCTTCGGCCACATAATGACGAGGCGGCTGCTCCACATCGACATCGAACAGCCGGCTGTACACCGTAATCTTGCGAGCGGTGTCCTGCTCGCGAATGTCCAGCTTGTTGAAGAGTCGATAGGGATCGGCAAAGCCATAGCGCTGACCGTGGGCATAACGCAGGAAAGCCTTCGAAAGCAAGTACTCTACCTGGGCCGCCTGCTGGCTGCGACTGGTCTTGCCATCGCCACTGCTCTCCTGGCGCATGTCCTGCATCAGCTGGCCAATCTGGCGCAGACGAAAGGCCTCGGCAGAAAATCCCTGCTGCGTGGCATGGTCTTGCAGATAGGCCAGCAGCGTGTCGGCACGTTCGCTCAGCCCCATCCTGTCGACCCACACAAAGGCTCCCCCACCCTTGTAGTAGCTACGCAAAAGATGGTCGGCCGTCGTTGAGTCGCGATCAGAAGAAAGAATATGCCCCAAGCACTCATTTACATTCTGAGCGATTAGAGCATATTCAGGTGTTTGCAAATCTGCAAACGAATCGATGGTTAGTCTGGACTTCTGCCTACCATTCTCCATATCACAGGAGAACATACACAGTGTACCGACTATAGCCGCGAAGAGAACAACTATCAGCGAATAGTTATTTTCCTGACAATTTTTCCTACCTTCAGTATATAGCAACCCTTGGGTATGTTAAGTTCTACGAGCTGTGCGGGACTTTCAATCTTATAGCTGGCCACATGGCGACCCGTGAGCGACACCACTTCGAGCGTCATGCCCTGAGCGCCCGACACCCTGACGCTGTTCCCGTCTACATTGATGGAAATGCCTCTCTCCGTCTCCACCTGCTCGGCTATGCCCATCTCCATTTCCATCATCATAGGTGCAGCCATGGAGTTGGCGCTCAGCATCATCAGTGCTACGGTCGAGAATATAAGTATTTTTTTCTGCATAAGCATTCTTGTTTTTAAATATTTGGTGCAAATATAGGAATATTATTCCAAAACACCAAACTTTTTTACGCATTTTATCATTTTAATGCGAAAAAAGTTTGGTATTATGCTGGTTTTGCCCTATTTTACCTCTTCCCAGCGCATCACGGCGCCATTACGGCGTGCCGGGTCGCTGCCCTTGAAGTCCATTGAATAGGGACTGCCCGTGGTGGGGCTCTTTCCTATATAAAGATGCGTGCGCATGGACATAAGCATAAACTCGCGGTCAAGGTAGTCCTGCCAAAGGAACACCTCGGCCTTACTGGCATCGGTAGTCAGGCGGACATCGCCCGGCAGTCCTTGCCCCGATACCCACACATAGCGACCATCCTCGCACTGCAGGGCCACCTGCCCCTGGCCCTTGTCGATGAGGCGGAAGTGGGTCTCCTTCGAATTGTTCTTTTCGTCAATATCATACATCAGGCCGTGGGGCATAGCGTGCATGGGCCGGTTGGTGGCCAGGTTGATGATGCGGAAGGTCTTGCCATAGGGAATGTTCTTCGAACGGTCGGCACCGGGCTCCAGCACCGTGAAATTGTCGAACTCGGCATAGCCGCCATTCTGGCCATTCTTGTTGAAGGCGAAGAGCGCATGGCGCGAGCCCTGGAAGGTGCAGAGCTGATAGCTGAGGCGCATCTCGCGGCCAATGGTCTGGAAGTGCTCGCCGTCGACAGAATAGGCATACTCGGCCTTGTCGTTATCGTAGTCGCCACACATGCGCAGCCATATCTTCTGCTGGGGCAACGTAACGGGCGTGTCGATGGTGTCGTTGTCGCCCTGCCAGAACCAGCGCAGGGTGAGCTCCTTGCCCTGCTTCACGATGCCTATCCAGGAACAGGGTATGTTGATGTTGCCCAGACCACACACATCACCGTCCTTCAATCCCTTTGTGTAGAGTTCAACGGTTGTGATGGAAGACGGGCCTATGACGCGCTGGGTCAGCGAGTTACGTGCCCACATAAGCTGGTCGGCGGGCATGGTCTGCAGGCGCAGTCTGCCGTTCTTCAGGCTCCACATCTTGTCGTTAGGATTGTGGTTCCACTGCCACACCCGGCCCAACACTTTCTGGTCGAAGTTCTCGTTGCGGTTGTAAGGAGCATGCGGAATCGTAGTATCGGCCGCGGCAATGCGAGGCTTGAACCAAGTGCGGGGAGCCCGGCCCAGATTGCCTTCCAGTCCCAGGAAAGGCCAACCATCTTTCCAGGTAATAGGAGCCAGCGTCACGGTGCGCCCTATGGAGTGGAAGTCCATCATCAGCAAAGCCCACCACTGCCCGCTCTGGTCTTCCACGATGCCACCCTGGTGAATGTTCGTACAGGCAGTGGCATTCACGTCAGGCTGAGGAATATTGAACCTTGAGCCGTCGGGCACGATGCGTCCCCTCCACTGGGTAAGGGGAGCCGGGTGATAGCCGAAGGTCTCATCGGCAGTAATCACGCAGGTCTCGTAGGGCCCCCAGATGCTTTTAGAGCGCGAACAGAGGGTACGCCCGTTGGGCCGGTAGTCGGTAGAAATGAGGTAGTACATGCCATTGATCTTGTACATATGATGCCCCTCGCCCACGGCACTTCCATTGGGAATGATGATGCGGTCGGTCTCGTCGATGGGGCCCGACATATCGGGCTTCAGCTCGGTGCAGTGCACTTCGCCATAGCCATGAATGGCATAGATCTTACCATCGTCGTCGAAGAGCACGCTGAGGTCGTAGATGCGTCCCTGCATGTTATGGTGCTGCCAGGGGCCGCGAATATCCTTGCTGGTGTAGCACTGCAGCCCCTTGCCGTTCACATTCGAGAACACATAGAACTGGCCATTGGCATAGCGAATGGCGGGGGCCCAGATGCCTTCTCCATAGACCTCGCCACGGTTCTTGCCACTGGGCCCGCTGAGCGAGAAGGCTGGGTCGTCGAAATCGAAGCGGTCGAAGCAATAGGAAATATTCTCCCAGTTCACCAGATCCTTCGAGTGCAGGATGACCAGTCCCGGCACGGTGTGCATCGTAGTACCGGCCAGATAGTAGTCGTCGCCCACCCGCAGAATGTCGGGATCGCTGAACTCGTCGTAGAACAGGGGGTTGGTAAACGTGCCGTTGCCATTATCGGCAGTCCATGAGGCCGTCTGGGCCTGCACCGTTCCTACAGAGGCTGCTGCCAGCAAGGCAAGGGCAGCGGTTACTGTTCGCATTTTCTTCATAGTCCTTTTCTTTTTGGTTTTATGGTGCAAAAATACGCATAAAAGCTGATTTACGCAAACAATTCGTCACAATTACTTGCAAAATCGGGAAAAAATGCGTAAGTTTGCAGCCTAAAAACAAAAAAAGAACTATGTTTGGACTTGGTATGCAGGAAGTGCTTGTCATAGCACTCATTGTGCTGCTGCTCTTCGGCGGCAAGAAGATTCCTGAACTGATGAACGGCCTGGGCAAGGGCGTGAGGAGCTTCAAGGAGGGGATGAAAGAGATAGAAGACACTCCGAAAGAGGAAAAGAAAGAATGAGCGAACAGCTGACGTTCTGGGAGCATCTGGACGAACTGCGCTCGTGCATCATACGCTCGCTCGTGGTCGTGGTTGTGGCGGCGGCGGCAGCCTTCTTGCTGAAAGACTGGCTCTTTGCCGTGGTGCTGGCCCCGCGCAGCAGCGACTTCGTGAGCTACAGGCTGCTGGGCATCGACGAGGGGTTCGCGCTGCACCTGATGAACACGGGGCTCACCGAGCAGTTTATGACCCACATGCGGGTGGCGCTCTATGCCGGACTGCTGCTGGCATCGCCCTACGTACTCTACCAACTGTTCCGATTCGTGTCGCCGGGGCTCTATCAGAACGAGCGGCGGGCGGCCACCAAGATGGTAGGCTCGGCCTACCTGATGTTCATTCTGGGCACAGCTGTCGACTATTTTCTTATTTTTCCGCTCACGGTGCGTTTTCTGGGCACCTATCAGGTGAGCCCCGATGTCGACAACATGCTCACCCTTCTGTCTTACGTCGACACGCTCATCGGCATGAGCTTCGTCATGGGTGTGGTGTTCGAACTGCCCGTGGTGTGCGCCATTCTGGGTAAGATGGGCCTCATCAACAGCCGCCTCATGACAGAATACCGTCGCCACGCCATCGTGGCCATCCTCATCGTCTCGGCCATCATCACGCCGACCACCGATGTGTTTACGCTCCTGGTCGTGGCGTTGCCCATCTGGCTACTTTACGAGGTGAGCATCTGGATTGTGAAACTAACAAATACCTAAGACAGAAATATGCTAAAGAAAATCAGAATTGCACTGGCAGCAGTGTTCTTCACCGGACTCACGCTGCTGTTCCTCGACTTCACGGGAACGCTGCACCACTGGCTGGGCTTCATGGCCAAGGTGCAGGCACTTGAGGCCGTGCTGGCCCTCAACGTGGTGGTGATCGTGGGGCTCGCCGTGCTGACGCTCGTCTTCGGGCGCATCTATTGCTCGGTCATCTGCCCGCTGGGCGTGCTCCAGGACATCTTTGCCCTCTGGGGCAGGAAAGCCAAGAAGAACCGCTACAGCTTCTCGCCCGAGAAGAAATGGCTGCGCTACCCCGTGCTCGTCGTCTTCATTGCCGCCTTACTGGGTGGCGTAGTAAGTTCACTGGCACAGCTGCTGGCCCCCTACTCTGCCTTTGGCCGCATCGCCACGATGTTGCTGCAACCGGTGTGGAAGGTGGGCAACAACATCCTGGCCTCGTTTGCCGAGTCGGTAGACAGCTATGCCTTCTACACGGTCGACGTGTGGCTGAAGTCCATGCCCGTGCTCATCATTGCCATCCTTACGGTGATCATACTCTTCGTGCTGGCCTGGCGCGGTGGACGCACCTACTGCAACACCATCTGCCCGGTGGGCACGGCGCTGTCGCTGCTGGCCCGCTTCTCGTGGCTGAAAGTTCGCTTCGACAGCGATAAGTGCCGCAACTGCTCGCTTTGCTCGAAGAACTGCAAGGCTGCCTGCATAGACTATAAGAACCACCGCGTGGACTACAGCCGCTGCGTGGTGTGCGGCGACTGCCTGCAGAGCTGCAAGTTCGGGGCGCTGAAGTATGGAGCTGGCAGTGCGAACAGGCAGAATGGGCCCACATCGGCTGATAGCCCCGCCGACCCCACACGCCGCTCGTTCCTCCTGGCCACCGCCATGGCCACGACGGCTGCAATGGCCGAGGAAGCCAAGAAGGTTGACGGCGGCCTGGCCCCCATCGAAGCCAAGCAGCAGCCAGAACGCCTGACGCCCCTCACGCCGCCGGGCTCGCTCTCAGCAAAGAACATGGCCCAGCACTGCACGGGCTGCCTGCTCTGCGTGTCGGAATGTCCCAACCAGGTGCTGCGACCCTCTACCGACCTGATGCACCTGATGCAGCCCGTGATGAGCTACGAGCGGGGCTACTGCCGCCCGGAGTGCACCCGCTGTTCCGACGTATGCCCTGCCGGTGCCATCAGACCGCTCGACGAGATCGAGAAGTCGAGCATACAGATAGGCCACGCCGTGTTCCTGCAGAAGAACTGCGTGGCGGTGAGCGACGGCGTGGAGTGCGGCAACTGCGCCCGCCACTGCCCTGCCGAAGCCATCGAGATGGTGCCGCTCGACGAGGACGACAACCTCTCGCCCTCTATCCCCGCCATCAACGAGAGCCACTGCATAGGCTGCGGTGCCTGCGAATATATTTGCCCGGCCCGCCCGTTCTCGGCCATCATCGTAGAAGGTCACGAAGTACACAAAACAATCTAAGAAGCCCCATGAAGAAGAATGAAATATCACGCCGCAAGTTCCTGAAATACCTGGGAGCTGGCACCGCCGCCATCGGCCTGGCTGGCTGTCTGAACAAGAAAGACAATGCCGCCATAGAGGAGTACAAGAAGCAGACCGAACCGCCCACGGGGCAGATGACTTACCGCACCCACCCGAAGACGGGCGAAAAGGTGTCGCTGCTGGGCTACGGCATGATGCGCCTGCCCACCGTGAGTGGCAATGCTGCCCGTGAGAGCAACGACGAGATAGACCAGGAGATGGTGAACCGTCAGGTAGACTACGCCATTGAGCATGGCGTGAACTACTTCGATACCAGTCCCGCCTACTGCCAGGGCCTGTCTGAGCGCTGCACCGGCATCGCCCTGAGCCGCCACAAGCGCAGCGAGTACTTCGTGGCCACGAAGCTGTCGAACTTCAACGAGGGCACCTGGAGCCGCGAGGCCAGCATCGAGATGTACCACAACTCGATGAAGGAGCTACAGGTGGACTATATAGACTACTACCTGCTGCACGGCATAGGCATGGGCGGCATGCAAAGTCTGCAAGGGCGCTACTTAGACAATGGTCTGCTGGACTACCTGATGAAGGAGCGCGAGGCTGGGCGCATTCGCAACCTGGGCTTCTCCTACCATGGCGACATCGCGGTGTTCGACTACCTGCTGGAGCACAACGACGAGTACCACTGGGACTTCGTGCAAATTGAGCTGAACTACTTGGACTGGAACTATGCCAACGAGATCAACCCGCGCAACACCGATGCCAGCTACCTGTATGAAGAACTGCTGAAGCGGGGCATCCCCGCCGTCATTATGGAACCGCTCTTAGGTGGCCGCCTGGCCAATGTGCCGCAATACATTGCCACCGAACTGAAGCAGCGCGATGCGCAGCGCAGCGTGGCCTCGTGGGCCTTCCGCTATGCCGGCACGCCCGAAGGGGTGCTCACCGTGCTCAGCGGCATGACCTATATGGAGCACCTGAAGGATAACCTGCTCAGCTACTGCCCGTTGCAACCGCTCAATGAAGAAGAGATGCGCTATCTCGACACCGAGATTGCCCAGAAGATTGTGGGCGTTGAGACCATACCCTGCAACGACTGCAAGTACTGTATGCCCTGCCCCTACGGCATCGACATACCCGGCATCTTCGTACATTATAATAAATGTAAGAACGAGGGCACGCTGCCCCACGTGATGGGCGACCCGAAGTACCGCGAGAACCGCCGCAAGTACCTCATCAGCCTGGACCGTGCCGTGCCCCGCGACCGCCAGCCCGACCACTGCATAGGCTGTGGCCAGTGCGAGCCCCACTGCCCGCAGAACATACGCATACACAGGGAGCTGCACAAGATCGACGCCTTCATAGAACAACTGAAACAGGACAAAGAGACCGTATAGCATGCCGAAAGAAAAATCAGCCACCCGCGAACGACAGCGCACCAACCTGCGCGAGCCACGACGCTACAAGGTAATCATCTACAACGACGACTTCACCACGATGGAGTTCGTGGTGAAGGTCTTGACCAACGTTTTCTTCAAGAGCGAGACCGAGGCCGAGGCTCTCATGCTGGCCGTACACCATAGCGACAAGGCCGTGGTGGGCATCTACAGCTACGACGTGGCGGCATCGAAGGTGCGCAAGGCCACCTGCATGGCCCGTGAAGAAGGCTACCCGCTGCGATTGGACCTGGAGCCAGAAGAAGAATAGAGGAAAGGGAAAATGGAGATACACAACACACCACAAGTAAACCAGGCCTACAACGACTCGGTAGACCTGTGCGAGCACTACCGCCACGAGTTCATCACCCCCGAGCATCTGCTACTTGCCTTGCTGGGGCAGTTCGAATTCCTCTCGGTGCTCGTAGACTTTGGATTCAATATCGAAGAAACGCGCCGGGAGCTGGAGACATTCCTGGCCCGGCAGGAGCACTTGCCCATTGGCGTGAATGAGGATCCTGAAACATCGGTACAGCTAAGCCAACTGATTGACTATGCATGCAATCAGGTGGCCAACTCGAACGGCCAACAGCTCGACGTACCCCATCTGGTGCAGAGCATGATGCGGCTGAACGAGTCGTTCGCCTCCTATCTGCTGCGCCGCACGCTGGGCAACCACAACCCCGATTTCATGAGCTGTCTGATCACAGCCTACGAGGCAGCCGACAGCAGCTCTTCTGTCAGCGACCCCGATGCAGCATGGCGCAAGCTGGTCGTGTGTATGAACGACCATCTGACCGACCGCAACCCGCTCATTGGTCGCGAGAAGGAGCTGGAGCGCACCATCCAGGTGCTGTGCCGGCGCGAGAAGAACAACCCGCTGCATGTGGGCGAGCCGGGCGTGGGCAAGACGGCGCTGGTGTGGGGGCTGGCCCGACGCATTGCCGAGCACCGCGTGCCCAAACGGCTGAAGAACAGCCGCATCTACCAGCTGGATCTGGGCACGCTGCTGGCAGGCACACAGTACCGGGGCGACTTCGAGAACCGCCTGAAGCAGATTATGGAGGGCATCAGCAGCGAGAGCAAGGCCAACATCGTCTACATCGATGAGATTCACAACCTGGTAGGGGCCGGTGCCATCGGCGAGAGTTCGATGGATGCCTCTAACATGCTGAAGCCTTACTTGGAGAGTGGCGACATTCGCTTCATTGGCTCCACCACCTACGAGGAATACAACAAATACTTCTCGCGGTCGAAGGGACTGGTGCGCCGTTTTCAGCAGATTGACATCCTGGAGCCGTCGGTCGAAGAGACCATCCACATCCTGAAACAGCTGCGCCCCAAGTACGAGGAGTATCACGGCGTGGTCTACGAGGATGCAGCCCTGGAGCTGGCCGTCACCGCCAGTGCCAAGCACATCAGCGACCGCTTCCTGCCCGATAAGGCCATCGACCTCATCGACGAGGCCGGGGCTGCACTGGAGTGTTCCCAACAAATAAAAGTTGTTACTCCGGCCCTCATCACCGACATCCTGGCCAAGACCTGCAAGGTGGACGCCATGGCGGTGAAGGAGGACGACACGGAGCGGCTATCGCAGCTCAGCGCCTCGCTCTCACAGATGATCTACGGTCAGGACGAGGCCATACGCCAGGTCACCGAGGCCGTGCTGATGTCGAAGGCCGGACTGACCGACGACGACAAGCCGCTGGCCTCGCTGCTCTTCGTGGGGCCCACGGGCGTGGGCAAGACCGAGGTGGCGCGGGTGCTGGCCCGCCAACTGGGCATCGAGCTGGTGCGCTTCGATATGAGCGAATACACCGAGAAGCACACGGTGGCCAAGCTCATCGGCTCGCCTGCGGGCTATGTGGGCTACGAGGATGGCGGTCTGCTCACCGATGCCATCCGCAAGACGCCCAACTGCGTGCTGCTGCTCGACGAGATCGAGAAGGCCCACCAGGACATCTACAATATTCTGCTGCAGGTAATGGACTATGCCCGGCTGACCGACAACAAGGGGCGCAAGGCCGACTTCCGCAACGTCATTCTGATTATGACCTCGAACGCCGGGGCACAATATGCCGGACAGGCTTCGGTAGGCTTCAGCGGCACCGTGTCGAAGGGCGAGGCGATGCTCCGGCAGGTGAAGAAGACCTTCAAGCCCGAGTTCCTGAACCGACTGAGCGGCACGGTGGTGTTCCGCGATATGGACAAGCCCATGGCCACGCTCATCCTGAAGAAGAAGCTGGGCGAGCTACAGCAGAAGCTACAGGTCAGGCACGTGGAGCTACAGCTGACCGACGAGGCCTTCGAACTGCTACTCAAGGAGGGCTTCACCCGCGAATATGGTGCCCGCGAGATGGACCGCGTCATCGCCCAGCGGCTGAAGCCCCTGCTCACCCGTGAAATTCTGTTTGGCCGTCTGAAAGAAGGAGGCCTCATCACCATCACTGACTATGATCTATCAACTCGATAACGAACTATGGTTCCCCGACCCCACCCTGGCCGACGAAGACGGCTGTCTGGCCGTGGGTGGCGACCTGAGCGTAGACCGCCTGCTGCTGGCCTACCAGCACGGCATCTTCCCCTGGTACTCGTTTCGCGACAACGACCAGCCCGTGTGGTACTGCCCCCACCAGCGGTTCGTCATCTTCCCCGACGAGATCCACATCTCCCACTCCATGCGAACGCTCATTCGCAAGAACAAGTACGAGGTAACCATCAACAAGGACTTCGAGGCCGTCATCCACGAGTGCAGCCGACTGCGCATCGAGGAGGACGGGGCGTGGCTGGGCCAAGACATCATCGCCGCCTACACCGAGCTGCACCGGCAGGGCTTCGCCGCCAGTGTCGAGGTGTGGGAAGAGGGCCGACTGGTGGGCGGCCTCTATGGTGTGAACATCGGCAAGGCTTTTTTCGGCGAGAGTATGTTCTCGCTCGTGCCCAGCGGTTCGAAGCTGGCACTCATCTTCCTCGCCACAATGTTCCAGCAGTTGGGAGGCACACTGATCGACTGCCAACTGGAGACCGCCCACCTAAAGTCTATGGGCGGCCGCTACATCAGCTACGAAGAGTACATGCGCATCATATCACAGCATTAGACCTTACGCAGGGGCTATACAGCGGCAGAAATGGACAAACAGAACAATTTCTGCGGCACGCTTCTCAGCTGAGAATCGCGCCGCAGTCAGCTAGCCCAACTTCGGACTGGAATTTTCAATTCTCAGTAGCACTATTCTATCTTACTGATTATCAACAAATTACTCCGAACAAAGACATTCTCGCACCGCAAAGGAGCCTCATTCGCAGCGTCACGGAGCCTTCTTCGCATCATAACGGAGCCTTCATTGCAGTTCAATACAGCCTGTTTCGCACCCCGATTCAGCATCAACCAGACTGCCAAAGAGCCTTCCTCGGCTTGCAATCGAGCATCCATTGCATCTCCAGGTAGCCCATTTCCCCCTGCAACCCGTCACCAAGCCCCCGTTTCCCGTTCTCTTTCATCATTTTCATTTGTCTTGATTTTCGAAAAGCGAATCTCCCCAAAACCGACTTTTAGGACAAAACAGGCTTTGCCAAGACCTTCAATCTTTTCTCTATACATCAACCTATCTACAAACAGGAAAAATTAATGCCAAAATCGTTTGGTGTTTCAAATAATTCTTCGTAATTTTGCAGCATCGCTCAGTCAACCCACCTGTGGGTAGTGGGCGGTCTTACTATATGAGAAAGACGTTTTCGAACGTCTGTCGTTGTGGAACACGAATCTCGCAAATTCCAAACCCACAGCAGGCAGATGACAACCGAGGCGTCTACGTAGTACGTTTGTGTATAGCTCATATAACGTACTGGCGTGGGCTAACTGCGTTGTCTATCCTGTGTGGGTTGGGCAATGCGAGAGCCTGTGTTCCCAGGATGGGCAAAGAAACAGACACCTACGCCTTTTTTGTATGCTAAGGAAAACCGAAGAACTATAGATTAACGAGCTGAATCTGGGGTGTTTAGGAGGCTATGTATTTGAACTTATTATGAGTAAACAAAAGAAAAAATGGTTCAAGTGGCATCTTTTTCCTGAACCTAAAGACTTTCCCATCGAGTCTGTCTATGAAATTGTGTGTCTGGTTGCACTGTTTGGATTGTGCTTGTTCCTATATGTAAAGTTGAACAAAGTTCCTGTATACGATTACAATGTATCCTCTGCAAGCACAGAGACTTATGAAAAGATGACAAATTGCGCAGATTTCCTTTTATTCTTACCAATGGTAACTGATGAAAATATGGTTAAGGAGAAAGAAAAAAAAGCACGCCCTATTTATGGAAGCCGAATTTGCGCTTTTAACTATAGGTATTTTGAACACAATAATCACATCACCGTATGCTAAATGGTTTAACGTACCGACTGAGTCAAATTCTACATGGTGGGCTTTATGGGACATCTCGCAACAATACGTGGATTTACACATAAATACCTATCTACTTGACTCGCTGACATTGACGATAGACTACGTAGGTGCAACGGAGTTTACGGATATGTATCCAGAACCGGACTTAAAGACGATGAGCAGCATACAATTTACCGACCAGGACAAAATAGAGTTGATAAAGCAGAACGGACTACAATTCCACGTGAAGTTCAAGGAACTGGAGAACAGGCAGAACGTCAGGCTGTTCTTCCTGACTGCCATTATGGGTTCATTGTTCGTCATATTCATTGTTTTTGCCATTGTGGGTCTCTACAAACTAAGGCTATGGTTCAAAGAAATAAGGACAACGAAGCGGAGTAATCAACAGGAGAAAGAAAACAAACTACAGATAGAAAATAAGAATGATGCAGAAGAAGGAACCAACGAAACAAAATGAAAAGGGCCAGATGCTGGTGAAGGAAATTATTGAGATGGTGGTGGAGAGCGAAGGCTCTCCCTGCCGTCTTGCCCGCCGAATGATCAACAACATAGACGAGGGCTATTTCCAAACAAAGGTATCAGAAAACCCGAACAAACTACACAAGGACATCAGCATAAGTCTGAAGGCTTTGATTGAGGCCGATGTCAAAGCCCAGCTGGACAAATTGCTCTACGAGCCGGACTTGACTTCGAGGATTATGGAACGTATAAAAAGTGTTGTTGCTCAATCCTCAGAAGAGGAAAAGACAAGCATCGTTGACTATGTCGCAGATAGTCTACGCCAATACGGAAGGCGAAATGTTGCTGTCATCAACAGCCAGACTGAAGACGAGGCAATTCTTGTGCGCCTACAGGAGAAAGCTGAGGAAATAACACTTTGGGAGTTGATTACCCAAAGTAATGAAGCCGACGTCATGCTGTTTCAGCGCGAGCTGCTGCATCACACTGAAGTGTCGTGCGAAATGATGGTGCTGAGAAGCATAGCCTACTATCTGGAGTGGCTTTGTAAAAGTATGGAATAAAGTGACTTTAGACATTTAGAAGTTGCGCCCGACACGAACTAAGGGAGAATATGATGACGAGAGGGAAAAGTATTAACCCGATGGCAGTCAGAGACTGCATCATGAGAACTGCGAGGCGCTTTCCGCTGACCGTTTTCTTTACTTTGCTGTTTGCCATCTTTGCACTGGTGACGGTATGGCACCCTCAGCTGCTGGCTTCTTCTGCAAGCACTGACCTTCTGGCCTATTTCATGGAAGGGGCAGTCTTGTCGTTCGCAATGAAGATATGGGATGAAAGGACTGGCCACAGGCACTTGTGGCAACACATAGCAGGGCAAGTCCTCCTGCTGGCACTGGCCCTGATTTGGCTGGATAGAGGGTTCGTCGGCGAAGGACTTGTAACGGCACATTTATCAATTATGCTAAGCTTGCTCGTTGCATGCGTCTTCCTGCCTTTCACGGGAGAGACTGATGATATTCCTGCCGTCAATTTTGGATTACATCTGGCAAAGCAGGCTATCATTGCACCCTATACAGGATTTTTCCCCACGCTGATATTATGCATACTTGTCAATATATCTTTTCCTTTGTTCTTCGACATCGTTGCCTCCCGAAAAGATTACTACTCGATCATTATCTTCTTCCAAATCGTATTGCCTATGCTTCTTTTCTTGTCGCGCATATTCAAGGGGAAGAGATTAACGAACAGAGCCATCAAGCTGGACCCGTTCGTTCAGGCTATGATGAGAATGCTGATCGTTCCCCTGGCAACGTGCTATATCTGCATTCTTTACTGCTATGAGTGCCATATAGCCCTCGCGTGGGAACTGCCCAATGGGGGAGTTGCATCGCTCATTGCAGTGATGATGGGGTTCTACTTCTTGATAGAGTTCTATCTGTTCTTCATCAACCGGGAGGGCATCAAGCCGACTTCGGGATGGTTCATGCGCTGGTTGCCCCTACTGGTTATGCCACTGCTGATTTTGATGTCAATTGGCATCTGGCGAAGAATCTATGACTACGGCATTACAGCCACACGCTTGTATCTTGCCACACTCAATGCTTGGTTCTATGTGGCATGCTGTGTGATGTTTTTCACAAAGCTTCGTCGCATCAACTGGATTCCTATTTCCTTCTGTGCCATATTCTTACTGACCTCGGTTTTTCCCATCAACTACAATTCGATTGCCCGAGACTATATTTTAAAGGACATTCGCGAGAAAAAAGAAAAGGGAATATCCAAGATGACAAATGCAGAACGGGAAGACTGGAGCAACCGTGTGAACTATATGGAAGAATACTACCAGATTAAGGTCTACACAAAATAGCCGAAGCGCATGAGTGGCATATTACAAAGCACAGCCTGCGATTAATCCTTGGTCAATCGCAGGCTGTTTTTGTTAAGAATGGGAAGGGTGAAGACGGCATCTTTCCGGATTAAACTTTGTTAAATGAACGGTATACCACACCGTTTTGGAGGAGGAACGGTATTTATTTGAATATTTTTGTCTACTTTTGCAAATGACTATGTGACAACGAAGATGACGTTACGCATTCTCATTGCAGTCAGCATTGCCTGTGTCAAACAGAAGCACAATCAGACTAAAATAAAAGACTAAAAGTAATGATAGACAAACTAAAGAAAATTCTTGTGGGAAGAAAATCCCTAAATGACTATCTTGCAGAAGCAGGTCTCTCAGAAGAAGATCTGAAAAACAAGATGGCAACATTTGATTTTGATGCGTCATTTTTGACCGAATCGCAAAAATCAAAGCTTGAGAACGAGTCAGGCCTTCTGCTACATAGAGATACCGCAAACTTTACAGGAATGGAGATCATATCTTGTACATCAAGTGCCATAACAATCCTTTCCGCTCTTATTTCTTTAGAAAAATGGCTCGGGTCGAAATTCTTTGTTAGCATTTCATCAAATAATCTCAAGCAGAAAGTTACTATAAACCAGGCCATTAAAATAATACTTGGCGTAAATTCTGACAACAAATCGTGATTACTTCCTTCTTATGGCAACATTTAGAGCTGTTGATTACGAAGGATTGCGTGACCTCCTCAATTATCTAAATGACAAATATAACGAGGATTGCATTCTTGACTTTGAAGGAAAGAATCTGTTTCCTTATGTAGACAAGGGGGAAAAGATTGTGTTCAGCAAACGTATGAACACAATCTTGTCCCTATTTACTGCATATAAGTATGACCCAGAGAAGATACATAAGCGTCTGTTTCTATACCTAATGGCAAATCTGCATATTGAAACAGGAAATTGGTATAATGCACGTATAGTGTTGGATGCCTTGAAAGAGGCAAATAGAGGTCTGACTTTCGATTATCTTAGTATTACGGACAAGGTAGATTTCTATCTAGATTTTCAGGCAGAAGCTATGCTCGCTCATGAGTATGGGCATTATATCTTTGGAAAGAATCCTATCTTTCTCGATAACACAAAACAGGCGATATATGACTTCGTGGTTTCCACACGACACAATGGATTGAAAGGAAGAATTTCGGGTTACATAGTAGACAAGGTGCTAAATGACAAGATTCTGATGGAAGAACTTTCATGCGACTGGTTCGCCATGGAGGTGATGTCTGGTAGATTGAAGGAATGTGACTTGTCAAAGCTGAAACTGGAACAAATCTTCCAACAGATAATACGTATGTTCATTTCTACCAACTACATAGAAGAGATTCTGCCATCCAAGGGTATTCACATAATAGGGGAAATGAAAAGGAAAGCCTTCGGTTTTTTGAGGACAACTCTGGTAACAGTCCGCCTTAATGACGATTGGGAAGAGGTAACGCCAACGCTGATGCGGGAGGAGATGAGTGACTACAGAATCAGACAACGGGCGGCTCGTCGGCTTCTATTTAACAAACTCAAATATCACCGCATGCGTAAGAACGTATCCTACACAATGTCAAGAGATGAATGTATGGAGATAATTAAAGATTTTACAGATACAGAAAACAATCTTTATAACTGGATTTATTATGACATGCATTTCTTGGATTATTCAGTTCTCCTTGAAGACAGAGACCCACTGATTAACTCTTTCCTCAATGAATTTTATGAGAATGTTCTTGAACCAGAACAAAAAGATATGTTCAAATTGTAGTTCTTCAAGATAATCCTAAAGAGCATCATAGAACAACACAGCCTGCGATTAATCTTTGGTCAATCGCAGGCTGTGTTTGTTACGAAGAGGGGGAGAGGGAAGACTACTTTTTCTTCGTGGTGGTCTTCTTTGTAGTGGTGGTTTTCTTTGTGGTAGTAGTTTTCTTCGTGGTAGTGGTCGTGGTGGTCACGGGCTTGTAGTACTTCAGGGCCTCGGGCATCCAGCCTTGGATGTTCTTGATGCGGTCGGCATCGCTGGGGTGGTCGCTGAACAGGCCGCCCGAGCCGCTGCTCTGTGCGGCCATGCGCTGCCAGAAGGCAGTGGCCACCTGGGGGTCGTAGCCAGCCATGGCGGCGAAGATCAAGCCCATGTGGTCGGCCTCGCTCTCCTGCTTGCGCGAGAAGCCCGATGTCCAGAGCTGTGAGCCCAGCGACTGGCCCAGGGCTATGAGCTGCTGCGTGGCCTCACTCAGGTGGGAGTTGCCCAGCACCGAGCTCAGGATGGCCGTGCCATACTGGTTCTTGTACTCATTGCTCAGTCGCTCGGCCGAGTGCTTGGCCACAGCGTGGGCTATCTCGTGGCCCAGCACGATGGCCAGCGAGGCCTCGTTCTGGGTGACGGGCAGCAGCCCCTCGTAGACCACGATCTTACCGCCAGGCATGCAGAAGGCATTGACCTGCTGATCCTGCACCAGGTTGAACTCCCAACTGTAGTTCTTCGTGTCGGCACTCAGGCCGTTGCTGTTCAGATACGAGATCACGGCGTTGGCCAACCGCTGCCCCACCTGCTTCACCAAGGCGGTGTTGGTGGCGTTGGTCGAAGCCTTGGCCGTCTGCATATACTGCTGATACTGCTGGTTCGAGAGGCTCAGCACCTCTTCGTCGGTGACGAGCAGTCGCTGGGTGCGCCCCGTGATGGGCACCGTAGAGGTGGTTCCACAGCTGGCCATCAGCACAGCGACCACCGCTAACAGGGTAACTTTGATACTTTTCATACTGTTCTTATTTTTTATATAGACAATTTTTTAATGTTATGACCGTTTTTTCCTTCCCATCAGGAAGCCTACACCCACGGCGGCGGCCACCAGAGCCAAGAGCAGGAACAACCGCAGCGTGCCCCACAAGGTGGCCTCAACGTCGATGTTGAGCGCCGTCTCGTTCTCGACCCACTCGCCATCGCTGTTCGTGCTGCGCACCAACAGACGGTAGTGGCCCGAAGGCAGATCGTGGAACGTGGCATGGTGGGCACCGCCGTCCAGATAGGTCCAGTCGTCGTCGAATCCTTCCAGCTTGTAGGCATAGCGCAACTGGTAGTTCAGGTTATAGTCGAGGGCCGAAAAGCTGATGGTAACGCTGCGCTGACTGCCGGGGAGGGTTATCAGCTCCTTGTTGAGGATGGGGAGCACCGCCTCCTGCCCCTGATAGCGAAGGTTGGTGAAGAGGATCTTGGGCACGAACGAGTTCCTGGGCAGCTGCCGGGGCACAAAGGTGACGTAGCCGCTCATCACGCCCAGCACGATGCGCTTGCCTTCAGCATCGAAGAGGGGCTTCGACTCGGAGAACTCCACATGGTCGCCCAGCACATTGGGGCCAAGGGGCATGATGGTGCCCTCGCGCAGGCTGAAGCGGTCGACGATGGTCTCGCGCACAATCCACAGGCAGCTGTCGGCATCCTCGATCATCGAGAGCACATTGCCCTCGTTGGCATTGAACTGGGGCACGGCGTGCAGGGGGATGCGGTCGCGAAGCAGGTCGCGGGTGTCGAGTTCCTGAATGCCGCCACCCATCGTGGCCACAAAGATGCGGCCACTGCGCGTGATGCAGGTCTGCAGCACGTCGCCCGCCATGAGCGAGGTGGTGTCGCCCTGAATGTGGATGGTGCTGTGGAACTCTATGTCGGCTGGATCGCTGAACTTCGACGAGAAGGTGACCAGGCCCGACGTGGTGGAGAGGAAAATGGTGCCCCGGCCGTCGTGGGTGATGCGGCGCACCTTGTTGTTCTCCTGCCGGTTGTAGTTGCGGAAGCTATTGTTGATGGTGATGAAGCGGATGCTGCCGTCGGCCTGCTCGTCGATCAGGTTCAGGCCACCCTCGTAGGTGCCCACCCAGATGTGCCCGTTCTCGTCCTCATCAATATCGTAGACGTCGGCATGGGCCAAGGCATAGACGTTGGCCGTGTCGGGCATGAAGTGCCTTACGCTCGGACCATCGATGAGATAGAGGCCCGAAGCCTTGCCGCCCACCCACATACGGCCCTTGCGGTCTTGGTAGATGGCATAGATCTTATTGGTAAACTTCGTTGGTTCGGCCTGCATGCGCCCATCGGGGCCTACGTAGCCCAGCAGGCGGTCGTCGCGGTCGTAGACCATCAGGCGGCCTGTGCTGTTGCCCGTCCACAGGCGGCCCTCACGGTCTACCATGACCGAGCGCGTTTCCTCATTGGGCAGCGAAGGGATGTGGTTGAGCGAGTGATACTGGAAGTTGACCACCGAGATGTCGTGCATGGAGCTGAGCCAGAGGTTCTTCTGGCTGTCGACACAGTGGTACCAGATGTTGGGAATATTGGTCAGCTCGTAGCCCGCAGCCCGCAGCTCGCGGGGCACCAGCACATGGTCTTTCTCGCTATAGTAACAGAAGGGGCCGCCCGTGGGCACCAGCCACACGGTGCCGAACTTGTCTTGCAGCCACAGGGGCTTGCCCGTCATCACGCCTTCGAACAGGCCTGCAGGCGGGGCGACCAGATGGGTAGCACGGCCATCAGCGTCGACGAGCACCACGCCCAACGTCTGGTTGAAGCACCACAACCGCTTCTGCGTGTCGACGTACAGCTGGGTGACCTCCTCATCGGGCTGACCGGGACATTGCACGGAAACGAGCTCGCTCTTGCCAGTCGGCGCGTCGACAAGCAGCACGCCCCGATTGGTAGCCAGGGCCAACTGCTGCCCGCCCGGCATCACGCTCATGCTGTTGATGGCCGACACGTCGGCAGCCACCTTCAGCACGGCAGGCTTGTCCATGCCGTCCTTCCACCAGGCTATCTGCCCTTTCTGCGATGCCAGGAATATCTTCTCGCCCACCTGGCTGAAGTAGTCATAGCGCTCGGGTATGACCATCCGGCTCTTCGCCTCGATCACGCCGCCATCGGTGAGCACCCACTCGCGCCCGGCCGAGTCGCCCTCGACCTTCAGCACATTGTCTACCTTCAGCCCGTAGTTGTCGAACCAGAACAGCTCTACCCCCTCTACATCGGTGGCACGGCTGTCGTCGATGCGCAGGGCAGCCTTCAGTCCCTGGGCACACACCACCCAGGTATGGCCACTGGGCAGCACGAAGATGTCGCGCGGCTGCAAGCGCATGTTGAACCGCTCGCTGACCACGTTGCTCACGCTGACGAAGCGGCCCTGATGGGTGTCGTAGAGATAGAGGCTGCGGTCGTAGGTGACGCACCACACGTCGCCCTGGCCGTTGGGCTTCATCTGTATGATACGGTTGGAGGTGAGCTCCTCGTCGGAGCCGAAGCGCCCGCGATAGGTGTTGAACCTGTAGCCGTCGAAACAGCAGAGGCCGTTCCACGTTGAGGCCCACATCAGCCCGTCGGGCGACTGGCCCAGAGCCGAGATGAAGTTGGCCGCCAGGCCGTCGCGTATATTAAAGGTACGCACGACACAATGCGGCTGCGCCCCTGCGGGGCTAACGAACAGTGAACAGTGAAGAGTGAACAGTGCAGCCATCGCCACCGACAACCACCGGCAGCGCCACATCAGATATTCTGTCTTTTTGTTCTTCATTTTTTTCTACTTTGCAATTTAAGTTTACTCGCCCATACTATTCACTTTTCACTATTCACTATTCGTTAGGCCGCAGGCCGCTTAGTACCATTTCACGGCATTCGAATAGCTGCTCTGCTTGTCGTATTTCAGCGCATCGGCCAGCGTCGAGGCGTTGCAGCGGAACGAGAAGTTATAGCTGGTATAGGGCGAGAGGACCACCGAGCACGACATATTGAAGCAGTGCAGGTCGCGCGAGAGCGAGGCCGTGGTCATCGATATTTTCTTGTTCTCGAAGTCGTAGCCGCTGGAGAAGCTGATGTTCCAGCCGTCGCTGATGCGCAGGTTGCCACTCATATTGAGCGACTGGGTGAACTTGTAGGGATAGCGCATGCGGTCGTAGTTGAACTTCTTCACATCGGTGTCCTCGCGCATCGTGATGCCGTAGCCGAAGCTGATAGACCAGGGCAGGCTGAAGGCCATGTAGCCGTCCTCGTCGGTATCGGCCTTGGTGCCGCCCGTCTTGCGCTCGGCGCCGTGCTTGCCAGCCTCCAGGTCCTTGTCTATGTTGGTGTCCAGGTCGTCGTCATCATCATCGTCATCATCGCCCTTGCTGCCGCGCCCTTTGCCCTTCTTGTCGACCTTCTCGCCGCGCAGCCACTTGAAGAGGTTGGCCACCTTCGAGTTGTCGATGGTGTAGGACAGGTTCTGCGACATGCCCTGGAAGCGGCCTATCTGGCCTTTCTGCCAGTAGGTGGTGTGCTCGCTCACCCTGGGCGTGGCCCCCACCGAGTCAGCCTCATAGACATAGCTGGCAAACTCGGCGTTCAGGTTCAGCGTGTAGCTCTTCGTCAGCTTCAGTCGCAGTGTGGTGTTCAGGTTCGACCACGGGCGTATGTCGGCCGCCATGTTGTACGACATTCTGAGCCCCAGCTCGTCAATGAGGCTCACCTTCCTGATCGAGTCGTTCGAGTCGCGGAACTTCATTTCCACATTGTTCGACAGGTCGAACGATACGCTTCCCGTCTTGCCCCTGCCGGGAGGTGAGTACTGCTGCCCCTCGTAGGGCGAGTACTCCACCAGGCTCACGTTGCCGTTGGCATCGGTCTTCTGGTAGGTCTGGTAGTAGCCATAGCGCGAGGCGCTAAAGTCGGGCGCATACGAAAGCGTTACCTTCGGGGTGACCACGTGGCGAATGCGGTCGATCTTGTTGCCGAACAACTTGCGCGAGGGTATGTAGAAGCCGTAGATCTTGGTCGACGCAGAGAGTGCCAGCGACCAGTTGTAGACGTTGTAGAAGCCGTAGGTGGTGTCGCGTAGCTCCTTTTGGTTCTCATCGTCCCACGACCGCTTCTCGCGGTGGAAGTAGGTGCGGTCGGTAATGTTGACCGAGGGGTTCAGGTTCAGATAGCCCAGCACGGTGAAGTTGCCGTTGATGGGAATGCTGTGCTGCATGCCGTTCTTCCAGTCCTTCACCAGGTTCGAGTGCAGCAGCTTGTCTTCCTTGGTCGAGATGCTGTTGGTCAGGTGGCCGGTATAGCTCATCGACAGCTTCTCGTACCAGCGCTCCTTGCCCACCATCTTCTTGCGTTTGAAGGGGTAGAAGCGCGACACGGAGATGTTCAGGTCGGGGAAGGTCATGGCAATCGACGAGTCGCGCATGTTCTGCGTGATGTTCATCGACGTGCTGATGGAGAGGCCCAGGCTCGAGAAGTTCGTGCTGTAGGCCACCGACGATGCACGGGTGCTCTGGGTGAGCGACTGTGGGTTGTACATCGACGTCAGGTTGTTGCGCTCGTAACTGCTGGTGGCAAAGTTGACCGAGGCCGAGAGGTTCGAGAAGGGGTTGGCCTTGGCATCCTGGCGGTGGCTCCACTGAATCTTGAAGCTGGTCTGCTTCGTATAGTCGGGCATGTTCTTCTCGCCATTGATGGTGTTCTGGTAGCTGGCATACAGCGAGCCGCTGTAGCGGTAGCGCTTGCGGTAGTTCGAGGCCAGCGACGCTCCCCACGAGCCCTTGGTGTATATTTCGCCCAGTAGCTTCAGGTCCATAATGTCGCTGATGGCGAAATAGTAGCCGCCGTCGCGCAGGTAGAAGCCGCGCTCGGTCTCGTCGCCGTAGGTGGGCATGATGAAGCCGCTGGAGTAGCTCTTGGTGAAGGGGAAGAAGCCGTAGGGTATGGCCAGCGGGATAGGCACGTCGCACACCACCATATAGGCCGGGCCGAACACCACGTCCTTGCCCGGGCGCACCTTGGCACGCGACAGGGCCAGATAGAAGTCGGGATGAGGCTCGTCGCAGGTGGTGTACTTGCCGTGCTGCAGGTACAGCTCGCCGTTGGCACCACGCTTCGACAGCTCGCTGGTCAGGAAGCCGTCTTCCTGCTCGGTGTAGACCTGCT
The DNA here is from genome assembly GCA_017478085.1 of Prevotella sp. Lineage (GTDB taxonomy): Bacteria > Bacteroidota > Bacteroidia > Bacteroidales > Bacteroidaceae > Prevotella. The sequence goes on along the minus strand of JAFVEE010000115.1, from coordinate 5,974 downwards.
GTATGAGGCCCTTCTTCGTCTTGAAGTTGAAGGCCATAGTGTCGCTCTCGTAGGTATCGCTGCCCATCTTGAACACCGGAGCGCCTATCTTGGCGTGGGTGGCCGAGTCGATGCTGCCCGTGGCATGCACCAGCGAGGAGTCGAGACACATGTAGATCTTGTCGCTCTTCAGGTCCATGTCCTGATACTTCACGTGCGATGCGCCGTACAGGTGGGCCATACCCGTGCCAGCCTCGTAGATAAGCGAGTCGTTGGCCGAGAACTCTACGGGCGCATCTATGCCGTTCTTCTTCTCGCGGTTCAGCGAGTCTAAGCGCAAGGAGTCGTCGATGGCCTTGTTGTGGCGCCAGATGGCGCGCTGCAGCGAGTCCATCTTCATCGTGTCGGCCAGTTCGGGCACGGTGGCCAGCGGGTCGACGGCTGGAACCGAGTCGGCCCTCAGCGAGTCTGCGGCCACGTGCCTCAGCGAGTCAGCGGCCATATTCCTCAGCGAGTCAGCGGCCAGCCGCGCCACGGTGTCGGCCTTCGCCACGAGCGAGTCAAGGCTGCTCTCGGGCTGCGAGAGGCCTGCCCTCGCCTCGCGAACGCCTTCCCCACTCCCGCTGGCCGCAGGGGTGGCAACAGACAAGCCCTCGTCACTATTCCCGCCGGCATTGCCACGGAAGAGTGACGAAGGTGTGCAAGCCCATACCAGAGCGAGGGCCGAAAGCAGCAATATAATGCCTGTTTTCTGTTTCACGCGTGCAAAATTACACCAAAAATATGGAATAATGTTCTGTTTCCAATAATTTAACGCAAAAAATTGCTACAGGCAACAGAGGGGCATTGTTATTTCGCCCATTCCTGATACATCTTGAACAATTCTGCCACACAAAGGCTTTCCGTGAAATCGTTCTTAACCGAGAAACCGTAGGCTTCCATCACAGCGCGGTCGTTTTGCTGATGCGCCTTGCGAAGTTCTGGCGGCATTAATACTGGGTCATAGAGGTCGGCCAATGTTGAACCAGCGTTCTTTGCACGGGCACTAAGTATCAATTGGGCTGTCTGTTCTATGCGCTGACGTTGCTGTTCTGTAGGTTGCGGCCACGGAAAATTGTTGTAGACCACACTGTTGGAATAGCGATAGTCGCTTTTCAGCCTGCCAGCCACCACGCGCATCCATGCCATGTGAACATTCGACTGCATCACACCGAAGTGATAGAGTGTGGCATTAGGAACAACGTACAGTTGGTTGCTCGCAATGACTTCGGGCGAGAGATACATCATTGGAATATAGCGGCGCTTCTCGGAACAAACTGTAGGCACAGCCAGATATTGACTATCTGGTTGACGGATTTCCGCAAAGAGCATGGGTGTATCTGCCAGCATAGCCGTGTTCTTGCGGCTACTGGCAGCCCGCCACTGCTGCACACGCTCAATCTTTTGACGCACAATATTGTTGTGGGCATACGACGAAAGAGGCACATCTTTCAGCCACACACAATAACGCTCTATGGAGTGGAGCATCTCCTGTGCACCAATGAAAGGCCGCAGGAACTGCCCTACACTGGGTTCTACCTTCAGCAGTTCGTCATACTCGGCCTTGCTGATGGTGTAGTTGCCATCGTCGAGCGCAAAGCTGCCATATACCATAGGTGAAACATTGCATAGCGGACTATTGCGCCTGGCTATGAACACGTCGGGGGCATCGGTCAGGTAGGCGTTAATGTGGCCCACCTGCTTGCTAAGCCCATTGTCATAGAGCAGCTTCGGCTTTGTGTCCTTGTAGCCAAAGCCTACGATGACGCAATGGACATGGGCTTTCTGGCTGGCCTCACTATCCCATCGGAAGGTGCGATAGGCAAAACTGATGCGCAGACCATCATCGAACAACTTTTCCCAAAGCGAGGTCAACTGTTCTCCCTGGCAGATGCTGTTGGTTGATACGAAGGCTGCCAGGCAGCCACGGTTCTGCCTCATCAAGTCTGCCGCTTTCTTATACCAGCAGCAAACATAGTCCATATTACCCACATTGCGCCATTTTCCCCCGAAAATGCTGACAATGTCGTTCTTCTGCCTTTCTGACATCTGGCGTGCACCTACAAAGGGTGGATTGCCGATAATGTAGTCATAACTCACCTTGTATTTTGTACTGGGCTTGGGCCCACGCTTTATATCTGTAGCCACAAGGTTTATGTCTCCATAACCTGCCACTGGTTCGCTGGCCATCACTGCTTCCTCATCGAAAATAACGTATGCGTTCTTAGCATATATTGTTGGAATGTCAGAAGACAATTCTATCACATCCCAATCCATGCGGAGGGCATTGCCCTCTCGAATGTTTGCGTAAGACTTCAGCGGCAGGAAGTCGATGTTCTGGTTGATGATGCGCTCGGTCTCGGCCAGCATCTGGGCTTCGCTAATCCAGAGGGCCGTAGTGGCCACGGTCACGGCAAAGTCGTTGATCTCAATGCCATAGAACTGGCCAATACTGACCTTGACGGGATTGACGAAAGCACCCATCATCGTCTGTCCATGGTATCGCTCGCGTATGACATCGTTCTCCAACCGCCGTAATGACAGGTAGGTCTCTGTCAGGAAGTTGCCACTGCCACATGCAGGGTCTAAGAATGTGAGCGATGCCAGCTTCTGCTGGAAATCGTCGAGCCTGCGGTTACGCTGCCGTTCAACTTTCTCTTCCAGAATGGTGTCGAACTCACGGCGCAGGTCGTTCAGGAACAGCGGGTCTATGACCTTATGGATGTTCTCAATGCTGGTATAGTGCATGCCTCCACGGCGGCGGGTCTCAGGATTCAGCGTCGATTCAAAGACTGCACCAAAGATGGTGGGCGAAATCTCACTCCAGTCGAAATCGAGGCTCGCGTTTTGTAGCAACAACTGCCTTATAGTGTCCGTCATGCGTGGTATCTCAATCTGTTCGTCGGCAAACAGGCCGCCATTGGTATAGGGGAAAGCCAACAAGTCATCGCGCAAATACGGGTCACGCTGCTCCACTGGTGTATCCATAACCTTGAACAGCCTTATTAGTGCATCGCGCAGTTCGTCTGTCGGGTAGCCCGCGAGGAAGTCGTGGAACATATCACGCCGCCCGAAGATACCCGCATCCTCCGCATAAAGACAAAACACCAGGCGCACACAGAGCACGTTGAGCGACTTCAGGGAATGAGGGTTCGTTGGGTCAATGTACTGCTTCAGCAATTCGTCGTAAAGTTTGCCTACAATCTCGCCCGCCTTCATTGACACCTGCATCTCTTTCGACAAATGTTCGCTCTTCTGACTGACAAGGAATTGCAGCCGATAGTATTCCCGCCCAAGGTCTTCCAGGCGAATCAGTTCTGGCTCGCCATTGGGTTGTTCCATATCATAGACCAGAAACTCAGAGAAGTTGCAGGTCACTATCCACCTGGCCCTCTCGCTGTAGGGCAGTTCGGCATTATATCGTTTGGCCTGCTGGAAGGGTGTCAGCAGGGAACCGTCGCTCTGGCGGATGGGTGCACGTAAGTCCCTGCCCAGTGATTTCTGCTCAATAATAACCTTCGTCTGGTGCAGATGCACATCAATGAAGTTGGTCTTGTCCACCTTCACCTGCTCCTCAAAGCGCAGGAACGTTGAAGGGTTCTCGATGCCATACACCTCAGTCAGCAACTCTGCCCAAAATATCTGCGAGTCGCCTTTTTCGTAACCCTTACCCTGCCACTTCTCGGCAAACTTCTGTGCCGCTGCTGCCTGTTGCTTCTCTGTGTACATTTATTTAATGCTTTTGATACCAAATGGCGGTGCAAAGATACAAATAAAAATTCAAGATTATGTGCTTTTTATTTGCGAATTTTGGTTTTATTCGCTACTTTTGCAGAAAGAATGTGCGAATAAAAAACTAAACTTTCAAAAAGACAACAGATGACACTCAAGGATTATCTTGCGGCCAACGACCGCTTTGCAGCCCAGGCAGGATGTGAGCTACAGGAGATTAGCGACGGCTATGCCCGCGCCACGATGATTGTAACCAAGGAACACCTGAACGCCGGAGGCGTGTGCCAGGGTGGGGCCTACTTCACACTGGCCGACATAGCCCTGGCTGCCGTGATGAACAGTCGGGGCCAACTGACTTTCGGCATCGAGAACAACATTGTTTTCCTGCAAAGTGCCCGCTTAGGCGATACGCTCACGGCCGAGGCCGTCGAGGTGCACCCGCACCACCGCATCCCCTACGTCGACGTGCGCATCAGCAACCAGCAGGGCGAGCTATGCTGCGTGGTCACGGGGCTGGCCTATCGCAAGCAGGCCTCCTTGCCCGTTGAGGGGCTTATGTAGCGGGCTGCCTCCCTACCCTACTCAAACATCCTCGACCAGGCCAGGAACTTCTCTACCCCCTCGCGGCCAAACTTCTCCAAACCCTGGGCGGCACTGAGCACCGTGAGCACGCGGTCGGGGTGCGACTTCGAATAGAACTTGTCGGCATAGCACACCAGCTGTTCCTCGAGCGTCTCGGGCGTATAGTCGGCCAGAGGCAGGGGCAGCTGCTGGCGCTCTATCTGCTGGCGGGTGATGCCCGTTCCTGTATGACGCTCGCACACGCGGGCATGGCGTTCATAGCCCATCTCGCGCAGCAACCGGCCGCCAATAAGCCCGTGGCGTATGTAGTGTTCCTCGCCGTGACACAGGATGCCCGGCGCGTGGCACCAGCGTATGCCTATGTCGTGGAGCATAGCGGCTTCTTCCAGGAACTGCACGTCGAGCGGCAGCTCCTTGTGTCGTCGGGCCACTTGCAGGCACCTATCGGCCACCTGCCTGCTATGCTTCAAGAGCAGGTCGGTCAATTCCTCACCCGCAGGGTAGTACTTGTCTATAATCTTCTGATAGTCCATTTCGCATTCATTTTTTAACCCTCTCTCAACGGAGGCTCCGTTGAGCGTCAACGAGGGCTCCGTTGAGCATCAACGAGGGCTCCGTTGAGCGTCAATGGAGGCTCCGTTGAGCGTCAATGAGGGCTCCGTTGAGCGTCAATAAAAATTCCGTTACATCACAACCCAAAATAGACATTATGACGTAACGGAATTCTTGCTTGTCCTGCTGTCAGGAGATACTACTATTTAGCCTCGCGCTCAATCCAGCCGAGCACGTCGCCCTTGCGCACCTTGGCACCCTGCTTGGCCTGCACGTCGACCAGCTTGCCACCCAGTGCTGCGGGAATGGGAACGATCTCGCCCCACTTCTCGACGAGGTAGCAGAAGGTCTGGCCCTCCTCGTACTTCTGACCAATGAACGGCTCGATGCAGGGAGCGCACTCGCCGTCGCCATTGAACTCGTAGAAAATCTGTCCGGCCGAGGGACATACCAGGGCATCGGCCTTGGCGTGCTTCAGGGCGGCCAGCTCTTCGGGGCTCACCTTGGCACCGCCCAGCTTGGCGTCCTTGGCTTTCTGCAGGTCGGCCAGGAACTGCTTCTTGGCCTGTCCGCTCTTGAAGGGGCGATACTGCTCGGGGTGCATAGCCAGCTCGAACAGCTCCTCGTTGTCCTGTCCGTAGTCCCAGCCGTTCTCGTCCATCTCCTTCTTGAAGCCTTCGAGGGCGTTGGGAATGAGCGTGTGGGGATCGGCATCGGTGAACTCGCGCTTCTGTGCAGCGGCCAGCTCGATGAGCTCGGGGGCAATGGTGCCGGGCACCTTGCCGCTCTTGCCCAGGATCATACCCCAGATGGCGTCGTCCATCATCACATAGCGGCCCTTGCCCTGCTCCATAGTGAGCAGATTCATCAGGGCGATGTTCTTCGTGTACTGCGAGAACGGCGTGACCAGTGGGGGATAGCCTACCTTCGGCCATACGTACTCTACCTCGTTGAACAGCTTCACCAGCATATCGTCCATCGTGAGCACGGGCTCACCCTTCTTCTCTCGCAGCTTGTTGATCATGGTCTGGATGGGGCGCAGGTCGGCCATCATCGAGCCCATCATGCCACCGGGCAGACCGCTGCCAAG
>JAFVEE010000114.1 GCA_017478085.1 Prevotella sp. | reverse complement strand
CCCTCCCCGTCAGCCAGCTGAAAGCCAAGAATGTCACACTGGGCGATGTGCCGACAGACATGCAGCCTGGGGATACCTATTCGCTGAAGATAATGGCCGAGTTCACCAACGGCATAACATGGAACGTGGCTGGCGATGCCGTCTACACAGTGTCCGCCCCTGGCGTACTCACGGTTGCCCACGGAAACATCAGGGTGCTGAAGGAGGGAGCGGTCACTGTCGATGTCAAATACACCGACGGCACTGGCCAGACGTTCGACAGGCAGTTTCAGGTTGTCTCTGCCGGAGAGCTGCCAACCACCCGCGTCTTTGCCGACAGCAAAGCCGTATGGTATGGCGACGAACTGCCTGCACTGACCTTCACCACGCTGGACACCAACCTCACCGGTACGCCTCAGCTCGCCACCACCGCAAGCAGCACTTCGCCCGCAGGCGACTATCCCATCACCATCAGCCAGGGCACGATCTCCGACCCGAATGTGAAATACATTGAGGGCGAGCTCCGCATCCTGCCTGCACCCTTGGACGTTACCCTTCATGATGCAACCATCAATGAGGGCGACACGCCCGACGTGACTTTCACCTACAACGGCTTCCGCAATGGCGATACACAGGGGAGCACCTTGAAAAAAGAACCTGCAATGATTGTATCACAGGAGGGGCACACGTTCGAGACCGCTAAGCTGAATAGTCACTTGCCAGCTGGTTTTTACCTGATCACAGGCAGAGACGGTGAGGCCAAGAACTACGACCTGTGTTACAACATCGCCAGACTGACCGTCGAGGAAAACCTCATAGACGGCACAAACCTGACCGACAAAGTGGGGACGACGGCTGAGGATTGGCATGCCTGGGGAATGACTGACACTCAATATGCCCCTGCCGTCACGACCTGCGACGGGCGCACGTCGCAGATGGCTGAGACCTACGAAAGCACAACCGAGACGACCGGCGAGCTGATGTGGCAGGAGGTGACAGATCTGCCCAATGGCGACTATGTGGTGGAGCTGTTTGCCAACGCAGCCTACACCCCTGGCCGAGGCTTCGAGTCATCTGTCGCCGAGGGTGCCGAGGATGTGGCCTTCATCGAGGCCAACGGCCAGCGCACTTACTTAGGGGCACGCATCGGCGAGGCAATGCCTTGGAACGAGTTCTACAGCGTCAGCACCACCGTCACCGACGGTAAGCTGCGCATCAGCATGGTGGCCGAGAAGCCTGGCACCAACTGGCACACCATCCAGATCAAACGGCTCGTCAGACTGCCGGACCCGGAGCCTGAGGACGAGGACCTGACGGCCCGTGTAGACGTCTCGCAGGAGTCGTGGAACGCCTGGGGCGTATGTGCCACGGAATATGCTCCGGCCATTACGACGAGCGATGGCCGCTGGGCGCAGATGATGGAGACCTACGAGGAAACCGTGGGCACCACTGGCGAAATGATGTGGCAGACCATTACGGGGCTTGAGCCGGGCGACTATGCCGTGGAGTTCTATGCCAACGCTCAGTACACCGACGGCCGCGGCTTCAGCTCCGACCTTCGTGATGGTGCTACTGATGTGGCCTACGTGTCGGCAAACGACCGCCGCTGCTACCTGACGGCCCATGTGGGAATAGCTGCCAGCGAGAACGGTGTCTACACGGTCTATGCCCACGTCGCCGACGGCACCCTGCGCTTAGGACTGACCGCCGAGAAGCCCGGCACCAACTGGCACACCCTGCAAATCAAGAAGCTGACATTGCTGCGCCGGGGCACGGTCGTCTATGCCGACGACAAGATGCGCGAGCAGGGCATGGCCAACCCGCAGTGGACCTACACCGCGAGCGGAGCCGCCGTGACGGGGCGCCCCTCGCTGACCTGCGCTGCCACCAGCGCATCGCCTTTAGGCTGTTATGTGATCAGCATCGCCACTGGGAGCCTGAGGAGCGACCTGCCCATCTATCTGCAGCCCGGCGTGCTGACCGTCACCGCCTCGTCGGGTGTCGACGAAGTGACTGTCGGCAGCCCAGCAGCTCCCCTCTACGACCTGCAGGGCCGCAGGGTGGAAGCCCGGCCTGCTGGCGGCATCTACATCACGAGCGGACGGAAGGTCATAATGAAGAACCACACGAAAGATATTGTAAAATAAAGTTTATTATGGAGAAGAATAAGAAGCACAAAGCAGGTTTTGTAAACATTGTGGGCAATCCCAACGTGGGCAAGTCGACGCTCATGAACCAACTGGTGGGTGAGCGTATTTCTATTGCCACGTTCAAGGCGCAGACCACACGCCACCGCATTATGGGCATCGTGAACACCGACGATATGCAGATTGTGTTCAGCGACACGCCGGGCGTGCTGAAGCCCAACTACAAACTGCAGGAGTCTATGCTGGCCTTCTCGGAAAGTGCCCTGCGCGATGCCGACGTGCTGCTCTACGTCACCGATGTGGTAGAGATGCCCGAGAAGAACATGGACTTCCTGGAGAAGGTGCAGAAGATGGAGATTCCAGTGATACTGCTCATTAATAAGATTGACAGCCTCACCCCCAGCCCCTCTCCAAAGGGCGAGGGGAGTAGTCAGCTGATGCTGGCAAGTATTGTCGAGAAATGGCACACGCTGCTGCCCAACGCCGAGATCCTGCCCATCTCGGCGAAGAACAAGTTCGGCACCGACCTGCTGCTGAAGCGCATCCAGGAGCTGCTGCCCGAGAGCCCCGCCTACTTCGACAAGGAACAGCTCACCGACAAGCCCGCCCGCTTCTTCGTGTCGGAGATTATCCGCGAGAAGATACTCCTCTACTACGACAAGGAGATTCCCTACTCGGTGGAGGTGGTGGTGGAGCAGTTCAAGGAGGACGACGCGAAGATTCACATCAACGCCGTGATCTACGTGGAGCGCGAGTCGCAGAAGGGCATCATCATAGGCCATCAGGGCGTGGCCATCAAGAAGGTGAGCACCGAGGCCCGCAAGGCCTTAGAGAAGTTCTTCGACAAGCACATCTACCTGGAGGTCTTCGTCAAGGTCGACAAAGACTGGCGCTCGTCGAAGCGCGAACTCGACAACTTCGGCTATAACCCCGAGTAAATGATATAAAAAATCCGAAACGAACGTTGTTTCGGATTTTTTTTCGTACCTTTGCACCCAAAACGTAATCGATTATGGGAAATTTAGTAGCCATCGTGGGCCGACCGAACGTGGGAAAGTCCACCTTATTTAATAGATTGACAAACAGCCGACAGGCCATCGTGAGCGATGAGGCCGGTACTACGCGCGACCGCCAGTACGGCAAGTGCGAATGGTGCGGGCGCGAGTTCTCTGTAGTCGACACAGGTGGATGGGTGGTCAACAGCGATGACATCTTCGAGGAGGAGATCCGCAAGCAGGTGGTCATCGCCACCGAAGAGGCCGACCTGGTGCTCTTCCTGTGCGACATCAAGAACGGCGTGACCGACTGGGATCAGGACGTGGCCCAGATTCTGCGCCGTGCCAAGCTGCCCACCATCCTCGTGGCCAACAAGGCCGACGACGGCAAGGACCTCTACGGGCAGTACGACTTCTACAAGCTGGGCCTGGGCGACCCCTACTGCATCAGCGCCGCCACGGGCAGCGGCACGGGCGACCTGCTGGACCACGTGCTCGAGGTACTGCCCCAGAAGCAGGAGGAAGAGGCCGAAGACGGCATACCCCGCTTCGCCGTGGTGGGCCGTCCGAATGCCGGCAAGTCGAGCCTCATCAATGCCTTCATCGGCGAAGACCGCCACATCGTGACCGACATCGCCGGCACCACGCGCGACAGCATCTACACCCGCTACGACAAGTTCGGCTTCGACTTCTACCTCGTCGACACCGCCGGCATACGCCGCAAGAACAAGGTGACCGAAGACCTGGAGTTCTACTCGGTGATGCGCTCCATCCGCGCCATAGAGAACAGCGACGTGTGCATCCTGATGATCGATGCCACGCGCGGCATCGAGGCGCAGGACATGAACATCTTCCAGCTCATACAGAAGAACAACAAGAGCCTGGTGGTCGTGGTGAACAAATGGGACCTGGTGGAAGACAAGTCGCAGATCGTCATCGACACCTTCCAGGATGCCATTCGCAGTCGCATGGCCCCGTTCCGCGACTTCCCCATCATCTTTGCCTCGGCACTCACCAAGCAGCGCATCTTCAAGGTGCTCGAGACGGCCAAGGAGGTCTACCTGAACCGCAAGCGCCGCATAGGCACCACCAAGCTGAACGAGGTGATGCTGCCGCTCATCGAGGCCACGCCGCCCCCTTCGATTAAGGGTAAGTACATCAAGATCAAGTACGTGAGCCAGGTGCCCGACACGCAGATACCCACCTTCGTGTTCTATGCCAACCTGCCGCAGTACGTGAAGGAGCCCTACAAGCGCTTCCTCGAGAACAAGATACGCGAGAACTGGCAGCTCACGGGCACGCCCATCAACGTGTTCGTCAGGCAGAAGTAAGTCCGATGAAGCGTCCTTCTGTTCTTTTCCTTATCATCCTGCTCATCAGCGCCTGCTCCAAGGCCCCGACCGCCGAGGAGCAGGTGATGGAGGATGCCCGTGCCGCCGCCCAGATATACTACGACTTCCTGGTGCAGGGCGACTACTGGCAGTTCCTCCATGGCCGCGCGGGCACCGACTCGCTGCCCGACGGCTATCGCGAGCAGTTGCTCACCGCCTACAAGCAGTTCATGGCCCAGCAGCGCGAGGCCCACGGCGGCATAGCCCATGCCGATGCCCAGCGGGCCCGCATCGACTCCTCACTCCAGCTGGTGCAGGTCTTCCTCCTGCTCAGCTACGCCGACAGCACCCAGGAAGAAATCGTCGTGCCTATGGTAGAGCACAACGGCGAGTGGAAAATGAAGTGACTGGTCATTCTATGAGGTTAACGATGCTAACCACAATATTTCATTAGAGCCTTCGTGATTTCAACCATAATGCCATCAAAGGGTCTGCAACGGAATAAGTTCCGTCACGGCGTGTCAACAAGTCATATTCCAATAGTTTCTTGGCGGCAGCCTGCACAGCACTGGAAGATTTCAGACGATGGCGCTTGATGAATGACGCTGAAGTGATACTTTTCACTGTATATCCCTCTTCACTTACAGCATAGAGCAGTTCCTTCTGCGACTCGGTGACAAACGCCAATTGCTCCCTGAGCCTTGGGTCGCATTCCTGAATGTAGTCGGCTATGAGCCGCTCAATGGTTAATCTGTCGCAAGTTTCTCCTTGTGGAGTTACGTTAAATGCATCTTTCATCATCCGCTGAAGATAGAGCGTAACGCCCAGGAACCTGTCATAGACCAGCCTTATGCCGTCTTCCTCTATGATCTTGCCGCTTTGCCGGAAATGATAATCCACAAAATCGCGGTATGCCTCAAACGGAATGGCATCAAGCTGAATATTGCGCGCACTCATAAAAAAAGGCCGTTTTTCTGAGAAAAACATTTCTAACGCAACAAGAATTATTCAAAAAAAATAATTTTATTTGAATAACTAACAGAACTGTGATGAAAAAAGGAATCTTGTTATTATCGGTCCTGCTATGCCTCATACGGCGACTACAAGGCAGTTGAAGTTACAAGTTCCGCGGATTTCTTTTCCGTTTCCTCACTTTTAACGGCGTAATGCGCTATAATTCAGAAAAAAGTTGTACCTTTGCACCCGATATCAAACAAAAATAGCGCTATATGTTCGACTTACAGAATGCAAAGCTGGAGGACTTCACCATCGTTGAAGCCCCGAAGCAAAGGACTGGCAAAAGGGTTCGCGCATCGTTCTACCGCACCTGACTTCGTGAATGAGGCACCCTATAGAGCATTGCTCCAAGCCGCAATAAGCCGCAGCCTTGCAATCTGTCCGAAAAAAGTCATAGCGAGATAATGACACCATCCGTCTGGGGGGAGTCGGTCAGATGGAACAGAGGCT
>JAFVEE010000113.1 GCA_017478085.1 Prevotella sp. | reverse complement strand
CGCTGAGCACCTACTACCTCATAGCGCCAGAGACGGAGCTGAGCCACGGCTATTGCGACTTCTTCCTGATGCCCGACCGTCAGCGCTATCCTATGGTGGCCCACAGCTACATCGTGGAACTGAAATATCTGCGGCCGGGCGGCGGAGACGCGCTGTCCCGGGAGCAATGGCAGCAAGCCGCCGACCAGCTGCGCCGCTATGCGCAGGACGCGAAAGTCCGCCTGCTGGCCGATGGCACCCAGCTGCACCTCATAGCCATCCAGTTCCGTGGCGACCATGCCGAGCGTATGGAAGAGATTGAATAGTAATATTAGGTTTTAATTCATAAATATCTATGCAACAGAAGATTATCATTCTTGATTTTGGTTCGCAGACCACGCAGCTCATAGGCCGCCGCGTGCGCGAACTGGACACCTTCTGCGAGATTCTGCCCTACAACAAGTTTCCGAAGGACGATCCCTCCGTCATCGGCGTCATACTGAGTGGCTCGCCTTACTCGGTTCACGACCCAGAGGCGTTCAAGGTGGACTTGAGTCAGTTTGTGGGCCGCGTGCCCGTGCTGGGCATCTGCTACGGCGCGCAGTTCATCTCGCACTCGCTCGGCGGCAAGGTCGAAAAGGCCGACAGCCGCGAGTACGGTCGGGCCCACTTAGAGACCATCGACCAGGGCAACCCCTTGTTCCGTGGCTTCGAGCGGGGCTCGCAGGTGTGGATGAGCCATGGCGACACCATCACCGCCATTCCCGACGGCTTCCAGGTGATTGGTTCAACAGCCGATGTGCTGAATGCTGCCTTTGCCAGTACCAGTCAGCCCGTCTGGGCTGTGCAATTCCACCCCGAGGTGTTCCACACCGTGCAGGGCAAGCTTCTGCTGAAGAACTTTGTGGTAGACATCTGCGGCTCGCGCCAGGAGTGGAGTGCCGCCTCGTTTGTCGATACCACCGTGCAGGAACTGAAGGAGCAGATAGGCCAGGACCGCGTCATACTGGGACTCTCGGGTGGTGTCGACAGCAGCGTGGCCGCCGTGCTGCTCAACCGTGCCATCGGCTCCAGGCTCACCTGCATCTTCGTTGACCACGGCATGCTGCGCAAGAACGAGTTCCAGCAGGTCATGGACGACTACCGGGGGCTGGGGCTCAACGTCGTTGGCGTCGATGCCAGCGAGAAGTTCTTCGCCGACCTGGCCAGTGTGACCGACCCCGAGCAGAAGCGCAAGATTATAGGTCGCGACTTTGTCGAGGTGTTCAACGATCAAGCCAAGGCCGTCATCAGTTCCTCTCCCTTGGGGGGAGGCAAGGAGGGGGCCGTGCGATGGCTGGCCCAGGGCACCATCTATCCCGACCGCATTGAGAGCCTGAACATCACGGGCAAGGTGATCAAGAGCCATCACAACGTGGGCGGTCTGCCCAAGGAGATGCACCTGCAGCTGTGCGAGCCGCTGAAGTGGCTGTTCAAGGACGAGGTGCGCCGTGTGGGCCGCCAGCTGGGCATGCCCGAGCACCTTATCGAGCGTCATCCCTTCCCCGGTCCCAGTCTGGCCGTGCGCATCCTGGGCGACATCACCCGCGAGAAGGTGAGCATTCTGCAAGAGGCCGACGACATCTTCATCCGTGGTCTGCGCCAGTATGCCGATGTCGACGGCACCACATTATATAATAAGGTGTGGCAGGCCGGAGCCATCCTGCTGAGCACTGTGCGCAGCGTGGGCGTGATGGGCGACGAGCGCACCTACGAGCACCCCGTGGCCCTGCGTGCCGTCACCAGCACCGATGCCATGACTGCCGACTGGGCCCACCTGCCCTACGACTTCCTGGCCAAGGTATCTAACGAGATTATCAACAAGGTGCGCGGCGTCAACCGCGTTTGCTACGACATCTCCTCAAAGCCGCCTGCAACGATCGAGTGGGAGTGACCGAATGAAACTGCCTTTCCAAATCATAGAAATGCTCAAGCGCAAGTCTGGCAACGACTTGCGCTTGCCTTCTGACTGCGAACAGCTGTCGTTCGACATCGCGAGCAAGACAGGTGTCCGCATCGG
>JAFVEE010000112.1 GCA_017478085.1 Prevotella sp. | reverse complement strand
GGGCGCAGCTCCTGCCAGATGCGCACGAAGTCCTCGACCTCGGCGACACCACGGTTGTAGCGGAACTGAAGCTCTTCCCAGAGGGTGCGGCCACTCAGCGTGCGATAGGTCCAGGGCAGGTGGTGGAACCACAGCAGATACTGCTCGGGGCAGGTCTGCACACGGTCGTAGAGCGAGGCGTAGGGCTCACGATACTGGCGGGTGGCACCGGTGCCGGTGGCGGTGGTGCGGTCGAAGCCGATGCCCTGGCGGTCGGCCTTGTGGTAGTAGACGGGGCACCACTCTATTGGGTAGTCGGCCTTGAAGCCATCGGGCTCGGGGCCCATGTGGTGGTCGAACTTGAAGATGTGGTGCAGGCCCAGCGGCATCATATAGTCTACGCAGGCCTCGCGGGAACGGAGGAGCAGGCTGGTGAGCTGAGAGTTCTTTCTGAGGAAAGCGTCCCGTTGGGCCGAGCGGAGAGTTGAGAAAGTCTGAAGTGCCCACTCCTCGGCTATCTGCTTCGACGACAGGGAGGGGTTCCAGGCCAGTCGGCCGAAGGCGTACCAGTTGGCCTGGGCGAAGTGATGACCGCACCAGTTGCGGTCGAGGCCAATGTTGGCCACGCCGGCGACGCCCTGCAGCTTCGACGGACTGACGTAGGAGAAGAACTCCTTCCACATCGGGGCGAGGAACACGAGGTGGTCGCCCTGGCCCAGGTACTCCTGCGTGATCTGCAGCTCGGCCATCTGGGGTGTGTGCTTCATCTGGTCGAAGATGGGGGCATAGGGCTCGCGGGGCTGGAAGTCGAGCGGGCCGTTCTTCGACTGCAAGATCACGTTGTCGCGGAACTGCCCGTCGAGCTCGGCAAACTCTGATACGGCCTGCATCACGCGGTCTTCGCCCTTGTGCTTGGCCCCGTAGACGAACGAGCGCCACATCACGATGCCACCATAGGGCCGCAGCGCGTCGGCCAGCATATTGGCGCCGTCGGCGTGGGTGCGACCGTAGTCGAACGGGCCGGGCTGCCCCTCAGAGTTGGCCTTTACGAGGAAGCCGCCAAAGTCGGGTATCAGCTTGTAGATCTCCTGCGCCTTGCGCTGCCACCAGCGCTGCACGCTGCGGTCGAGCGGGTCGGCGGTGCGGGTCTCGCCCAGTGCCTTCGGCGTGCCGAAGTTCACGCTGAGGTACACCCGTATGCCCCAGGGGCGCAGCAGGTCGGCTATCGCCTTCACCTTATTTAAATATGCGCGCGTAAGCATCTTCGGCGAGGCGTTCACATTGTTCAGCACCGTGCCGTTGATGCCAATGGAGGCGCAGGCCTCGGCGTAACGCGCTATTAGTTCTCCGTTCTCAGTTTCCCAGAAGATGCTCCTGCCGGCATAACCTCGTTCGATGGTGCCATCGAGGTTATCCCAGTGGTTCAGGATGCGCAAGCGGAAGTAGGGGTGACTCTCGCCCTGCTCGCCACGCAGCCAGGCATACTTGCCGTAGAGCAGACCCTGCTGGGTGCGGGCGGTGACCACGTTGCCGCTGATGCGGTAGCCATCGTCGTCGGGCATCGTGGGGTCTATCTGCAACGTGAGCCTGCTAACGAGGGTGCTGTCGTAGCGCAACCACAGGCGGCTGCCGTCTTCGGCGAGCGCTTCGCTAAATGATAAATGAGAAAGGAGAAAGGAGAAAAGGATCAGAAGGGATTTCTTCATACTACGTGTTGGAAATATTGTCTTACTTGTTTGCGGGCCAGGCCCAGGCGGTACTCCACGACCTTGTAGGGCTGCCTCGTCAGCTGGCAGATGTCGCGCACGGGCATCTCGGAGTAGATGTGCAGGCGGTAGAGCTCGCGGCACTCCTCGGGCACACGGGCCAGGCCGCGCTCCAGCTGTTCGCTCACCTCGCGCACAGAGAGCAGCGACTCGGCTGTCTCGGTCTTGCCGTAAAGGTTCTTCAGCTCGTGCTCGGCATCGGTGCGCACGGTGTGGCGGCGATACCAGTCGACGATGAGGTTGCGGCAGAGGGTGTAGGCCAGGTTGGGCAGCGTCTGCTCGCTGATGAGGCGGTTGCCGCTGAGCAGGCGCAGGAAGGCTTCTTGCACCAGGTCTTCGGCTTCGTCGGTGTTATGAAGCCGCGCACTCACAAAGGCGAGCAGCTCGCCTCTTTGAGCACGGTAGTAGCTTTCTATGGTGCCAGGGTTATTCATTCACAACCTTCTGGATGGTGCCTTCTTCGTTGTAGAACAGGCGCTGCACCTTCAGCGAGCGCAGGTGGGTGATGTCGCCAGAGGGCACGCAGTCGTGGTAGAGCAGGTACCACTGGCCCTTGAACTCAACGATGCAGTGGTGGGTGGTCCAGCCCACGACGGGGTCGAGCAGCACGCCCTGATAGGTGAAGGGGCCGTAGGGGTTGTCGGCGATGGCATAGCACAGGAAGTGGCTGTCGCCGGTGCTGTAACTGAAGTAATACTTGCCCTGGTACTTATGCATCCACGAGGCCTCGAAGAAGCGGTGCGGGTCGCTGGCCTTCAGCGGCTGACCATCTTTGTTGACGATGACCACGGGGCGGGGAGCCTCGACAAACTGCAGCACATCGTCGCTCATACGGGCCACGAAACTGGGCAGTGCGGGAACATCGGCGGGCGCCCAGAGTTCAGTCTTCTTGTCGGAGGCATGGCCAATGTCGACGTGTCCGGCAGGGGCAGCCTCGGTGTCGGGCTGACGCAAGGGGCGCACGCTCAGGGGCTGGTGCCACTGCAGCTGACCACCCCACAGACCGCCATAGTAGCAGTAGATGCTGCCATCGTCGTCCTTGAACACGCAGGGGTCGATGCTGTAGGCACCGCGGATGGGGTGCTCCTGCGGGACGAACGGCCCTTCGGGCTTGTCGGCAATGGCTACGCCGAGGTGGAACTCGCCGCCCGAGTCCTTGGCCGAAAAGACCAGATAGTACTTGCCGTCCTTCTCGACCACGTCGCTGTCCCACAGCTGCTTCTCCACCCAGGCTATCTGGTCCTGGTCGAGAATCACGCCGTGGTCGGTCACGGGGCCGTTCTCTATGTCGTCGAAAGAGAGCACGTGGTAGTCGCGCATCTGGAAGTGGCCGCCATCATCGTCGAACACATTGTCGCACTCGCGGTCGTGCGAGGGGTAGATGTAGAGCTTGCCGTTAAATACGTGGGCCGCAGGGTCGGCCATATAGTCGCTGGGGAAAAGATAGCGGGGTTTCATAATAGTGGGTTATTGATAAAGGTTTGTAATTTCCTGAACAACAGGCTTGGGCTGATACTGGCGGTCGAAGAGCAGCGGATAGTTGGTGCGCCCGGCAATAGGCCAGCCGTTGAGCCACGAACCACCGTCGCTGATGCCCCAGAGGTTGATGCGCGAAATCTGGTCGCGATGCCGGTAGTAGATGTTGAAGAGGCTCATCCAGCGCTCCTCCAGTTCCTTGGCCTTGTCCTTGGGCAGCCCATTGGCGTAGGGGTTCAGCTTCTGCTGATACTCGAAGTTCTGACTGATGTCGGCACCGCCAAACGACTGCGGGTTGGGCAGCACGTTGATGTCGAGCTCGGTAATCATCACCTTCACACCGCAGGCGGCAAAGGCATCGATAGACTTCTCGTATTCCGTCAGGTTGGGATAGTCAAGTCCGTTGTGGCTCTGCATGCCCACGCCGTCGATGCGCAGGCCCTTGGCCTTCAGGTTCCTGACCAGTCGGCACACGGCCTCGCGCTTGGCAGGCCCGGCCATTGAGAAGTCGTTGTAATAGAGCTCAGCATCGGGGTCGGCCTCGTGGGCGGCACGGAAGGCCAGCTCGATGAACTCCTCGCCCAGCAGGTTGTAGAAGGGCGACTTGCGGAACGAGCCATCGTCCTCGATGGCCTCGTTCACCACGTCCCAGCCGTGCACCTGACCTTTATAGTGGCCCACCACGGTCTTGATGTGCTTGATCATTCGCTCGCGCAGCACCTCCTTCGAGGCAGGACGTGCGCAGTAGCCGTCGGTAAACATCCAGTCGGGGGCTTGCGAGTGCCACACCAGGCAGTGGCCAATGACCTTCAGCTGGTGCTTCTGGCAGTAGCTCACGAACTTATCGGCCACGCGGAAGTCGAATATGCCCTCGGCGGGCTGCAGGCACTCCGACTTCATGCAGTTCTCGGCCACGGCGCAGTTGAAGTGGCGGTCTATCACGGCATCGGCCTCGGGCACCTGCCCATCGCTCTGCCACTGGTTGACGGCAGCACCCACCAGGCAGTATTTTCCTATAGCATCTTTCAACCCCTGCTGTGCCATAGCAGGAACGACAGCAGCCATCATCAGGGCGACGGCCAGCCCCTTCATTAGCTTACTCATGATTGCGCGCTTCGATTTCCTTGTTAATCTTGTCGATGACCTCGTCGCTCAGTTCGTACTTCGAGATGATGAACATGGCGAGCAGCAGCAGCATGGCGGGGATGATGCACACCAGCCAGCGGATGCCCTCCTGGGCCTCGGGCGTCTGCAGCTCCAGGTCGTTCATAAAGTAGGCACCGGCAGCATTGCCCACGCTCATCATAGCAAAGGCCGTGATGAAGAACAGGGCGATGATGCGCAGGGGACGGTTGCGCATAAACTCAGTCCAGAGGTCCGAGACCTTCACGTTCTTCGTCTCGCTCTCGTCCATCACCACGCGCTCCTTAGTCTGCGAGAAGCAGAAGATGAGCAGGGCCAGACCCACCAGCGAGAAGATGAGCATGGTGAGGAACCAGGCCCGCGAGTCCTTCGGCAGCGTAGAAGCCTGCTCGCTGGCCACATAGTTCGTCCAGGCCAGCACCAGTCCGGGCACCACGCCGCCCAGGGCCATGCCTGCCTTGAAGAAGATGCCCGTCAGGGCGTTTACGATGCCGGCGATGCGGCGGCCCGTGGTGTACTCAGCATAGGAGATGACCTCGGGAATGAGTGCCCACAAATAGCCCGTGGCCACGATGACGCCCGTAGACTTGATGAACTGGGCTATGTAGACCAGCGTGATTTTCTCCTTCACCGTGCCCAACTTGCTGATGATGTAGAGCATCGCCATACCCACGATGGCCACCGTGAGGAAGATGTAGAACATATTCTTCTTGCCCACCTTGCGCTTGATGGCGGGCACCAGCGGCATAAAGATGAACGAGGGCAGCGAACCAAGACCCATAAACAGGGCCATCTCGATGGGCAGGCTCTCGGAAGAGGCAAACAGCGCCACGATGATGGGCACGCCTGCCGACACGCACAGGCCGCCCACGTTGGCCATAAACATACGCACCGAGGTCAGGATGGTAATCTCGTCGGTGTCGCGGGTCAGCGAGGAGTTCAGTGCGCCGTAGGGCACATTAATTAAGGTGTAGAGCATCGACATGCCCACGTAGGTCACGTAGGCATAGAGCAGCGACGGAGCGAAGCCGTCCCAGAAGCACAGGATGGCCAGGATGGTGAGCGGTATGCCGCCCATCACTAAGTAGCTGCGGTACTTGCCCCAGCGCGGCGTGTGCTTGTCGACGAAGGTGCCCACAAGCGGATCCCAGAGCACGTCGACCAGACGCACCACGAGGAACATTGTTCCGGCCAGGCCGGCCGAGCGGGCTGCATCGCCACCGAGCACGTAGACGTCGGTGTAGAAGAACAGCAAGTACATACAGATGGTCTGGTAGATGAGGTTCTGTGCCAGGTCGCCCGAGCCGAAGCCGATGCGCTGCACCCACGAAAGCTTGTAGAAGCCTTTTTGTTGTTGAGCTGTGTCTGTTGTCATATCGTTTTTTGCTTTTTAGTTTCTTGGTGCAAAAGTAATAAATTTTATTGGATGAAACAGTGATGAAATGTTGCAGATACTTCACAAATTGTTTCATTGGGCAATAAAAGGTAGAATAATTGTTGGTTTTATGCGAAAAAATGGCTACTTTTGCCCTTGTTATGAAAAAGACGCTTGTAATGATTCTTGCGCTTCTTGGCGCAATGGCGGCAGAGGCCAGGGTGCTGTTGCCGCAGCTGTTTCAGAACGGTATGGTGCTGCAACGCGGCAAGCCCATCCCCGTCTGGGGCTGGGCCGACGCGGGCGAGCACGTCAGCGTGACGTTCCGTAAGAAGGTATATGAGACCACTGCCGATGCCAATGGCCACTGGCAGATCGTGCTGCCCCAGCAGAAGGCGGGAGGGCCGTATGAGTTAAGAGTTGAGAGTTTAGAGTTGAGAGATATTTTGATTGGCGACGTGTGGCTATGCTCCGGCCAGTCGAACATCGACGTGACCGTAGAGCGGGTATATCCGCAGTACGGACAGGTGATCGACGACTACGAGAACCCGCAGATACGAATGTTCCGCGTGCAGACCGACTACGACACCCACGGACCGAAAAGCGACGTGAAGCCCACGCCCATCAACTGGAAGCCCGTCACGAAGCAGAACGCCTGGCTCTTTTCTGCCGTAGGCTACTTCCTGGGCCGCGAGATGTACGAGAAGACGGGGGTGCCGCAGGGCATCATTGTGAACTCGCTTGGCGGCACGCCCATACAGGCCTGGCTGCCCGCCGACACGTTGCGCCGGCACTTCCCCAGTGAGTATGCCCGCACGCAGTTCTATCAGGACGACGAGATGGTGCGCACCATGCAGCGGGCCGGCATGCTGGCGCAGAACCGCTGGAACCAGATTATGAACGAGACTGATCCCGGTCTGGCCAACCAATGGGCTGCCCGCGACTTCGATGACAGCCAGTGGGAGGTGAAGCAGGCCTTTAGCACGCAGTCCAATGGCCGTCCGCAAAGCGTCAACCTGACCAGCGACTTCCGTTACCACGGCACGCTCTGGGCCCGCCAGTATGTTCAGATCGATGCCGCCCACGCCGGACAGGCCTGTCGCCTGTTGGTGGGCACGCTCTACGATGCCGACCAGACCTACGTAAATGGTCGCCAGGTGGGTTCCACGGGCTATCAGTACCCGCCGCGCCGCTACACCATTCCCGCCGGGGTGCTCACCGAGGGGCGCAATGCCCTCACCGTGCGCTTCACCACCAAAGGCGGTGCCCCGCACTTCATTCCCGAGAAACCTTATAAGCTGATATTCGACGATGGCACCGAGGTGGCCCTGAGCGAGCAGTGGCGCGTGCACGAGGGAGCACGCATGCAGCCCTGCCCCGGCATCGATGCGGGTGGCCAGAACCTGCCCTCCGTATTATATAACGCGATGCTCTATCCGCTGGCACCCTACGCCTTGCAGGGTGTGGTGTGGTATCAGGGCGAGAGCAACACGGGCGGCGATGCCCGCCACTACGAAACGTGGCTCACCGAGCTGGTCACGGGCTGGCGACAGCTGTGGCAAGAGCCCCAGCTGCCCTTCGTCATTGTGCAGCTGGCCAACTTTATGGAGCCTACCGACAAGCCGCAGGACACGGGCTGGAGCCAGGTGCGCGAGGCGCAGCGACTGGTGGCCCAGAAGTTGCCCAATGCCGAACTGGCCTGCACCATCGACCTGGGCGAGACGGTCGACATCCACCCGCTGCGCAAGCGTGAGGTGGCGCAGCGCATAGCCCAAGGCTTCGACCATGTCATTTGGAACAAGAAAACAATATGTTTGCCCGAGGTAAACAGTATCTTTGCCGATGGCAAACAGCTCATTCTCTCGCTCAACCAGCCGCTGCGCACCGACGGCCCGCTCTACGAGTTCGAGGTGGCTGGCCCCGACGGTCGCTTCCAGAACGCCGCAGCCACAGCGACGGGCGACCGAATCGTCATCCAGTCGCCCGTCGATCGTCCGCAGCTCGTCCGCTATGCGTGGAAGAACAACCCGCTGCGCGCCAACGCCTTCGCCAAGAATGGCCTGCCACTGCCGCCCTTCCAGATGGAGCTGAACCAGTGACAGGCTACGAGAAGGTTGCGCCGTATGGTCTTCCGTCGGTCATCTCCGGCTGTTAGTGGTTCGCCTTATAAGTCGCGATGCGCTTAGCCACATTATCCTTGATGTTGTTGTAGTAATACGAGTAGTCGCTGGCGTGGCGGCCGTCAGGCCCAAGGACTTCCATAACTTTCTCGGCGAGTTCCCCAGACATTGGTTCGGCGGCAGCGTGCGTCAAGACCACGCCGCGACTGGGCACCACCTGTGCGTCCGCGCCTACATCGGTTATCTCGTACTTGCCGGTTTCCGCGTTCGGCATGTACGAACCCAGATTCTCGCTTGCAGGTGCATAGGTATCATCGAGTTTCCAGTTTATCGGGTTGATGCTAATCGCATTCGGCAGCACCACGGCAGTCGATATGTTTTCCTCCACGTTCCTGATGCCCTCGGTGTTCCAACTGATGATGACACCCGCGTCGGCCTCGCCAGTTGCAAACTTCAGGTGCGGGTAGTCCCTGAGGTCGTCCCTCGTGACAGAATAGCCAATGACGTAGGCAGCGACCATGCGGCGGTAGTAGTCGGAATGCTCCTTGAAGTATTTCTTCAGCACGAGTTTAGTCATGGCAGAACCCTGACTGTGACCCGCAATGACGAACGGACGGCCCTGGTTGTAGTTCTTGAAGTAGTAGTCGAGGGCGGCAGTGATATCATCGTAGGGCATGCCAGAAATGGCTGGTTCGAAGTTCCCTAATTTCTTAAAAGTCTCTGCCTCAAGCCGGAATCCTGCCTGACGGTAATAGGGCATGAACACGTTGGTGCTTTCCGCAAACACGCTCGCATGTGCCTCGTATTCGACGGGTGCGCCCACCATCACATCGGCATTGCCAATCTCCGCGTAATCAGAAGCACCTTCCTCAAAGCTTGAGGCGACATACTCCGTTGCGGGAATGTAGAACGTGTCGAACTCCTTTGTGATTTCCGGAATTTGGTACCAGCATGACTTCTTGGAATAGTCGGGCGCGCCAGCATCCTTAGTCTCTGCTGGGGACGGGTTGTTGTCGTCGTTCGACGAACATGCTGTGAATACACTCTGGCCGCAGACGAGGGTGGCGGCCATCACCCATTGCATGATTTTCTTCATTTCAAAAAACTTTTAGGGGATTATACAAGTTTGTTCCGTTTAGCGTGCAAAGGTAGACAAATTCCCTTGGAATCACACTGCCCAAACGGCCTTGCCCCGCAAGTTTTGAGAATTCTGAAGCAGTTTTTTACGATTCTGAAGTGCGCATCCACTCCGTCGCGGTCGTTCCCAAGCTCTGCTTGAACGCAGCATTGAACGTGCTGTAACTGCGGAAGCCGCTCTCGTTGGCCAGCTGCTTGACCGATATGGGCTAGCCGATGGCGGCTGCCTCGTGGTAGAGGCGGACGAAGTGCTGAATGCGAAGATCGTTGATGTAGGCATTGTATGTCGTGCCCTGACCGGAGAAATACTGGCTGAGGTAGGAGCGGTTGACGCCAATCTCGGTGGCCAGCTGCGTGGCGGTAATGTCGTGTTGCAGATAGAGCTGCCCGTCCTCGCAGTGCTGCTTCAGCTGGGCTTCGATCTTCTTTGACAGGCTAAGCGGCATGGCCGAGCGTTCGCGGATGGAGGGCGGCAGGGCATTCGCCTCCGTCTCTTCCTCCGTGTCGTCCGTCCCGATGGCCTGCAGGTCGTCCTCGGCAGCCGTCAGCGTCTCTGCCTGCTGGGTGCCCAGGTCGCTCAGCGTTTCCACCCGCCACAGCAGATAGCCTACGAGTATCACTTCGTTCACCTGCAGTACGTACTGCGAGGCCATATCGGTGATGGCAAAAGAGTAGATGCCCATCACCAGCAGCATGACGGCCAGCACCACCAGGCTCTGCCACACCTCCTTATGCTCCAGGTCGGCATAGTTGTCGCGCAGCCAGCGGCCATATTGTCTTAAAGCACGTACCATATAGACGAACAGGCCTATGCCCAGCAGCAGGATATAGACACGCAGCTTCGGCATGAGGGCATCATCATGGCTTGCGGCGACCCACGCCATGCCAGCAACGAGCGGCGCAAACACCACCGCCACAGGCCACAGCGGGCGACGGCGGTCTTGCAGCATGGTCACTGGCACGACGGCGGCCAGCGGCAGGAGAATCATGCAGTCGAGCACCGCTCCTACACGAAAGTTCCGCATCATCTCTTCGGTAGTACTGCGGAACAGCATCGGCATATACCAGATGTGGCTCAAGGTTATGGCTGCAAAAAACGCCGCTGTCCAGCGGCGCAGGCGCATCGGCGGCGTAACGTCGGGCGCAATGCCGTTGGCCCGGCGCAGCAGCAGATAGCAACTGGCCATCATGGCTATAGCCGTCACCATCGCGTAAAGAATGATATAGAGGGTATCTTCTCGGATTTGATCGTACATAATTGACAATTTCGCTGCAAAAGTACAAATTCTATGGGAATAATTGGCATTTCAGCCCCACTTATTTATATTTATTGGCAATAAAATAGCAGAGAATTGTAATTACGGGCAATTATCTGCGTTGGGAGTAAAAAAACAATTCGATTATTTGCGAATTTCTTTTCTTTTGTGTATCTTTGCAAAAAAATAGTATATGGTTGTCACCTTCAATGAAGAATATCTGCAGAAACTCTATACTTTCAAGTCGCTCCACTTTGAGGCGCTTCATGGTGATAAGGAGGGAAGATTCTAGAATTGTCGAATCATTATAAATAAAGGTTATGGCTAAGATACAAAATATCGCGGAGGAAAGAATCGCTAATAATATGGTTTCATCAGAACTGATACACCCAGGAGAAATGATAAAGGACGAAATCATAGCCCGTGGACTGACGCAGAAGGAACTCGCCCAGCAAATGGGTGTGTCCTATACCGTATTTAGTGATCGTTAAAAAATAACTTGGTACAATTCATATGTCATCAGTTGCATTTGACAAGATAGTTCCATTTGGGCAGGATTTCGTCCTTGACGATATACCTTACACACTCACTCTCAAAGAGCGGGTTGCGTTCTTTCTTTGTCTCATATATGTTTCTGTTGATAGTCGTAAATACAGCAAGTCCCGTCTTGGTTGTCGTCTTGGCAGCCATATCACGGGCTTCCTCGATGGTGTTGAAGACAG
>JAFVEE010000111.1 GCA_017478085.1 Prevotella sp. | reverse complement strand
TGCCTCCGTGACTGAGGTGCTGCAGAACTGCGTCATCTTCAACGACCACTGCCACGACATTGTCTACAACAACGAGGGCCGCCGCAAGAACGCCATCTACGTGCGCCACGGCGAGAAGCTGGTGTTCGGTGAGAACCAGGAGTACGGCCTGGTGCAGCAGGGCTTCGGCCTGAAGGTGGTAGAGATTGGCAAGGACGGCTACACGCTCGACGACATCCTGGTGCACGATGCCCACTGCGAGGACAACACCCTGCAGCTGAAGCTGGCCATGATGACGCCCGAGGACGGCTTCCCCATCGCCCTTGGTGTCATCCGCGACGTGGAGGCTCCCACCTACAACGACGCCGTCTACCAGCAGCTGGCCGAGGTCAGCGCGCAGAAGAAATACCACAACTTCACCGAGCTGCTCGAGACCAATGACATCTGGGAGGTGAAGTAATAGTTCTGCGAATGGATGACAGGATGCGCTTCGCGCAGAAATTAGACAAAATGTATATCAAAATTATTCAAAATATTGGCGTAGCCAACCTATTTTGTTCAATTTTGTTTTCAATTTTGTAAAATTTTGAGCCTGAAAGGCGACCCCTGGCACATCACTGAATAATAAACCCAAAAAGGTCATTAGAAGTCATTTGGCACGGAAAAACGCGGAAAAACACGGACTTTTAGTCATAGAACAATAAGGAAAACAGTGTTTTTCCGCGTTTTTCCGTGCCAAAAGGCCAATCTGGGATAAAGGCTCCATTAGAACACAACGGAGCCTTTGTTGTATTGGAACGGAGCCTTTATTGTAATTCAACGGAGCCTCCATTAGGATGCAATGGAGGCTCCGTTGAAGGGTGGGATGAAATGGGGAACCTTAACGCGGCACCTTTATGGTTCTGACGGTGCAGTCGCTCAGGCGCTCGGTCTTGAGCAGCAGACCACGGGCGGCGGGGGTGGTAATGTCTCTAAAACACCCCCCATTTTATCACGGTTTACCATTTGTGTACTCAGAAATTTGGCAGTATCAAAAAATTTTGCTTCTTTTGCAGCTGTTATGACGAAGAAGTATCTCAGCATCCTCTCACTGCTGGCAGCAGGAACGCCTGGTCTGGCCCAGCAACAACAGCAGATGTACGTGTGTCAAGCCGACACGTGCCACGTGTTCAGTCTGGAGCACACGAACGGCATCGTGTTCCGGGCCGACAGCTTCCAGATAGGGCAGCTGCCTGCCTACGCCACGGCCAGGGTAGACAGCATCACGTTCAGCGAGCCGCCACTCGCCGTCGTGCCCTTAGGCTGGTGGGGCAATATGGCCAACGGCCAGTGCAGCTATCGGTCACTTATGGACATACGGCTACAGAAGGACGATGTATGCACGCTCGTGGTCTTCACGATGGAGTGTCGCGACAGCATCTGCCTTGCAGCCCGGTGCGAGCTCTACTTCGACGACGAGGAAATAGCCCAGGCGTTTGTGCTTAGCGAAGGAGAAAGCGAAGATGTACAACCCCGTGCTGCCCGATGAGCCAGAGTGGGCACAGGACGGAGCCTGCGCCTATGCCGACTGCACCCCGCTGCTGACAGGCCGGCCGATGGCCGACGTGAGGCAGATTGTGGAGGCGTGGCTACACCAAGAAGGAACCAAAATAAAAAAACAAAACAACCCTTGATAACTATGAAGAAAAGACTACTCCTGGCACTGACCGCCACGATGCTGACGGCTGCCACACAAGCACAAGACTACGGCTACGAAGAGCCGAAGCAAATCACCCTGACCGCCGAGCAGCGGGCACTGGTGCAGAGCAACAACGACTTTGCCTTCCGCCTGTTCAGCAAGACGCGCGGCAACACGAGCCAGGTGGTCTCGCCGCTGAGCATCACCTTCGACCTGGGACTGCTGAACAACGGTGCCGCCGGGGTGACGCAACAGGAAATATGCCAGACGCTGGGCTTCGGGCAGGCCGGGGCCGACGGCATCAACGCCTTCTGCCGCAAGATGCTCACCGAGATGCCCGCACTCGACGAGCAGACACGCGTGATGATCTCTGATGCCATCTTCGTAAACAACAACTATGTGCTGTTGCCCGAGTTTGTGCAGAAGGCTCACACCTATTACGATGCCACCACCGAGACGCGGGACTTCAACGACTTCGCCACGATAGACGTCATCAACCAGTGGGCCAGCGACCACACGATGGGCATGATACCCAAGGTGCTCGATGTAGACTCCTACAACTCCGGTGCTGCCAGCTACCTGCTGAATGCCGTCTACTTCAAGGGTATATGGACGCTGAAGTTCAACAAGGACGAGACGCGCGACGAGTCGTTCAACGGCGGCGAACTGGTGCCGATGATGCACCTGCGCAACCAGTTGCCCTATGCCGAGGACGAACTTTGCCAGATGCTGGCATTGCCCTACGGCAGCGGGGCCTACCGCATGACGGTGCTGCTGCCGCGCGAGGGCAAGACCGTGGACGATGTGCTCGGCACGCTCGACGGCAAGCAGTGGGGCTACTATCAGTGGCTATCGGTCGAGGAGGTCGACGTAAAGCTGCCCCGTATGGACATCACGACCCACGTAAACCTGGTGGAAACGATGAAGGCGCTGGGCATGCCGAGTGCTTTCAGCGATACCACTGCCGACATCCCCTACTTCTGCAATGCCCCAGTCTACATCAGCAATATGTTCCAGTCAGCCAAAATCAAGATGGACGAAGAGGGCACCGAGGCAGCCGCCGTCACCGTAATTGAGGCAACCGAAAAGAGTTCCATCGGCGAGCCTATGGTCTACGAGTTCCACGCCAACCGTCCGTTCCTCTACATCATCAGCGAGCAGAGCACGGGTGTCATCCTCTTCATCGGCCAGTACTTAGGCGAGGATGCCGTGGGCACCGAGCCCAGCGCCGTTCAGGCCCCGGTGGCCAGGCAGGAGGCCCCACAGTACTACGACCTTACGGGTCGCCGCCTGGCCCGCAAGCCTGCCAAGGGCCTGTATATCGAGAATGGCCGGAAAAGATTCTAACAAGACAACCCTGACAACTTGAACAAGTATCTGCTTTCCTTTCTGCTCATAGCGCTCGCCTCCTGCTCGCGGCAGGAGGCGGGGCTGCGCGAATATCACGAGGCTCTGACACTGATGGAGCAGGGCGACGCGCCCTCGGCCCTGAAGCAGCTGGAGCGGGCGCAGGAACTGGCCACCACCGACAGCCTGCTGGCCCTGACCCACAGCCAGATGGGCACGCTCTACTTCAGTCAGCGGCTGCTGAGCGACAACAGCCAGCAGCCACTCAGCGACGAGGTTTTTCACCAGCTGGAGGATGCCATCGAGCAGGCCGACCCTGGGTTCACCCGCCGCCTGCAGGAGTTCTGCCGCCTCACACCACAGGAGCGGCGCGTGTGCTGGCTGATCAGGCTGGGCATCTCGCCCATCGGCATCGCCCAGCTCACGGCCCACTCGAAGCAGTCGGTCAGCAACACCCGCTCGCGCCTCTACGAGAAGGCGTTCGGCCAGAAAGGCACTCCCGCCCAGTGGGACGAGTTCGTGCTGTCGGTGTGAGCCACTGAGGGCGCTTTTTGGTTAAAAACATTTAAACGCAGGGAGTATGTTCTGTTTTCTTCCCAAAATCCACTAATTTTGCAAACTAATCCCAACACAAAGACGGCCCCGCGCCGCAGATTATTTACTTACAAAAAGAAAACAGACATGATGAGAACGCTACGCAATGACAGGCAACTGCTACGCAGGTCATGGTTATGGACACTGCTATTGGTGGCCACAACGGCCTGGGCCAGGACAGATGTCGTGACACACTCGTTTGCCGACGCAGACTTGTACGGCAACAAGACACCACAGCTTTATTTTGCCGACCTATCGGCAACCGACATCCCTGCCGCTGCAACCAACCTGGGACTGGAGATAGACATAAATGCCGACATACACATGAAGTTTGTCTATGATGCCACCAAGGTGACGGGCACCAACCGCCCCCGCACGGTGGGCCTGGTAAACGGCGACACGCGCAGTCTGTACGTCTATGGCAACAACACTGCTGCCAACCGCGTGCGCCTGGTGTTCAGCTCGCCCACTAAGGCTAGGATCAAATCACTACGCATAGACGGACGTACCAGCACACTCCCGACCAGCTATGCCTCTTACGCGCCCAGTGAGGGCAACACGTTGCTGACGGTCGACGGCAAGGAGGTGACAAACGGCAGCGGCATAAGCTACGCACTCAAAGGCAGCACCACAACCGCAGGCAGGAATTACTTCACCTGGGAGGGCGATGCCGAGACCGTAGTCATAGAAAAGACGACCAACGAGTTCTGGTACTTGCGCTCGTTCACCATAGAGTATGAACCAGACGACACGAAGGCAAGGGTGCCCACCATTACGGGCAATCCCAACCCATTCCTCACGCAGAGCACGGTGACCATAGGAAGCGACGACCAGGGAGCCGCCTATTATTATACGACCGACGGCACCACGCCCACCGAGGCTTCCATACGCTATGTCGCTCCCTTCACCATCAGCGCGACGACCACCATAAAGGCCATTGCCCACGTAAGCGGAAAGATAAACAGCGACGTAGGCACTGCTACCATCGAAAAGCTGAACGTGCGCGAGAGCATCACCGACCTGAACCAGAACGCCACGTCACCCCTGAAGGAATATGTGCAACTGAGAAACGCCGTGGTGACGTGGATCACCAGCGACAGCATCTTTATTCAAGACCCCACCAACGACAAGAATGCCGGACTGCTCCTGCTAAGTGGCACTGGCAGCACGTCGCTGCACGAGGGCGACCAGGTGACGGGCATCGTCACGGGCTCTTACTCCCCCTACCGCAACCAGCTTTCGCAATGGAGCTTTATGGACGGGAACGAGGTGACCATCAGAAAAGGGGGCGTGGCTCCCGTGGCCAACGTAGAACTGGCCGATATTGCCTCGCCAGCCAAGTCCATACCTTCGGGCGTCTATGAAGATAAGGACTACCTGTACCAGCGGGTGCGACTGGTGACAAAGGCCAACAGCGTAGGCGCTGCCTGGTACGGCGAACTGCGCAATGCCACGGTGGTGAACGCCCTGCTGTTTGGCCAGACGGGCGTGCAGATCGTGCTGCCAGCCAGCAACCCCGACATCGTGGTGGGGGGCGAATATGGCTTCACGGGCATACCCTACGAATATGAATACGTTGTCAACGGCACCTCCGGATTCCGCACACTGCATGTCATCGCGCCAACCGACGTAACCTCGGCCGAGGGGCTGCCCTTAGGCTCGCTGACGCTCAGCAGCTACTCGGCCCGCCTGATCCTGGGCGACGAGTGGCAGATAGGCATCGCACAGAAGAGCCACGACGGGGTGCTGACGTACCAGTCGAGCAATGAGCAGGTGGTCAGCGTCGACGACAAGGGCCTCGTCACCGCCGTGGGCGTGGGCAAGGCCACCGTCACCGTAGTACTGGCCTCCAACGGCGTCAGGGGTCCGGCCCTGCAGCATGTGGAGTTCAACGTGTTCCAACCCGTCTACCAGCTGCCCAACAGCGACTTTGCCCAGTGGGAAGAGAAGACGGTGGTAGGCGGCTACTGGTGGGAGCCCGTCACCTATACGGGCAGGGAGCCCGTGGCCTGGAAAGGCTACGTGGGCACCGGGTCCAACGAGAGCCAAATGTCAAGAAACACCGATGGCAGCGTGCACCTGACGGCTGCCGTGGTTGAGAATGTGCACTATCCGGGACTGCTCACCACGGGCCGCCACTATGTGGTGCCCACGGTGGGACAGGTCTTCACCCCCCAGTACAACAATGCCTACGTGATGGCCTCGGAGGCCGAGGCAACCGAGTTCACCGGACTGCCCGACGCACTCAGGGTGGTGCTGAAGGGACAGCTGGTGGCTGGCAATGCCCGCATAGGCTGCGTGCTCTACACACCTGGCACTATGGCCTATCCGCTATCCAACCTCACCGAGACTGATACGGAGGAGGAATTAGGCACCGTAATAGCCACTGCCGAACTGACGGGAATAGACACCGACGACGAATGGCAGGAGCTGGTCATTCCTTTCAACTATGAGGTGACCGACGGCACACGCCCTGCCTACGCGCTGCTGAGCATCGTGACCAACGCCACGCCCGCAACCGGCACTCCATCGACGCTGGCCAGCGAGTTCCTCGACGTGAAGAGCATCACTATGGACTATGGCGACACGCCTATGGCCAGCATAGGCCAGCTGACCCTCGACGGGCAAAACATAGCTACCTATGTGGCAACGACCGACGTTGAGTTCCCCAATATGGTGGAGGCCTACATCGTCAGGCAGACCACCACCGACGCTGCCCTGCTGACCCCCGTGAGCACGGCAGCAGAAGGCGAGGCGGTCATTCTGCTGGGCAAAGCCGGTACATACGAGCTGAAACCGAGCCACGAGGCACGTAGCTACCCCGACAACCTGCTGCACGTGAGCGACGGCACCAATGCCACAGGCAGCGACATCTATGCCCTGGGCACGCTGGGCAGCGAGACCGAGGTGGCCTTCCACCGCTACACGGGCAGCCGTTCGCTATCGGCAGGCCGCGTGTTCCTGAAGGTGGGCAACGAGGCCGGAGCCCGCAGCCTGCGCATTGCCATGGGCGACGAGGCCACGCTGGGCATACAGCAGCCCACAGCAGCACCCAGCCCATCATCATCTGCCCTACTCCCCCTCTACGACCTGCAGGGCCGCAAGGCAAGCACGCCCAAGAGCGGCGGCATCTACATCGTAGGCGACAAGAAAGTGGTTATTAAGTAAATAGGAACAGCACAAAACCCAACAAGACATCATGCAGAAAAAACAATATATCGCTCCCCTGATGCGGGAGATCACCCTAAGCCCATACACGATGCTCCTTCAAGGATCAGATACGACAGCCATCAAGACCGATGGCGAAGAGTTCGACGATGAGAAGGACTTCAACTTTGCCGCACGCAAAAAAAGAAGTGCCTGGGACGACGATATGGACGACGCAGAGGCACGATAGCGGGGGAAACTCGTAAAAAGAAGTGCCGCGAGCGGGACTCGAACCCGCACAACCATTCCTGGTCAAGGGATTTTAAGTCCCTCGTGTCTACCATTCCACCATCGCGGCAGCCAATTGCGGCTGCAAAGGTACGAAAAAGTTGAGAGTTGCGTGTTTACTCCTTCGTTAATTTTTTATAAATAACGTGCAAGGCACCCGAAAAGAGCTTCGGGTGCCTTGCTGGTTATTTACTTACGCACACAACGAACGGAGTGGCCGAACTGATAGCTGTGGCCCGCATCGGAGTAGACCACCGAGTTCTTGGCAGCATTGTTCAGCCGGAACGTGCCGAGCGAATTGCTGCGCGTCAGAACGTCGTAGAGCACGGTCTGCGACCAGAACCAGCCGTCCTGGCCTTCGTTCACATCGCCAGTGGCACTGCTGTAGTAGCCGCCGGCATAGGCATCGAAGCCCGTGAGGTTGTTGCCCTCGCCGTCGTTCACCCAGGTCAGGGGCAGGTCGCTCTTGTATAGAGCAGCTGATGCACCGGCATAGGTGCGCAGCTGGGTCCACTGTTCGATGGTGGGCACCTGCCAGCCCTGGGGGGCCAGGCCCGCAGTGCTGAGCACGGCGTGACCATTGTAGAGGCGGCCGTACATCGAGAGGTAGTCCTGGTTGTCGGCGTAGATGTGGGCGGCACCGGTGGTATTGGCATTCCACGTAGCCCCCTGCGTGCTGCTATAGGTGGGCAGCTGGGTGCCGTCCTGGTAGTACTCGGTGGCCAGGTTCTGGCCCATCCAGTACTGGGTGCCTATCTTCACGATGGGGTAGCGCAGTTCTTCCTTGCCGCCGCCACGCACATCGATGAGCATTTCGGGGCTCACCTCGGTGGGCAGCGCGTCGGCACTGCCCTCGGTGGTCAGGCGGCCAGCCGTCAGGAAAAGATGCTCCACGGGGGCGTTGCCTGTCGTATAGGTCACGGTGTTGGCCAGAGTGTCCCACACCACGGTGCCTCCATCGTCGGCCGAGATGCCTTGCGTCAGGTCGGCGCGGCCCGTAGAATCGGCAGGATATACCACCACGTGCTGCCGCTCCTCGCTGCGAATGTACTCCAGACACACCTCGGCCACCTTCTGCCCTTGGTACAGAACCTGCTGCACGTAGCTGTCGGCAAACTTGGTGGGCACGTCTATCTGCAAGGTAGGCAGACCATACCAGGTGGTGTCGTTACGGGTCAGGAAGTCAATGCTGTCTACCTGGCTCACGTCAAACGTATGCACGCCACCGTCCTTCAGATGCACACGCAGCTGCTGAGTGGTGGCCACATTAAACTGCTGTGCCTGGGCCGACAGGGCGACCCAGGCAAGCAGCAATAAAGAGACTAAATAACGATTGTTCATGAATGTAATGGCTTACTACTACTTCACCACGACCTTCTTGCCGTTCTGGATGTAGAGACCCTTGCGCGTCTTCTCCACCTTCTGGCCGTTCAGGTTGTAGATGCCCTCGGCCTGGCCGTTGGCGCCAATGCTCTGGATGCCGGTAGCCACGTCGTCGAAGGCGTACTTCACGTTCTTGAACGACAGCCACGACACGTTGTTGTCGGCAGCCACCTGGAACTTCAGAGCCAGCTTGCCGTCGGCAGCCACACGACCCTGTGCGGTGAAGGTGTCGAGGAAGAACTGCGATGCACCCACCTGCTGGCCTGCGGCCACGTTGACGGCCTCGCCGTCGTTAGCCTGCATGCTGATGCCATAGACAGGAGCCTCGTAGCCGTTCTTGGCACGGACGCGCACCCAGGCACTCACATTGTAGACGCCTGCGGGCAGACCTTCGATGGTACCAGTGAGCGTGCGCTCGCCCAGCGACTGGTCGTCGCCCGTCCAGTACTCGAAGAAGGGAACCTTGAACTCGGAGCCGTCGGTCTCACCCTCGACGCTCCAGCTGTTGATGTAGTAGGGAGCATCCACGAAGTCGGGGTTGGTATCCCATACAGAGAGCAGCAGGTTGTCGACCGTGATGTTGGCGTGCCAGCCAGTCACCAGGAACGGATCCTGCAGGGCATCGGCCTCGCTCTTGGTCAGCGTGCCGGCCTCGTACTTGGCCTGCCACTGCGTGTAGTACTCGTCCTTGGCAGCGTCGGTGTAGAAGTTGGTGCTCTCGGTGAGCTCCTTCATCTTAGGCAGCACGTTCTTGGCCTTCACACTGGCCTGGCCAGCCTCGACGGCGTCGGTCAG
>JAFVEE010000110.1 GCA_017478085.1 Prevotella sp. | reverse complement strand
CATTGCTGGCGATCAACTCGGTGACGCACATCACGGCCTTGAAGATACCGCGCTACAGTTCCATGGGGTAGGCACCTGCGTTGACGTTCTTCAGACCCTCGCTCACGATGGCCTGAGCCAGCAGCGTGGCGGTGGTGGTGCCGTCGCCGGCATCGTCGCCCGTCTTCGAGGCCACGCTCTTCACGAGCTGTGCGCCGGTGTTCTCGAAGTGGTCCTCCAGCTCAATCTCCTTGGCCACGGTCACGCCGTCCTTGGTAATCTGGGGAGCACCAAACTTCTTCTCAATCACTACGTTGCGACCCTTCGGGCCCAGCGTCACCTTTACTGCGTTTGCCAACTGGTCTACGCCCTGCTTCATCAGTTCGCGGGCCTCAATATTGAATTTAATTTCCTTTGCCATAATTAGCCCACCCCCACCCCCTCCCCAAGGGAGGGGCGCTTGGTTAGTTAAGGAGGTTCCAAGCTTTATTGTTTATAATATATAATAAAATGTGTAATAACTAAATCCACCTCCGAGTCTATTCAGACTCCCCTCCCCTGGGGAGGGGTTGGGGGGTGGGCTTATTCAATCACTGCGAGCACGTCGCTCTGGCGCATCATGAGGAACTTCTCGCCTTCCAGCTCGATCTCGGTACCGGCATACTTGCCATAGAGCACCTCGTCGCCCTCCTTCAGCAGCATCTCCTCATCCTTGGTGCCCTTACCGGCAGCCTTGATGATGCCACGCAGGGGCTTCTCCTTTGCAGTGTCGGGAATGATGATTCCACCGATTTTCTCTTCGGCCGGTGCAGGCACTACCAGCACGCGGTCAGCTAATGGTTTGATTGTCATAACGTTTTTTCAGTTTTTTGTTGAGTTATTCTTTTGTTCGGTTTCTTAACTGCCCATCCTATTGCCAAAACCGTGCCAAAGAACAGCCGACTGACAATCTGGCACTGACAGAGCGACAACCGTGCCACGCACTACTTCTGTTCCGACAGCATCGTGACCTCGATGCGGCAGCCCGACTGCAGCAGTCGCCGGGCCATGAGCTGCACGTCGGCAGGCTGCACCTGGCGCACCAGGTCGCAGTAGCCCTCGTCGAAGTCGGCATCGTCGTCCAGCTGGTGCCAGATGACGTAGCTCCAGTAGTCGTTGGTGATGGCTACCTGTCCATACTGCTTCAGCAGATACTCGCGCACCTTCTGCATAGACGAAGGCTGCGGCCCCTGCTCGGCAATGACCTGCAGCTGCTTGTAGACGATGGGGTTCAGCTCCTCGTAGCGCTCCGGGTCGGCATTGTAGCTGATGCGCAGCGTGGCGTTGGGCACGTCGTCGCGGTCCAGCTCGAAGTTCACGCTCACGCCGTAGGTACCGCCCTTCTCCTCGCGCACCGAGTCGGTATAGGCAATAGAGAGGCAGCGCTTCAGGAAGTCGAGCTCCAGGTCGCTCTTGGGCGAGAAGGGCACGTCGGCAGCATAGTAGATGCTCACGTTGGCCAGCGGTGTGGCCATAGGCTTCGTGAAGCGGTGGGTACCGTCGTGCACCACGATCTGCGGAATGCGGTCGTAGTTGGTCTGCTCGTGGCGGTCGGCCCGTGGCAGCGTGGCCAGATACTGGCACAGCAGCGGGCGCAGCACGTCCATATCGACATTGCCTATGATGACCGTCTTGAAGTTGGCCGCATCGCTGAACCGCTCCTTGTATATCTGCAGGATGCGGTCGTAGTCCACGCGGTCGAGCGTCTGCTGCTCCACGGGCTTCAGTCGCGGGTGGTGACCGTAGAGGATGGCCGTTATCGAGTCGTTATAGTCGACGCGGGGCGAGGCGTTGCGATTGGTCAGGAACGAGCGGGTGCGATTGATGAGTCCCTGGAAGGCCGCCGTGTCGCGCCGCGGCTGTGTGGCATAGAGGTAGAAGAGCTCCATCATCGTTGTCAGGTCCTTGACCGACGACGTGCCGCTGATGCTCTGTCCCTTCGAGCCCACCGACGGCGACACGCGCACCACGCGGCCCGTGAGCATCTTGCGCAGGGCGGGGGCGCTGAAGCTGCCTGCACCGCCCTCGGTCACGCTGCTCGAGATGAGCGAGAAGTTGGGTATGTCGTCGTCGCCATAGAGCGACGTGCCGCCGTCGCCCTTCATACGCATCACCACCTCGTCGGCCTGATAGGTGGTGGGCTTCACGTAGACGTGCATGCCGTTGCTCAGCACCAGTTCGGTGACCCCGTGCTTGCCGTAGGGCCGCTCGCTCACGATGGTGCCCGGCTGCGGCAGCTGGTCTATCAGGCGGTCGGGCAGCTGCTCCTCGGTATAGGCGCTGTAGGGCTGTCGCTGGGCGGCCTCGACGACCTGGCGCAGCGTGGCCTCAGCGGGAATGTCGACACTCTCCTTGTCGGGGCCGTAGAGGGCCAGCACCTGGTTCTGATTGCTAATGAGCTGGCGCGCCATCGCGTTCACGTCGGCCAGCGTCACCGTGCGGCCCAGCTCCTCAACGGCCTGCTTGTAGTACTGGGCCGAGAGGATGGGCTCTCCGGTAAGGAAGTTGTTCACGCACTGGTTCACGTAGTAGCTGTTGCGACGGTCGTCGCGCTCCTTGTAGCGACGGTCGGCCACGGCCTGCTGCACGCTCTTGGCCCGCTGCAGCTCGGCCTCGGTGAAGCCGTGCTGCCGCACGCGCTCGGTGGCGGCCACAGCCGTGATGATGCTGCCCAGAATGTCGTCCTGCTTGCAGCTGATGCTCAGCGAGAAGGCCTCCTTGGTGCGGCTCACGAAGAACGAGCCGTCGTGGCCCGTGGCGCTCAGGAAGGGCGGTTCGGCCTGCTGGCGCAGTTCGCCCAGGCGCGTGTTGAGCATCGAGGCGATGAGCTCGCTGGTATAGTCGTCGCGCAGGTACTGCCAGTGCTGCTTGGCGCTGTCGGGCGTGGCGTCGTGCTTCATATAGAGGTGGGCCAGCACAATGGGCTGCTCGGCATCCTTCCTGATGGACACGATCATATCCTTGTTGTCGGTCACGGGGTAGTACACGCGCTCGGCCCGCTGGCGGGGCAGGGGTATGGAGCCGAAGAGGCGCTTGATCTTGCGCTCCACCTGGTCTACGTCGACATCGCCCACCACGACCACGGCCTGCAGGTCGGGCCGGTACCACTTCTGGTAGTAGTCGCGCAGGTCCTGGTAAGGAAAGTGGTCGACGATGTCCATCGACCCGATGGGCAGACAGTCCTCGTACTTCGTACCTTTATATATAGTAGGCATCGCGTCTTCCATCATGCGCTGCATGGCCATGCCGGCGCGGCGCGTGCGCCACTCTTCGTGTATAACGCCGCGCTCCTTGTCGATTTCCTCGTCTTCCAGCAAGATGTAGTGGCTCCAGTCGTGCAGCACCAGCAGGCACGAGTCGAGTATGCCCTCGCGCTTCAGCGGTGCCGAGCCGATGTGGTACACCGTCTGGTCTACCGAGGTATAGGCGTTCAGATTGGCGCCGAACTTCACGCCGATGGTCTCGCACCAGGGCACGATGCCCAGCTTCTTGCCCTTGCCAGGGAAATTCTTCGTGCCGTTGAAGGCCATGTGCTCCAGGAAGTGGGCCAGTCCGCGCTGGCGGGGCTCTTCAAGGATGCTGCCCACGCGCTGCGCAATGTAGAAGTCGGCCAGACCGGCTTCCTTGGCGTTGTGGCGAATGTAGTAGGTGAGGCCGTTCTTCAGCGTGCCCCGGCGCACGGCCTCGTCCTGGGGCAGCACATCGCTTGCTGCCGAGAGGCCCATCGAGGCCGAAAGGAGCAGCATAGCTGTAAGCATTTTCTTCATAATCGTTTTCGTATGTTACTGTTTGGTTTGGGTGCAAAAATACGAAAAAATATCCAAACGCGCAATAGCAGTATATGCGAATACCGAAAAATGATGAATAGCGCCACGGTTAGGTGCAAAACGGTATATTCTTGCATTTTGTTTTTCGAAAATCAAGACAAATAAAAATCGCAATCTACGACGGCAGAAGGCCCCAACCCCCGGGGGACGGGGCCCGAAAACAGCCAGCCGGGGCGCTTCTGACGCTCAGCGGAGGCCTCGTTGAGCGTCGGAAACGGCCTCGTTGCCTCACAGAAAGCGGCCCGTTGATGCGCAAAGGAGCCTTGATTGAGGTACCATAAAGCCTCCGTTGCAAAAGAAAAGGAGGGGGATTCCGACACGAATATCCATAAGTGGTTGATTTTAAGACGCTTGCATAAAACGTCCGAAATTCGCGATTTTTGCACCATAGATGGTCGGGCTGACGAGAAAGCCAGGCACGCCGTTTTTCAGCGAATAAATAACCACTTTTAGGGCTGCATAAAAATGCAGCCCACAGAGACGCTCGGGGCGAGGGCGTGCTGCGAAAAATAGCCAAATCTTAGTATTGCCCGTTTCAGAAAAAATGAATAACTTTGCAACCTAATTGGCAATGAGAAGAACTGGAATCACTATCATACTACTGAGCCTTTTGCTTGGCTTGGCCTTCCCCGCAAGCGCCCAGTTGCTGCTGGGCGGAAAGGTGGTCGACGCCGAGACGGGACAGCCCGTGGAGTTTGCCAGCATACTGGCAGGCGAGAGCGGGCTGTGGGCCGTGAGCGACCAGAAGGGGGCGTTTGCCATCAAGAACGTGCCCCGGGGCAAGCTGACGCTCAGCGTGCAGTGCCTGGGCTACAAGAAGCTGGTGCTGCCCCTGGCCCTGAGCCACGACCAGACCGACCTGCTGCTGCGGCTGAAGCCCGACAACCTGAAGCTCGACGAGGTGACGGTGGTGGCCCACCGCAAGACCGACGAGGCCACCACCAGCTACACCATTGACCGCCAGACGCTCGACAACCAGCAGCTACTGAACATTGCCGACATAGCCACCCTGCTGCCCGGCGGCAAGACGGTGAACCCCACGCTGATGAGCGACAGCCGTCTGGCCCTGCGCAGCGCGTCGCAGCAGGAGAAAGGCAACGCCTCGTTCGGCACGGCCATCGAGGTAGACGGCGTGAGGCTCGACAACAACGCCGCCGCTGGCGAGACGATGGCGGCCTCGACCCGCACCGTGAGCGCCACCGACGTAGAGAGCATAGAGATCGTGACGGGCATACCCTCGGTAGAGTATGGCGACCTGAGCAACGGCGTGGTGAAGGTAAACACGCGGCGGGGCAAGTCGCCCTTCGTGGTCGAGGGCAAGCTGAACCAGCACACGCGCCAGCTGGCCCTGAGCAAGGGGCTGGACCTGGGCCGACGGGCCGGCATGCTCAACGTGTCGGTAGAGCACGCACGCTCGTTCAGCGACGCGGCCTCGCCCTACACGGCCTATCAGCGCAACATCCTCTCGGCCCACTATATGAACATATTCATGCGCTCGTCGATGCCACTGACGCTCAACGTGGGTCTCACGGGCAACATTGGCGGCTACAACTCGGAAGCCGACCCCGACGAGGAGCTCGACGACTACACCAAGGTGCGCGACAACGCCCTGCGCGGCCACATAGACGCGCAGTGGCTGCTGAACAAGAAGTGGATCACCAACTTGCAGCTGAGCGCCTCGCTGTCGTACAGTGACCGCAAGAACGAGACTTACGCCAATACCAACAGCGCCTCGACCCAGCCCTACCTGCACAGCACCGAGGAGGGCTACTTCCTGTCGGGCCAGGTGGGCAGCCCCATCGTGCTGGGCCCCACGGGCTACTGGTACGTGCTGGGCTACCACGACTCGAAGCCGCTGTCGTGGACGGCGAAGCTGAAGGCCGACTGGAACCGACGACTGGGCCCGCTGCTCAGCCACCTGACGGCAGGTGCGCAGTATGCCGGCAGCCGCAACCTGGGCCGGGGCACCTACTACGCCGACCTGGCCGTGGCCCCCACGTGGCGCGAATACCGCTACGACGAACTGCCCACCCTGAACAACCTGGGCCTCTATGCCGAGGAGAAGCTGTCGCTGCCGCTGAGCAACCGTCACGGCAGCACGGTGCAGCTCACGGCGGGCCTGCGCGACGACATCACGCTCATCAGCGGTTCGGCCTACGGCACGGTGGGCAGCCTGTCGCCCCGCTTCAGCACCCGCTACGTGCTGTGGCAGCAGCAACGGCAGTGGCTGGTGAGCGACCTGCAGCTGCACGCAGGCTGGGGCAAGAGCGTGAAGCTGCCCTCCATGCAGGTGCTCTACCCATCGCCGTCGTACAGCGACCTGCTGGCCTTCGCCTCGACCTCGACGGCCGACAACACGTCGTACTATGCCTACTACACCCACCCCGTGCAGGCCGCACGCAACCCCGACCTGCGCTGGCAGTACACCAACCAGACCGACGTGGGGCTGGAGCTGAGCGTGAAGGGCACGCGCATCGCCCTGTCGGCCTTCCACCACAAGACCTTCCGCCCCTATATGGGCACGCGCCAGTACACGCCCTTTGCCTATAAGTACACGCCCCCCTCGGCCCTGCAGGGCAGCAGCATAGCCGCCGACGACCGCCGCTTCAGCATAGACCGACAGACGGGCATCGTCACGATGAGCGATGCCACGGGGACGCAAGGGCCCGTGCAGCTCGACTACACCACGCGGCAGACGTACACCACGCAGACCAGCTACACCAACGCCACGCCCATCAGCCGCTACGGACTGGAGTGGACGGTCGACTTTGCACAGATACCGGCACTGCGCACGTCGCTGCGGCTCGACGGCAACTACTATCACTACAAGGGCACCGACGACGTGCTCTTTGCCGACGTGCCGCTGGGCGTGAGCAACGTGATGAGCAACGGGCAGCCCTATCAGTACGTGGGCTACTACCGGGGCAGCAACGTGGCCGGTGCGGGCAGCAGTGCCCAGGCCTCGGTGAGCAACGGCTTCCTGAGCCGGCAGGCCAACCTGAACGCCACCGTGACCACCCACGTGCCCCGCATCAGGCTCATCGTGTCGCTGCGCTTAGAGGCTTCGCTCTACAACTACCGCCACTCGCTGAGCGAGCTGTCTGACGGACCACGCGGCTATATGCTCGAAGAGGGCGAGGGCTATACGGGCCTGCCCTACGACGGCACGGAGAACAAGTTTGTGGTGGTCTACCCGGAGTATTACGCCACCTGGCAGCAGCCCGACGTGCTGCTGCCCTTTGCCGAACGTTTCATCTGGGCACAGGAGAACGACCCGCAACTGTACAGCGACCTGTCGCAGCTGGTGGTGCGCAGCAACTATGCCTACACGATGAACCCCAACCGGCTGTCGGCCTACTACTCGGCCAACCTGAGCGTGACCAAGGAGATAGGCGACCACGTGTCGGTGTCGTTCTATGCCAACAACTTCTTCAACACCATGCGGCGGGTGCACTCGTCGCAGACCGACCTCGACACGTCGCTCTTCGGCAGCGGCTACGTGCCGAGCTATTACTACGGACTCTCATTAAGACTGAAGATATGAAACGACTCCTGCAACTGATCATCACGGCAGGGCTGCTCAGCGCGTGCAGCTACGACGAGGGCCTCGACCTGCTGCAGCTCACGGTCAGGCTGGTGTACCCCGAGAACACGGTGCAGCCCTACGAGGGAGCACGGGTAGAGCTGCGCAGCATAGGCCGCGATGCGGTGTTCGTCGACTCGACCGACGCGCAGGGGGTGGCCCGCTTCACCGTCACGCCTGGCATCTACGAGGCTTCGACCAGCAGCCAGTTTCTCGACTCGGCGGGCGCTACCTGGTGGCGCTACAACTTCAACGGCGTGAGGAGCATGATCGTCGTGTCGGCCGACAGTCTGAACAGCATTGACATCGAGCTGAAATCATCACGCAAACGCGTAGTACATTAAAAATAAAAAACAAACAGATATGAAACGAGTATTCTTTGCATTAGCATTGTTCCTGCTCCACGCTGCACCGGGTGCCGCCCAGTCGTGGAAAATGGTGATCACACAGAACGACGGCACCACCCACGAGTTTCTCACCTCAGACGTGCGGGAGATAACCTACGTAGCAACCGAGGAGCCACGGCTGCCAGACCAGAACGTCGACCAGATCATCATCAAGGAGGTCTACAACGGCGGCTGCCAGAAGGACGACGGCTCGGGCTTCTTCCAGATGGACAAGTGCATCATTCTCTACAACAACTGCCCGCAGCAGGTGGTGGCCAACAACCTGTGCATAGCCTTTGCCACGCCCTATAACAGCCAGGCCGACAACAAGAACTACGACACCAGCGGCCATCTGGTCTACGAGGCCGAGGGCTTCACGCCCGCGCTCAACGGCATCTGGTACTTCCCCCACCCGCTCGTCATTGAGCCTTACCAGCAGGTGGTGGTCAACTGCACGGGTGCCATCGACAACACGCTGACCTACAGCCAGTCGGTGAACTACGCCAACAAGGACTACTACTGCATGTACGACCCCGAGAGCGGCTACAACCAGACCAACTACTACCCCACCCCAGCCGACGTGATTCCCACATCGCACTACCTGAAAGCCGTGAAGTTCGGACAGGGCACGGCCTGGCCGCTCAGCATCACGTCGCCGGCCATCATCCTGTTCCAGCCACAAGAGGTGTCGCCCGTACAGTTTGGCACCAATGCCGACAACCTGTGGTACTCGCCCGGCGTGGCACAGACACCCGTGAACGCCTGCGTAAAGGTGCCCAACGAATGGATTGTAGATGCCGTTGAGGTGTTCTCGGCTGCCGACAAGGAGAAGAACCAGAAGCGACTGACGGCCGACCTCGATATGGGCTACGTCTACCTGACCTGCAAGCAGGGCCACGCCCTCTACCGCACTGTCGACAAGGAGGAAACGGAGGCCCTGGCCGCCAATGCCGGCAAACTGGTATATGGCTACACCCTGGGCAACGACCCCAGCGGCATCGATGCCGAGGCTTCCATCAAGAAAGGCGCCCACATCATCTTCCTCGACTGGAACAACTCCTCCGAGGACTTCCACGAACGCGAAAAATGCTCACTAAGAGACTGACCACACTGGCCCTCACGATGCTGCTGCCCGGCAGCCTAAGCTGCCTGGCGCAAGACTCGCTGCTGCTGCGCGACTATATGTACGTGAAGCAAAGCGACCCGTGGCTCACGTCGGCCAATGCCGCGGCCCTCCCGCGCTATGCCCGGCAGAACCTGTCGGTGGCCGAGCTGTCGGTAACCAAGGAGAAGGGCGGGCTGACCAACTACGACGGCTCGCCCGACGTGCTGCAAGCCGATGCCGCCATCGAGTCGTTCTTCCGGCTCAGTCAGCACACGGTGGTCTTCGGCTCCATGAGCTACAATAACTTCTCTGGCAAGGAGATGGGAGGCTCAGCCCTCTCCCCTCTCCCCGCTCCCCTCACCCCTCTCACCACTAAACTCCCCCACCGCCCCGTCGACCTCGTGGAGGACTCGCTTGGCAACGAGGGCCGCAAGCACTGCGACACTTACCACCTGGCAGGAGGCTTCGGCAGCACCCTCGCAGGCGACTTTGCCGTAGGGGCCCGCCTCGACTACACCGCTGCCAACTATGCCAAATACAAAGACCTGCGCCACCAGAACAAACTGATGGACCTGCAGCTCTCGGCAGGCTTCTACCTGCCCATAGGCAGCCACTTGCAGGTGGGGGCCAACTATCTGTACCACCGCAACACCGAGAGCCTGAGCTTCAGCACCTACGGCAAGAGCGACCGCGTCTATGTGTCGCTGGTAGACTATGCCGCCTTTATGGGCCACACCGAGCAGTTCGGCTCTGACGGCTACACCGACAAGAGCCGCGAGATGCCGCTCGTGAGCGACTGCAACGGAGTGGGCGTGCAAGCCTCTCTTCAGACGAAGCCCATCGCGGCATACGCCGACTTTACCTATGCCCATCGCCGGGGCTACTATGGCCGCAAGTCGCCCTACACCATCACCTACGCCAACCATGCCAGCGACATCTATCAGGCTCACGCCCGGCTCAGCCACCAGTCACGCCGGTCGGTGTATCACATAGACCTGAGCCTCGACATCGAGAACCTGCAGAACGATGCCGCCACC
Organism: Prevotella sp.; assembly: GCA_017478085.1. Taxonomy (GTDB): domain Bacteria; phylum Bacteroidota; class Bacteroidia; order Bacteroidales; family Bacteroidaceae; genus Prevotella. Next base: position 16,732 of record JAFVEE010000110.1, on the reverse strand, counting down.
TACCGCGAACTGAAAAACGAGGCCAGCGCCACTTACTACGAATACTACACCCCCGTGAAGACTGCCAACAAGCTATGGATCAGCGGCAGCGCTATGCTGACCGCCCATCTGGGCCTGCGCCACGAGCTGCCCACGTGGACACTCTGCGCCGGACTGAACTGGGCTCGTCGACAGCAGACGGCCTACGTCTTCCCCTACAGCCGCCGCCAGGAGCTGAACTGCTACGAGGGCGTTGCCACCATCACCCGCAACCTGCCTACGCGGCAGGGCGTGTGGTCGCTATCGCTCGGTGGCACATTCCAGCAAGGCAGCGGTCAGCCTTACGAAGACCTGACACTGCAGTCGCCCAGCGACAAGCAGCAGGCACCCGCCACAATGGAGGCCTACCTATACCGCGAATACAGGTACCTCACGGCGGCCCAGTACAGCATTGCCGGGAGCATCAAGTACGCATTCCTGCTCACGGGCACCGCCATCAGGCCCCACGTGGCCCTCAGCCTAAGCCACCGCAAGGCCAACGAGACGAACGCCTACAGCCTGGGCTGCGACCGCATCTACGCCCGCCTCGCCGTGGGCTGCTCCTTCTGACGCAATAGCAAGCACACAGAAAAAGGAGGACACCTTGCACAACGGCAAAATGTCCTCCTTTTTCTGTGTCAATAAGCAATCGAGCCTACTTCACTGCAATCTTCTTGCCACCAACGATGTTGATGCCCTTATGCAGGCTGCTCTGCCTGATGCCCTGGATATTGTAGACGGGGGCAGCGGCGGTCTGAACCGTGGCGGCCCTGACACCAACGGTCGTGTCCTCGACGATGGCACTGGCCGAGATGGGAATCAGGAACCAGCCCGTCATATAATAGAGGACGACACCCGTGATGGTCTTGGCGTTGGCAGGCCACTCATAGTCGAAGGGCAGCACGCCCAGCAGGTCGCGGGTCTTCATCGTATTGCCCTCGGCATCGGTCAGCATCAAGTTTCTTCCGTTGCCAATAGGGGCAATGGCAACATTGCTCAGCGTAACCAGCTTGCCATAGGTGGCCTGGGCGCAGGCCTCGGCAATGGTCATAGGCGTGCCGACAAGCTCGGTGGCTGTGGCCACGATGTTCGAGGCATCGGTCACCGTCATGGAGTATTCATAGCCCTGCGAGGGGGTGTTCACGTAGTCCACATCCTCGGTGGCCTTGGTACCGAGAAGGTAGCCGTTGAGGGCCGTTCCGGCGGTCAGGTTGACACCCTTGATGACGGTGGCAGCCGTGGCATCCTCTACATAATAGGCATTCTGCAGGTCGTTGTAGGCATTCACGCGGGCATTGTTCAGCGAGAGCTTCACCAGCTTCCCGTCCTCAACGGCGTTGAACTCGGCAATGCTGGCCACCTCAACGTCGAAGGGGGCGGCCACCTCCTCCATCGAGATAGGCAGCAGCTGGTTCTTGGTGGCCGAGGCAGCCACGAGAATGGCCACGATGGTCACATTCTCCATCTTCGTCTCTTCCTTCACCCACGTGGCGTCAATCTTGTGCAACTGCTGGTTGGCCGTCGCGGTGCCGTTGTTCACCGTAATCTCGTCGTCGCCCAGCTTCAGCGTACCAGCGGTGGCGCTGGTGGCCACAAACGAAGCACCCGTTATGCGCACCACCTTGTTCAGATTGGCGGCCACATTCACCTGGGCTATCGTGCCCTCGACCGTGGCGTAGTCGCTGATGGCTGCTGCTGTCAGCTCGCTGGCGGGGGTGGCCTCAGTCTCCTTCAGCTGGGGATTGCCGCTGGCCACGCGCTTTGCGGCGTAGACGGTGCCGCTGACCTTGGTCTGCTCTGTCAGTTGGTCGTTGAGCGAGGTGTACTGAATCCAGGCTCCACCCGTGGCATCCTGAATGAAGACGGTAGAATAGCCGTCGGCCGACTTGCCGATGACCTCGGCGTCGGTCAGCGTCAGCTTGGCGTAGGTGCCATCCTGCAGGGCGTTGAAGGCGGCGATGTTGCTCACCTCGGTGTACTCGATGTCGGGCAGGGCATAGGTGTCGTCGCCCTTATTGGCCAGCGTCACCACGGCGTTCTTCAGATAGACCGTGCCCGAGGCCAGGAAGCGCACACCATCGGCATTGCCCTGCCAGGTGTGGTCGCTCACGGTGCCATTGTCGGTAGTCAGGTTCAAATTGCCGCTACCAGCCTGCGTGAACTCAATCTTGGTAATGGCCTTGCCTGCCGGAGCGGTGAACTTCAGCGAGGGATAGTCCTTATACATCACGAGGCAGGTGTCGCGGTTGTTGGCATAGGTCAGGCGCGAAGGAGCCGAACCGGCCAGCACCTGCATAGCCACGCCATCGACGGTGAAGACCTCGTTGTAAATATAGCCCTTGGTGTCGGTGAGCGCCGTACCGGCATAGCCGCACAGGGTGCTGTTGCTGAAATCAAACACAGTGGGCTCTTCCTCAATGCTGAGCGGATAGATCTGCAGACCAGCCGACACATTGTAGAGAATGCCGACGATGGTAGCCTTGGCACAGGAGGACAGATCCTCCTTGATGGCGTAGGGACTCATGCCGCTGGTACCGTTGAACACCACGATGCTGTTGCCCTCGGCATCGGTAGCCGTGCCCTTGGTCTTCGACTCGACATCGAACTTCACACCCGAAATCTTCACCAGACGGTTCAGGTTGGCTGCGGTCTTGATGTCGGCGATGCTGCCTGCGAGCGGCTCTGCCTCAGCCTTGGTAACGGTCAGTCCGTCAAAGGTGGTATATTCAGCAGGACCTATGCGCGGGTTGCCCGTCTGCGTGTACTTGGTCACCTCAATGGTGCCGTTGAGCACGTCGCCAGCCTGCAGGTCATCGTCCATCAGGTAGAAGTGGGCAGCTGCCGTGGCATCCTGCACGTAGACCGTCCAGCCGTCGATGCCGCGAGCCGTCACCTGTGCATTGCTGAGCGTCAGCCGTGCCAGCGTGCCGTCAGCCAGGGCGTTAAGCTCAGCCAGGCTGCTCACCTCGGTGAACTGGTCGGCCTGAGGCGTGACGACCGTTGCCGTGGTCACGTAGATAGAGTCGATGTAGTTGGTGCCCGTTCCCAGGAAGCGCACGCTGGTAGCAGCCCCCTCCCAGGTCTTCATGTCGGCTGAGAGCGTGCCGCCGCCCAGGTCTACCGACCAGTGAATCTGCGTGGTGGAGAGCACGAACTCGACCTTAGTAATCACCTTGCCCTCGGCAGCGGTGAAGCGCAGACGGCCATCCTTGATGACCTGCAGCTGGTTGCCGCGAGAAGCCAGATAGTAGTAGCGGGCATGCATCGTGCCACTGCTGGTGGCACGCATCGTCACATCGCCGTTCACGATGTCACGACCACTCAGGTTGCCATCTTGCGAAGCCGACGTGCCAACGGTCAGTCCCAAGTTGTTCTGCTGGAAGTCGAAGAGCGTCTTCGTCACCCCCTGCGCACTGCCGCTGAAGGGTAGTGCCAACAGTGCACAAAGCACCAGCCAAAAAGTAGAAATCCTTTTCATTTGCATAATGATTTAAATTGTAGAAAAATATTTTTGCGCCTGCAAAAGTACTACTTTCCAAATAATTATGCAATCGCCAATAGTGAGTATTTTTAGGTCTGAAAGCACCTGCTGTTGGTGCTTTCAGACTAATCACGGCCCGACCGCCAGAGCTTGCTGAAGTAAATGCTGCGGGCCCAGCGGATAAGGGGAATATCCTTCTGCTCCCACTTCATGACAAGATACAAGAGGAAGAAACAGACCAAGAACGTCAGGCTGACCCAGATGATGCGGTTTCCCCAATTCTCGGTGAACGAGAAAATAACTTCGGCCACCTGGAACACCGTCAGGATGCCAACGACCAGATTCAGGCGCCGCTGACCGCTCTCGGCTTTCTGTTCGGCCAAGCGCAGTTTCTTTTCCTGCTCCTTCTCACGCCTTTCCTCATCCTGACGCTGCTGTTTCAGCAACGCCTGCTGCTGCTCCAGAAGTTTCTGCACGTCGTGGCTGATGGTCATATTCAGTGCCGTTGTCTTCTGGTCCAGCTCATCGAAAGTGTCCTTCACGTGGAGGTTCCTGCAGCACAGCTGGTAGAACTGCCCATGCTGCGTGTAGGGCGACACATCGGTGTAGTAGCACTTCACCCTGACATTCTTGATGGTCTTCAGAACCTCCCAGAGCGCCTTCTCGTCGTTGTCCGACTCCACCTTCATGAGCTGTCGGTTCATATTGAGCAGCGTGTACCGCTGAATGACGGCCAGCATGTAGACCCAGAGATAGCGCAGCTTGATGTTACCGTCCATCTGGCTGATGTACCCCTTATTGGCTTTCCTGGCCACGGCCATGATAGCCGTACCCTCGACCGAAGATGCCATGTAGATATTGTCGAACGTCTTCAGCGTAGCACCGCCACGCAACAAATCGTCGACAGGAAGCAGATATTTATCGTTGACACAGCGTGACAGCTTCAGCAGGTCGGGCAGAAGTTGCTGCTCCGTCAGCACTTCCTTTTCAGAATCATCAATCTGACAATAGACGAACGCATGCATACGGATGGTGCTGAAGAGCTGGTGCCCTACATCCTGCAGCCACATAGAGACAAGCGCCTTCATGCTCCAGGTAAACTCCTGATAGGGCGAATAGGCCTCAGCCTCATCGTAAGAGCCTATATAGGTCCTGACCGTTCTGAGGGTCTCTTCTGCCTGAATGCGCGCCTGCTCATCGGCAAACACCCGGTTGGCGTTGATCTGAAGCTGCGGACACACCAGGCGGCACAATGGCTGGTTAATCTTATGCAGGCCATAGTTCAGCAGCTTCAGGTCGCTCATCAGTTTCGGCTTCTCCGCCAGCTCCACACAAAACGTGAGAATGCCTATTTGCGCTTCCTGATAGATAAAAAGGTGCGGGGCCTTGAAGCCATTCTCATCGCCAGAAAGCAACTGGAACCTGATGGGCCGGATGACTTCCTGCTTGCTTGCATCGCGACCCAGGGATACGTATGCAATGCTTGTGTAGTTTACGAACCTTGCCCAGAAATCCTTGTACCAAGACGAGTCCTTGTCGACCCTCAGCCGGTAAATGTCCAGATGGCTTCCTTGACACTCCGTCTGGCGCATCTGCCCCTGAAGGAAGTCCATGATGTAGCTATACAGCACTTCGCCATTCTCGCCTTCAAAGCTCACGTTCTCGGTCTCCTTCTCCCAGGTCTGGTTGCCATCCTCAGGTAGAGGACTTGCGTCAAAATAGAACGGCACCATAAAGAAAGTATAGGCTTTCTCCAGCTTCAGCGGCACTTCTTGGAGGCCAACGACTTCTTCGTCCATATCACCAGTGTGTATCAGTTACTCTTCATTCATCAATTCGTCGAGCTCTTCCTTCGAGATGCCGATGGCCTTGGCGGTCATGGTGAGGTACATCTTCTCGGCCACCGACTGGCGACCGGCCACACGCATCACGGCCAGGAGGGAGCGCACTGCCTCACGGGCGAAGTCGGGATCGCAGGCCAGCAGGTCGTAGTCTACGTCGATGCTGTACTCGGTGCCCAGATGCTCCAAAAGCGATAGCTGATCCTTGTCGGACAGGTCGGCCTGGGCGATGCGCTCCTCGATGAAGTCCTGCATCTCGGCAGAGAGGTCGTCGCTGATGTTAGCCATGTTGACCATGGCCTGTAGCACGGCCAGCTGCTTGTCCTGCGGACGGCCCTCGCTCTGCTCAGCGCGAACGAACGAGGCACGGATGTTGGCATACTCCAGCGCGTCGACATCGCCATCGTTGAAGTGCATCTTCTGTGCCTTGAGACGCTTCTGTAGTCTGCGCGCACCGGGCTTGAAGGTGAATAGCGTGACGGTTCCGGAGAACACGCCCCCGGCTATGGGGATGATGCGGCCCAAGGTCTTGCCCAGGCCCTCGCGGGTGAGCTTCATACCCGCAATGCGGGCCACCTGCATGGCCACGGGATAGATGGCGGCCTTGGTGAGGGCCACACGGGGCAGACGGCTGACCGCCGACGTGGCCACGCCACGGGCCAGCTGGTTGATGCCCTGGTCGGCCACGTTCACCCCCATCATAGAGCCCATGAAGATGGTGAGCAGGTCGGTGGTCTCGTCGCCCAGGTTGCCGTCCTCGTCGCAGAAGTCGGGAAAGCCATACAGGTAGGCCAGTTTCTGCGAGAGCACCACCACGTGGTAGTAGTACTGCGTGAGGTCGCCGGGCAGGGTGGCCGCCATGGCCAGTCCGCCAGGCAGGCCCGCCAGCGTAGAGCCGGTGGTGGCCAGGGCGGTGTGGCGGTTGATGCACTGCGTGGCCACGGTGTCGATGACCTTGTCGCTGACGATGGTATAGGGTCGCACGTTGGGCAGCATATCGAGCTTCTGCTCGCCAGCATAGTCCTTCAGGCTCTTACGCAGAAAGGCCACGCGGTCTACCTTGACGCCTGGCATCTTCAGTACGGCAGCCAGGATGCGATTCCAAATCAATGTTTCGTTGCTCATTGTCGATACTTCTTAATGATACTATATGCGGTGTAGAGGCCCATCTCGCCGGCCTTGCTCAGGTCGGCGATGCCTGCCTCGGTCTGTTTCTGATAGATGGCGCAGAGGCCACGGTTGAACCACGCCTCGGCCAGCAGGGGCTCGAGAGTGAGCGCCCGGGTGAAGTCGTCGATGGCCTGGGCATAGTCCTGACGGGCGGCGTAGAGGCAGCCCCGGTTGTAGAACAGGTAGGCATTCTGCGGGTCGAGCTGCAGCGCGTGGTTCAGGTCGGCCAGCACGTTGGCGTTCAGCAGTTCTACATTGGTGCCCTGGGCGGCCTGGAACTGGTTGGTACGCCACTGGCACACGGCCCGCTGCCACAGGGCCACGATGCTGGTAGAGTCTATCTGCAAGTAGGTGGTCAGGTCATCGACGGCCCCCTCGTTGTTCTGAATGCCACTATAGGCGATGGCCCGCATGAAGAGCGTGCTCACGGCCAGCCGGGTGTCGCGCGAATGATCGAGCTGGGTGGTAAGCGTGTCGAGGCAGGCAAAATAGGCAGCCGACTGCTGCTCGGTGAGCGAGGGGCGCGTATTATTAATATAAATAGTACGCGCGTGAAGCTGATGGTTGAGCGCATCGAGATGGCGGTCGGTGTAGACCACGCCCGTGCGAACCTCGCTGCTCATAGGCTCGAAGGCCAGGCCGAACATAGGCTGGAACTCCACGTCGACCTTATGGTTCTGCACCCGCCCACGGTAGTCGTGCTGATACTCATTCTCCATAGTCTGCTCGTCCTCGACCACCAGCTGGTCGTACTTGTCGGGATCGTCGTCGCTGCGCTTGCGCATCTGGTGGGCGTTCAGGCGGGGCTGCTTGCCGTAGAGGTGCTTCTCAAGGCGGGCCTTGTAGACGGTGAACTCGTCGCGCTCGGCCTGCTTGGTCATGCCCAGGCGGCGGTAGCACGAGGCACGGAACTCCAGACCAGTCCAGAAGTTGGGATACTCGTCGATGACCTTCGAGTAGTCGCGTATGGCCCCCTGCAGGTCGCCCGTCTTGTCGAGCAGCACGGCGCGGTTGAAGAGGGCCATCAGGTTGTCGGGCTCCAGGCGCAGCACGAAGTCGAAGTCGGTGATGGCGCGGTTGTCGTCGCCCACCTGCGAGCGCAGCAATCCACGGTTGTAGTGGCCCAGGAAGTTGTTGGGCTCCAGGTCGAGGGCGGTGTCGTAGTCGGCCATGGCCCCGCGCAGGTTGTTCAAGTTGTAGCGGGCCATAGCGCGGTTGATGTAGTAGACGGCACGCTTGGGCAGCAGGTGGATGGCCTTGCTAAGCTGCTCCTCGGCCTCGGGCCACTCCTCGCGCGACAGGCTGATGATGCTTCGCGCACCCCAGGTCTGTCCGTCGTAAGGGTCGATCTCGAGGCTCTTCTCGATCGAGGCGATGGCCGCCGTGGTGTCCTTCTGCTGCATGTGGACATCGGCCTGCATGGAGTAGGCGGGGGCATAGCGGCTCCAGCGGCTCAGCATAGTGTCGAGCTCGCAGAGCGCCACGTCGTACTCCTCGTTGCGAATGTGGCAGAGCACACGGTTGTGCCACAACCCCCGGTTCTCGGGGTCGTACTTCAGCGCACGGGTGTAGTCGCCAATGGCATCGGCATACTTCTTCTGCTGAATGCGGGTGAGGCCGCGCAGCTCGTAGATGTTGACCACGTATGGATTGCGGCCTATGGCCTCGGTGCAGTCGGCCTCGGCACCAGGGAAGTCGTCGAGGCTATACTTGGCCACGGCGCGGAAGAACCAGGGTTCGTAGAGGTAGGGCTTGGCAGCGATGGCCTGATTGAAATACTGCATGGAGAGCACATAGTCCTCGTAGTAGAGGGCCGAGCGCCCCATCATGATCAGGCGGTCGGTGTTGAACTGGGCCTGCAGGAATGAAGGTATAAAGGAAAAGAAAAAGAGAAAGAACCACCCCCAGCCCCTCCCTGTAGGGAGGGGAGTATAGTGAAATGGAAATGGGCATACTCTCATCATTCTCAGCAGTCACCTTCTCACCGCCTTCGTCTTGTAGCCACAGCGGTAGCGGCCCATGGTGAGGGCCTTCAGCTTGCTGCTGATGAGCTGGCGGCGCAGGGGCGACACGCGGTCGATGAACATCTTTCCGTCGAGGTGGTCGAACTCATGCTGCATAACGCGGGCCAGATAGCCCTCGACCCACTCGTCGTGGGGCTGCAGCTCTTCGTCGAGCCACTGCACGTGGATGCGCGTGGGGCGCACCACCTTCTCGTGGATGGCGGGCAGCGAGAGGCAGCCTTCCTCCATCCCCTCGGTCTTGGTGTCGTCGAACTCCAGGATATGGGGGTTGATGTAGGCATGCTTGAAGCCCTTGTACTCGGGCATATCGTCGCTGATGACGTCGAGGTTGATCACAACCACACGGATGGCCTTGCCCACCTGCGGGGCGGCCAGGCCAATACCCTCGCTCTGCAGGAGCGTCTCGTGCATATCGCTAATGAGCTGCTGCAGGTCGGGGTAGTCGGTGGGAATGTCTTCGGCCACCTTGCGCAGCACAGGCTGGCCGTAAATATAAATGGGGAGAATCACTATTGAGAGTTAAGAGTTAAGAGTTTAGAATTAAGAATTGAGAGTTTGGAGGCTACGGCTTTCGCGACCGCATATAGTCTTGCAGGATGATGGTGGCGCTAATCTCGTCGACGAGGGCTTTGTCCTGACGGGCCTTCTTCTTCAGCCCGCCGTCGAGCATGGCCTGATGGGCCAGCACCGACGTGAACCGCTCGTCGTAGTACTCAATGGGCACCTGCGGCACGGCCTTGCGCCACCTGTTGACGAACTGCTGCACGCGGGGCAGGTTCTCACTGGGCTGGCCGTTGGGCTGGCGGGGCTCGCCAATGACGATGCGCTCCACTGGCTCGCGGGCTATGTAAGCCTGCAAGTACTCAAAGAGCTGAGACGTAGAGACAGTCGCCAACCCGCCAGCGATGAGCTGCAGCGGGTCGGTGACTGCCAGTCCTGTGCGCTTTCGTCCGTAGTCTATGGATAGTATCCGGGCCAATCGCGCTGATTATCTGATGTTATAGAGCAGCCAGGCATCGGGATAGGTGCCACGCAGCTGGTCGCGGCTGGCCACGGCCGTAGCCTTGTCGTCGCTGGTGGTGGCTACCACACGATACATGTTGCGCTCCTCGTTCTTCACAATCTGAGCAGCATAGCCGGCATTCTTCAGACGCTGCTGCAGGCCCTCGGCATTGGTGACAACCGAGAACGAGCCCACCACCACGCTGAAGTTGCGAAGGCCACCACCATTGACCACCGACACCTTCTCCTGGCGCACCGACACGTTGTCGAGGTTGTCGACCACCTGGGTCTGCGTCTGCGGACGGGTCTGCACCGGCGTCACCACAGGAGTCTCGATCACCGTCGGGGTGTTGTTCACCACCTGCTGGCCTGCCTGAGCGGCCTCGGCAGCCTTTGCCTTATCGTAAGCCTTCCTATAGGCACTCTCGCTCGATTTGCAACCAGTAAAAGCCATAGCGAGGCCCAGGCCTGCGCATAAAACCAAATACTTTTTCATTTCTTTTTTACCGTATTAATAATTAGACATTTCTGTATCAAACGCAATATTTTTTGCGAAATTACAAAATATCGCGCAAAAAAGCATAAAAAAGGTGCATAAACTTTGTTAATTCACCTAATTACATTCATTTTAACAAAAAATGACAGCGAATTTTGCCGCCTTCACAGAAATAATCGTATCTTTGCTCATGAAAATCAATACTTACGTCTAACATTTTAAAAAACGACACGAACAATTATGAAGAGTTTAGGTTACATTGGCGCATTTCTGGGCGGTGCTATCGCCGGCGCAGCTCTGGGCATCCTGATGGCCCCGGAGAAGGGACGCGACACTCGCGTGAAGATTACCGATACGGTTGAGGACTTCCTGAAGAAGCACAACATCAAGCTGAACCGCAAAGAGGTAGGCGACCTGGTAGACGACATTCAGGACGTGACCGAAGAGTAAAAACGACGAGTATGCTTTCGAGCGACAAGAACGTTGAGACCATAGCACAGCTCATTGAGGTGCTGAAACACTACCTCGGGCTTCAGAAGGAATATCTGAAGCTCGACTTGATAGACAAGGTGGTGCGCCTGCTCACGGCAGCCGCCTTGGCTATCGTGTTTTTCCTGCTCATCATTGCCGTGCTGCTGTTCGTCTCGCTCGGCATAGGCTTCTGGCTGTCGCGCTACACGGGCTACCCAGGAGCTTTCTTTATCATTGCAGCCATCCACCTGGGGCTGCTCATTCTGTTCATCGTTTTCCGTAAGAGCTGGATAGAACGCCCGTTGGTGCGGTTCCTGGCCAGCCTGTTTATGAGTTAAAATGCCCTATGACGCCCACCGAAAACGCCCTCCCCACCCCACCGTTCGGCACGCTCGAAGAGCTCAGGCTGCGCAAGGAGCAGCTGAGCGATGCCATTGAGCACGACAACGAGAAGATTGCCACGATATGGGGTGACCTGTTCCGCAAGAAAGAGGACTCCTCGAAGGGGGAGTATATTGCTACGCTGGTGGCCAACAGCATCACTGCCATCGACGCCTTCCTGCTGGTGCGCAAGCTGATGAAGAACTATAGCGGCGTGCTCAGTCTGTTTGGACTGGGCAAGGGCAATACCACGAAGTCGAAGAAGAAGCGCCGTTAGCCCCCTACCCCCCATTATGACTACAAAAGAAGAGAAATACGAGCTTTTGGCCAGGCAAGTTGAGGCACTGACCGAAGGCGAGACCGATGTGGTGGCCGTAATGGCCAACGTGTGTGCCGCCATCCACGAGGCGATGGGCTTTTTCTGGACGGGCTTCTACATAGACCGTGGCAGCCAGCTGGTACTGGGACCGTTCCAGGGCCCCGTGGCGTGCTATCGCATAGCCTACGACCGGGGCGTGTGCGGGGCGGCCTTCAGCCAGCGGCAGACCATCGTGGTGCCCGACGTGGAGCAGTTTCCCGGTCACATTGCATGCAGCAGCCAGTCAAGATCGGAAATCGTGGTACCGGTCTTCAACCAGCACCACGATCCTGTGGCCGTGCTCGACATTGACAGCGCCGAGCTTGCCACCTTCGACGAGGCTGACCGACGCTACTTAGAGGCCATCGTCGGCCACCTCACTCCCTTGTTTTAGTTTCCCCCCGCCTCGAAGCGGCTCAGCTTGTCGAGGTAGTACCGGCGCAGGTCGGCCCAGCGGTAGTAGGGCCAGTTGTCGGTGGCTACCGGCATAGTCATCTCGCGCTCGTTCAGCAGGGCCTTCACCAGGATGTCGCCCTGCAGGCCGTCGCGCATGCGGTAGAAGATGAGCTGAATGTTGCAGGCCATAGGGAAGATGCGGTAGTTGCGCCACTTGGCGTCCAACTGATCCAGATTGGCATATTCCTTTCCGCAATCGCCCAGCTCCAGCAGGCAGGCCAGCGGCATGACGCACACCTCGTGGCCAAAGCGCAGCGTGGCCTGCACCTGCGTCACGGTGTCGGCCGTCTCGATGATGTTCTTCAGCAGGTTCTGCTGGCTGAAGGGCATCACGCCGTCGGTAAGGGGCGACACGCCGTAGTCCAGGAACCAGCCTATGTTGCGAATGCGCCACTGGTCGTAGAGCTCGTCGGTGGTGAAGAGCGACAACAGCTCGATGTCGGTGTCGTGGCTCTGCATATTGGCAGCCACGTCGAAGAGGTGGCGCATCAGGCGCCCTGCATCGAGGCTGTCGCTCACCCACTGCTGGTCATTGAACAGCACGGTGGATAGGCGTTCGGGGTGAGTGAGCTTCTTACTGTACTCGTCGCGGGTCTTGTGCCCCTTCTTGCTGGCCTGGCGCAGGCGGTCGGGCCACTTCTGGTTCAGGTAGTACTGCAGCGACTCGCTCACGTCGTTGTGAATGCGCACCGTGGGGTTGGCACCCTGCAGCTCCTCGCACTCGGCCATCATCGACAGGATGCAGCGGGGCACCACCGTCGAACGGGCATCAACCGGCACGTCCTTCTTCAGGAAGATCTCGGGGAAGTGCTGCGTCATGCGCCGGCCTATGCCGTGGTGCTGTCGCTCGCCCACGGTGGTCAGGTCGCCCAGACGCTTCACGGTGGTGGGATAGAAGCGCTCCAGCTTCTGCAGCGTCTCAACGCCCACGGGGGTCAGCTTGCCCTCCTTCTGTGCCTTCAGCAGGTCCTGAATCACGCTGGTATAGTCGCCGTCGCCCAGCAGCCAGCGCGAGCCGTGGCGGCCATAGTGCGACATATAGAACGGCACGTAGCCCAGCGGGGCGGGCGTGAGCGGCTGCTCGGCCAACTGGTGGTCGTAGTCCAGGTAGTTGCTGGCGCACAGATAGGGGTTGGCCGCAATCTCTTCCTTTGCCGTCTGGGCCTGCATGCTCATGGCTGCACAGGCCGATAGTAGCAGTACTGCAAATCTTTTCATCGTATGGTTCTTTTTAGGGTTCATAAGGTTTCATCGAATTTTCCGCAAAAGTAACCAAAAGTTGTCAAATATCATATAAACGCTTGGTTAATCTAAGTTAAAGCCCGCATTCGCCAAGCACTATTTGCCGCGCAGGGAACGGAGGCTCCATTACGTGCCAACGAAGGCTCCGTTAGGAAACAACGGAGGCTCCGTTGTGAGACAACGAAGGCTCCGTTAAGCGACAATGGAGGCTCCGTTGCAAAACAATTTTGAGGGACTTCGGAAAAATAAGAGGAGAAACAGATGGGGTTTCGATAAATAATGCGTAATTTTGCACGCAGATTGCGACAAAGAAAACTCAACGAACTGCATTCAGAAGAATATGGGAATCATCATTGGAATAGACGTGGGCATCTCGACCACGAAGATTGTGGGACTGAAAGACAGCAAGGTGACAGCCCCCATCCGCATTACGGCGGCCGACCCAATCACCTCGCTCTACGGAGCCTTCGGCAAGTATCTGCACGACAACAACATCAGGCTCGACGAGGTGGAGCACGTGATGCTGACGGGCGTGGGAGCGGCCTACGTGAAGAACGACGTCTACGGCGTGCCGACGACGAAGACCGACGAGTTTGTGGCCGACGCGCTGGGTGCCCGCTACGAGTCGAAGCTGGACCACGCCATCGTGGTGTCGATGGGCACGGGCACGTCGTTCGTGATGTGCCACGGCGACGATATGCGCCACATAGGCGGCATAGGCGTTGGCGGCGGCACGCTGCAGGGCTTGTCGCGCATCATGCTGAACACCAGCGACATCAAGCAGGTGTCGGCACTGGCCATGCAGGGTGACATCAGCCACATCAACCTGCTCATCGGCGACATCTCGGCCCAGCCACTGCCGGGTCTGCCCATGGAGGCCACGGCCTCAATCTTTGCCCGCGCCCAGAACGATGCCTCGAAAGAGGACATCGCCGCCGGCATCATAGGCCTGGTGCTGCAGACCATTGGCTCGGCCTCGGTACTGGCCGCACAGGGCACCGACTGCCGCGATATGGTGCTGATAGGCAACCTGACGCTGCTGCCCCAGTGCAAGGAAATCTTCCCGGCACTGGAGAAGCTCTACAACGTGCGTTTCCACATTCCGAAATACTCGGAGTTCTGCACCGCCATCGGTGCGGCGCTGGCCTACCGCACGCATACCTCATAGCTGGGTATCATCACTTCAAGTTTTTTTATGGGCGCAAGTTTGGCACTTTCGCCTTTTTTGCGTACATTTGCACCGACAAATAATGACTTATGGCTATGAACGAGGAAAATAAGTTTATACGTTTTGACTGGGCTGCCAAGCGTATGCTACGCGACAAGGCCAATTTTGGCGTACTCGAGGGGCTGGTTACCGTGCTTATTGGCGAGCCTATCCACATTGTGGAGATACTGGAAAGCGAAGCCAACCAGGACACCGAGGAGGACAAGTTCAACCGGGTAGACATCAAGGCAAAGAACAGCCGTGGAGAGATTATTCTTGTGGAGATACAGCAGACACGCGAACTCTATTACTTGCAACGTATTCTCTACGGGGTAGCCAAGACCATCACCGAGCACATACACTTGGGCGAGAAATACGACCAGGTGAAGAAAGTGTACAGCATCAGCATCCTTTATTTCGACCTGGGGCGCGGTGCCGACTACCTGTATCATGGACAGACCACGCTGATTGGCGTTCACACGGGCGACCAACTACAGATCAACACCAAAGAGGAAGGCATCATCAAGATGGTGGCACCCGCAGATGTCTTTCCAGAATATTTCATCATCCGTGTCAATGAGTTCAACAGCGTAGCCAAGAGCCACCTTGAAGAGTGGCTGTCGTACCTGAAAGACGGCTACATCCGCAAGGACACTACTGCTCCGGGACTACAGGAGGCCAGGGAGAAGTTGCAGTATATGAAAATGTCTGACGAAGAACGCCGTGCCTACGACCGGCACATAGACAACATCATGGTGCAGAACGATGTCTTGGATACGGCAAGAGACGAGGGATGGGCAGAAGGTCATGAAAAAGGACGTGCAGAAGGACATGCAGAAGGACGTGAAGAAGGACGTGCAGAAGGACGTGCAGAAGGTATAGAGGAGAACAAGCGTGAGAGTGCCCGCCTGATGAAAGCAGACGGAATGCCACCAGAACTGATTGCAAAATACACAGGACTTTCGACAGAAGAGGTAGAACAGCTATAAGTTTTTCTAACCCTGATGTAAGTTGCTAACTACTGTATGCTGCATCCCACACTCTATCGCCACATCTACAATTCATTACATTGCTATTCCCTGTATCTGCCGAATTTCCCATAAAACAAATCGCCCACTGGCAGTGGGCGATTTGGAGCAAGCTCGCCTGCCCACCTTTCGTTTTCGTCCACCATAGAATTAGCGAACGCAGTGGTTTAGTAACCATACACTAACCCGTACTTCTCATGGAGTTGGCGCAGCGAGCCGTCGGCCTTCATCTGGGCGATGACGCTGTTGACGAGGGTGAGCAGGTCTTCCTGTCCCTTGCGCATCAGCACGCCGATTTCACCGTGGGTGAAGGGAGCGGCGAGCAGCGGGGCGGCGAGGCGTGGGTCGTTCTGCACGTACCACGGGGCCTCGGTGATTTCAGTGATCATCACGTCAGCGTTGCCCTTGGCCACCTGCGAGGGAATCTCCTCATTCTTCTGGTGGACGATGATCTGAGCATGGGTCAAGTTCGCCAAGGCAAACTTCTCGTTCAGCCCGCCAGGATTCACCATCACGCGCACCTCGGGCCGGTCGATGTCGGCCAGCGAACGGAAGCGGTCGGCCTCGTCGGCGCGGCAGAGGATGGTCTTGCCGTTGCACAGATAGCCGTCGCTCATCAGCATCGTCTCCCGACGGGCATCGGTGATGGTGATGCCGCCAATGGCGAGGTCGAAGATCTGCGGCTCGGCCAGCACGTCGGCAGTCAGCGTAGGCCACGAGGTCTGCACAAAGGCGATGTCCACGCCCAGTCGCTCAGCAATCTTCCCGGCCATCTCAATGCCGAAGCCCCAGTAATTGCCATCAGTTTCCAGATACGACAAAGGCCGGTAGTCGCCCGTGGTTCCGACGAGCAACTTGCCGCGTTCTGCAATCCGCTCAATGGTGGGTTGTCCCTCCAAGGAATTATCCTCGTTCGACGAACACGAGGCAAATACCATAGTACAAAAGATGCTCAACCACAGGGCCAGCATACAAGGTCTCAAAATCTTTTTCATAGCAGAAAGTTTATATTATCTAATTTCAAACAAATTGTAGAACCCGGTCATCATAAACACCTTCTTGATCTCGTCGCTGATGTGCGCGACGATGACCTTGCCGCCCTTGGCAGCGGCCTCCTTGCGGATGGTGAGCAGCAGGCGCAGGCCGGAACTGCTGATGTACTCCAGATTGGTGCAGTCGAGGATGATTTCCTTGTCGGCATTCTCCAACAGGGGCTTGATTTCCTGCTGTGCGGTGACAGCTGCGGGGGTGTCGAGGCGGCCACTGACCGCGGCATAGATGCCTCCATTCTGTTCTTTTACTTCGAAATACATAGTTGTAATGTTTTATTTGTTGTTTAACTTCTTTTTGAGTGTCAGGATATTCTTGTTGTCTTTTCGCTCGTAGGTGACATCGTCCATGATCTGACGAACCAAGTGGATGCCCAGCCCGCCGATGGGGCGTTCCTCTGCAGAGAGCGTCGTGTCGACTTCGGCCTTGGCCGTGGGATCGAAGGGCTTGCCGCTGTCGCTGATGACGAACGAGAGAATGCTGTCGGCTATCGAGGCGACGATGTTT
>JAFVEE010000109.1 GCA_017478085.1 Prevotella sp. | reverse complement strand
TGGTGAAGTCCACGCTGGCGGGGAAGATGCCCTTGTTGTCCTTGCCCTCGCTCTCGCCGTAGAGCTGTTTCCACCACTCGCTGAAGAAGTGCAGCTTGGGCTGGTAGTTCACCATAATCTCAATCTTCTTGCCTGCCTGGTAGAGTCCGGTGCGTACAGCGGCATACTGGGCTGCGAGGTTCTCCTCAAACGGAACGTCCTTGCCACAGGCTTTCTCCATCGTCTGGGCACCCTCAACCAGGGCCTTGATGTCGAAGCCGGCGCAGGCGATGGGCAGCAGGCCCACGGGGGTGAGCACCGAGAAGCGGCCACCCACGTTGTCGGGAATGATGAAGCTCTTGTAGCCCTCCTTGTCAGCGCAGGTGCGGGCAGCACCGCGCTTGGCGTCGGTCACGGCCACGATGACCTTCTTGGCCTCCTCCTTGCCGCGCTGGGCCTCGCACTGCTTCTTGAGCAGGCGGAAGGTCAGGGCGGTCTCGGTGGTGGTGCCGCTCTTCGAGATATTGATCACGCCGAACTTCTTACCCTTCAGGTACTCGGTGAGCTCGAACAGATAGTCCTCACCAATGTTGTTGCCGGCGAAGAGGATGGTGGGATTCTTCTTATCCTGGATGAGCCAGCCAAAGCTATTGCTCAGTGCCTCGATGACGGCACGGGCACCCAGATACGAGCCACCGATGCCGGCCACCACTACGGCCTCGCAGTTCTCGCGCAGCACCTGGGCCGTAGCCACGATCTCGTCGAGGAAAGCGGGGGTAATCTCTGTGGGCAGATGCAGCCAGCCGAGGAAGTCGTTGCCGGGGCATGTGCCGTTCTCCAAGGCCTCTTGTGCGGCCTTCACCTTTGGCTCGAAAGCCTTCACTGCGCCTTCCTGCAGGAAGCACGCAGCCTTCGTGATGTCAAGACTAATGTTCTTCATTGTTTTTACTTTAGTTTAAGTTATTGTTTTTTTCTGGATAAAGCTATTGCACGTTAAGGAATTGCAGTTCGGCCTCGAGCATCTCCAGCTTGGGCATGGGGTGCCCGGCCTCACGGGCCAGCTGCAGCGGACGGGTGTATAGGTAGTATATCTCCATAGGGCGGTGGAAGTCGTAGTCCAGCCGCATGGAGGGTGAGTAGGGAGTCATTTCGTCGGTCATCTGTATCATCAGGTCGGCGAAACTCTCGTCGATGTTCTTCACGCCGAGATGCTGGGCCGTGGTGATGACCTCCATCATCTGCTCTCGAATGAGCTGGCGGGTGGCCGGATGCTTCAGCAGCAGGTCGGTCTGCGTCTTCAGTGCCACGGTCATACCGTTGAAGGGCATGTTCCATACAGCTTTTTTCCAGCGGGCTTCCTCATACTCAATGAGCCCGGCCTTCACGTCGGCGGCATTAAAGTCGTCTACCACCCGTTGCACCAGCTGGTGGTCGGGGCAGGAGTAGTTGCCCAGGTTGATGTGTCCGTAGCACTGGTGGTTGACGCGCCCCGGCTCGCTTTTGGCCGAGCAGATGAAAGCCAGTCCTGCAGCCAGCCACACACTGGGGAACATAGCCTGAACGTCGGCCTCGACACCGATGCCGTTTTGAATAAGCACCACGAGCGTGCGCTCATGGAGCAACGGCGGCAACAGGTCGCGCAGCAGATGGTTGTTGATAGACTTGAGGCCCACCAGCACCACGTCGCACTGGGGCATGTCGTGTGTAGAGGCATAGACGTTGGGATGCTCCAGATGGAACGACCCGTTGCACGAGTCTACCTGCAGTCCGTTAGCCTTCACATATTCATAGTCGTGGTGCATCAGGAAGTGCACCTCCTGCCCTCTCCGGGCCAGTTTTGCGCCGTAGTAGCCGCCAATGGCCCCCGTGCCTATTATTCCGTATTTCATCTGAAAGAGTCGGTAAGAAGTTTTATTTCCACTTGCGGACTGATGCGCTCGTACAATATATTATATACGGCATCGAGTATGGGCATGTTCACGTGGTAGTGGCGGTTGATTTCCTTCATGCACTTCGTGCCGAAGTAGCCCTCGGCTATCATCTCCATCTCGATCTGTGCGCTCTTCACCGAGTAGCCCTTGCCTATCATCGTGCCGAACACGCGATTGCGAGAGAAGTTCGAGTAGCCCGTCACCAGCAGGTCGCCCAGGTACACCGAGTCGGCAATGTTGCGCTCTATGGGGTGCACGCTCTTCAGGAAGCGCTCCATCTCCTGCACGGCGTTGGCCATCAGTACGGCCTGGAAGTTGTCGCCGAACTTCAGACCCGAGCAGATGCCCGCCGCGATGGCGTAGACATTCTTCAACACGCTCGAGAACTCGATGCCGATGACGTCGGTCGAGGTCTTCGTCTTGATGAAGTTGCTGGTCAGCACGTCGGCAAAGGCCTGCGCTTTCTCTACGTCGGCACAGCCCACGGTGAGGTAGCTCAGCCGTTCCAGCGCCACCTCCTCGGCGTGCGAGGGACCACCCAGACAGGCCAGGTTGTCGTAGGGCACGTCGAACACCTGATGGAAGTATTCCGAGCACACCAGGTTCTCGTCGGGCACGATGCCCTTTATGGCGGTGACGATGAACTTGTCGCGTATGCGTGTCTTTAGTCGTCGCAGGTGGTTCTTCAGATAAGGCGAGGGCACCACGAACACCAGTGTGTCGTAGAGCTGCACAATGCGGTTCAGGTCGCTCTCGAAGTGCAGCTCGTCGGTGTTGAAGTGTACGCTGGTCAGGTAGCTGGGGTTGTGGCCCAGACGGCGAAAGTCGGCTATCTGGTCGTCGCGGCGCATATACCACCCTATGTGGTGCGTGTGCTGCACCACAATCTTGGCAATGGCTGTTGCCCACGAGCCTCCACCAACGATGGCTATTTTACCGCATCTATCCATGCCTGCACCTCATCAACCGAAGGCTTTTGCAAGTCCAGCTTGAATTTCTTTACTACGTCGCCAATTTTCTGCTGCAGGCCCTGGGCCTTCTCGTCCTTGATGTCCTGCACCAGATAGAAGCCTGCCTTGCGCAGCACGCGGGCCCAATCTTCGCTCACGCCCACCTGGGCCCACTCCTGGAAGCTGCTCTGCGGAGCCTTCTTCTCGGGCTTCATCTGGGGGAAGAGCATCACCTCGCCGATGGCAAACTTGCCCGTGAGCAGCATGACCAGTCGGTCGATGCCGATGCCGATGCCGAATGTGGGCGGCATGCCATACTGCAACGCGCGCAGGAAGTCATGGTCTATGATCATCGCCTCGTCGTCGCCCTTGTCGGCCAGTCGCATCTGCTCCTTGAAGCGCTCCTCCTGGTCTATGGGGTCGTTCAGCTCCGAGTAGGCGTTGGCCAGCTCCTTGCCGTTCACCATCAGCTCGAAGCGCTCAGTCAGTCCGGGCTTCGAGCGGTGCATCTTGGTCAGGGGGCTCATCTCCACAGGATAGTCGGTAATAAAGGTGGGCTGGATGAACGAGCCCTCGCAGAACTCGCCGAAGAGCTCGTCGATGAGCTTGCCCTTGCCCATGGTCTCGTCGACCTCCATCCCCTTCTCCTTGCAGAAGGCGCGAATCTCGTCTTCGCTCTTGCCGTCGCAGTCGAAGCCCGTCTTCTCCTTGATGGCATCGAGGATGGGCAGTCGGCGGAATGGGGCGCGGAAGGAAATCACGTTGCCATCGATCTCCACCTCAGGCTTGCCGTTCACGGCGGTGCATATCTGCTCCAGCATCTGCTCCGTGAAGTTCATACCCCAGAGCAGGTCCTTGTACGATACGTACAGCTCCATGCAGGTGAACTCCGGGTTGTGGGTCTTGTCCATGCCCTCGTTGCGGAAGTTCTTGCCCATCTCGTAGACACCCTCGAAGCCGCCCACGATGAGGCGCTTCAAGTAGAGCTCGGTGGCAATGCGCATATACATATCCTGGTTCAGCGCGTTGAAGTGGGTGATGAACGGGCGGGCGCTCGCACCACCGGCAATGCTCTGCAGGATGGGAGTATCGACCTCGGTGTAGCCAGCCTCGTCCAGAATGCGGCGCATCGTGCGAATGATGGTGGCACGCTTCAGGAAGGTATCCTTCACACCGTCGTTCACCACCAGATCCACGTAGCGCTGACGGTAGCGCAGCTCGGGGTCGTCGAACTTGTCGTAGGCCACGCCGTCCTTATACTTCACGATGGGCAGCGGCTTCAGGCTCTTGGAGAGCAGCGTGATCTCCTTGGCGTGCACCGAAATCTCGCCCGTCTGTGTGCGGAACACCGTGCCGCGCACGCCAATGAAGTCGCCAATGTCGAGCAACTTCTTGAAAACCTTATTATAAAAGTCGGGCTGGTCTGTATTCACGTCGTCGCGGGTGATGTACACCTGTATGCGGCCCTTCGAGTCTTGCACTTCAGCAAAGCTGGCCTTACCCATTACGCGGCGGTTCATCATACGGCCGGCAATGCTCACCTCGCGTGGTTCGGCTTCATCGCTGAAGCTGTCGCGAATCTCTGTTGAAAAGGCGTTGGTGGGATACTCTGCTGCGGGGTAGGGCTCTATGCCCAGCTGGCGCAGCTCGCCGAGCGACTGCCGACGAAGAATTTCTTGTTCACTCAGTTCAAGTTCAAGTACGTTCATATCAATTAGAATATTCTGATGTTGTGCTTTTAGGCTGCAAAGATACACAAAAATTCGTGCACAGCAAAATATGCTGTGCAAAATAACCCTAAGTAAGCGAAAAAAAATAAGTTAACGGAGTTTTCTTTAGATTGGAATATAGCCCATATACCGATTGTATATGACGTGTATACCATCGGTATATGGGCTATATACCAACTCAATGGAGCCTTCCTTATGATGCGAAAGCGATGGTCAGGCCGGCCATGACGATGCTGACCATAGACATCAGCTTGATGAGGATGTTGAGCGAGGGGCCGCTGGTGTCCTTGAACGGATCGCCCACCGTGTCGCCCACGATGGTTGCCTTGTGGGCAAATGAGCCCTTGCCCCCGAAGTTACCTTCTTCCACCATCTTTTTAGCATTGTCCCAGGCACCGCCGGCGTTGGCCATAAAGACGGCAAGCGTGAAGCCGCATGTCAGTCCGCCCACCAGCAGGCCCAGCACACCGGCCACGCCCAGCACGCAACCCACCACAATGGGAATTGCAATGGCCAGCAGCGAGGGGAATATCATTTCGTGCTGAGCGGCACGTGTCGAAATCTCTACGCAAGAGCCATAGTCGGGCGTAGCCTTACCCTCGAGTATGCCCTTGATCTCGCGGAACTGGCGGCGCACCTCTTCCACCATCTTCTGGGCGGCGCGGCCTACGGCCTCCATGGTCAATCCGCAGAACAGAAAGGCTGCCATGCCACCAATGAAAGCGCCTACCAGCACCTTCGGGTTCATCAGCGTCACCTGGAAGTAGTTCATAAAGTCGGGTATGGTGGCCTGTGCGGCGCTGATCACCTCGCCTTTCAGGTTGGTCAGCGTCATGCCGGCACGCTCCATCGCAATCTTCACCTCTTCTATATAAGAGGCCAGCAGGGCCAGTGCGGTGAGTGCTGCCGAGCCAATGGCAAAGCCCTTGCCCGTGGCGGCAGTGGTATTGCCCAGGGCGTCGAGGGCATCGGTGCGGTGGCGCACTTCCTCGCCCAGTTCGCTCATCTCGGCGTTGCCACCGGCATTGTCGGCTATGGGGCCGTAGGCATCGGTGGCCAGCGTAATGCCCAGTGTGGAGAGCATGCCTACGGCGGCGATGCCGATGCCGTAGAGACCCTTCGACAGGGCTTCGGCGCTCATCTCCATATTGAAGCCGTTGGCGCAGAGATAGCTCAGCAGAATGGCTACGCCGATGGTTACCACGGGGATGCACGTAGAGATCATGCCCGTGCCGATGCCCTTGATGATGACCGTGGCCGAGCCTGTGAGGCCTGCCTCAGAGATCTTCTGCGTGGGCTTGTACGAGTGAGAGGTGTAGTACTCCGTGGCCTGACCAATGATGACACCGGCGCAGAGACCCGTGATGACCGAGAACGACAGGCCCAGCCAGTTGTCTATCTGTAGCAGGTAGAGGATGGCAAAGGTGGCGGCAGCGATGAGCACTGCCGATACGTTGGTGCCCAGCGACAGCGAGCGCAGCAGGTCGCGCATGGTGGCACCTTCCTTCGTGCGGACGAGATAGATGCCGAAGATGCTGAGGAACACACCCACGGCCGCGATGAGCATTGGGGCGATGACAGCCTTCATCTGCATTTCGCCGCTTATGGCGAAAGCCGTGGCTCCAAGGGCGGCGGTGGAAAGAATACTTCCGCAATAGCTCTCGTAGAGGTCGGCACCCATACCGGCCACGTCGCCCACATTGTCGCCTACGTTGTCGGCAATAGTGGCGGGGTTGCGCGGGTCGTCCTCGGGAATATCGGCTTCCACCTTGCCCACGATGTCGGCACCTACGTCGGCAGCCTTCGTGTAGATGCCGCCGCCCACACGTGCAAACAGGGCCTGTGTAGAGGCACCCATACCGAAGGTAAGCATGGTGGTGGTGATGGTGATGAGGGCCATCTGGTCGCCGTGATAGAAGAACGACAGGGCGAAGAACCAGCCTGCGATGTCCAATAGACCGAGACCTACGACGGTAAGGCCCATGACGGCACCCGAGCGGAAGGCTATCTTCAGACCGCCGTCCATGCTCTGGCGGGCGGCATTGGCCGTGCGGGCCGAGGCATAGGTGGCCGTCTTCATGCCGAAGAAGCCAGCCAGGCCGCTGAACAGACCGCCTGTGAGAAAGGCAAACGGCACCCACGGGTTCTGCACGCCCAGTCCATAGGCCATAAATGCGAAGATGGCGGCCAGCGCCACGAAGACGATGGTCACCACCTTGTACTGTTGTTTGAGATAAGCCATGGCACCACGGCGCACGTAGAGTGCAATCTCTTTCATACGGGGCGTTCCCTCATCTTCCTTCATCATCTGCCGGAAGAAGAACCACGCCATGCTCAATGCCACCACCGATGCGATGGGCACAAGCCAGAAAACTAAGGGAATGTTCATAAATGTAAAAGAAATAATAAATAATTACGTGTCAGATTCGACGGTAAGTGTAAGTTCTTGCTTGTCGTCCTCCTTGCTGATACGGATGAGGGCACCCAGTGGCAGCTCGCTGTTCACGATAAGCTCGGCCACGCCATCCTCGATGTAGTTCTGGATGGCTCGCTTCAGCGGGCGGGCACCAAACTGCACGTCGTAGCCCTTCTCGGCCACAAACTGCTTGGCCTCGTCGGTCAGTTGCACGCGGTAGCCCATCTCGTCGATGCGCTTCCAGAGTCCTCGCAGCTCTATGTCGATAATCTGCTGAATGGCCTGCAGGTCCAGCTGGTCGAAGGTGATGATTTCGTCGAGACGGTTCAGGAACTCTGGCGAGAACTGCTTCGACAGGGCCTTCTGCACAATGCTCCGGGCGTGCTCCTTGTCCTTGTCGTTCATGCTCAGTCCTACGCTCTGGGCATTGAAGCCTACACCACGGCCGAAGTCCTTCAGCTGGCGGGTACCGGCGTTCGAGGTCATGATGATCACCGTGTTGCGGAAGTCTACGAAGCGGCCATTGCCATCGGTTAGGCGGCCCTCGTCGAGCACTTGCAGCAGCAGGTTGAACACGTTGCCGTGAGCTTTCTCAATCTCGTCGAGCAGTACAATGCTGTAGGGATGACGGCGCACGCGCTCGGTGAGCTGGCCGCCCTCCTCATAGCCCACATAGCCCGGAGGCGCACCAATCAGGCGAGAGACGTTGAACGATTCGGTATATTCGCTCATGTCGATGCGAATGAGCGAGTCGCTCGAGCCGAACATAAACTCGGCCAGCTTCTTGGCCAGATAGGTCTTGCCCACGCCCGTGGGGCCGAGGAACATAAACACGCCGATGGGGTGGTTGGGATCCTTCAGACCCACGCGGTTGCGCTGTATGGCGCGCACCATCTTGTCGATGGCGGCATCCTGGGCAATGACGGCCCCCTTCAGTTCCTGGGCCATGCCTTTCAGCCGTATGCCCTCCTGTTCGGCCATGCGCTGCACGGGCACGCCCGTCATCATCGACACCACGTCGGCTATCACCCCTTCGTCCACGTTCTGGCGGTCGTCGGTGTTGCCATTGGTCCAGTCGTTCTGCAGCATGGCCAGGTCGGCCTCCAGCTCCGTCTGGCGGTCGCGGTAGCTAGCAGCCAGTTCGAAGTTCTGGTTCTGCACGGCCAGCTTCTTCTTCTCCAGAATGCGGGCCAGCTGTTTCTCTTTCTCTACGATTTCAGGTGGAATCTGTGCATTTGAAAGATGTACGCGCGAACCAGCTTCGTCCATGGCATCGATGGCTTTGTCGGGGAAGGCACGCTCGGTAATGTAGCGTTCTGTCAGTTTGACACACGCCAGTATGGCATCGTCGGTGTAGTTCACGTGGTGGTGATGCTCGTAGCGATCCTTGATGTTGTGCAGAATCTGCAGCGTCTCTTCCTGCGTGGTAGGCTCTACGAGCACTTTCTGGAAGCGGCGCTCCAGGGCTCCGTCCTTCTCGATGGAGTTGCGATACTCGTCGAGCGTGGTGGCACCGATGCACTGAATGACACCCCGTGCCAGGGCGGGCTTCATAATGTTGGCGGCATCCATGGTTCCAGCTGCCGAGCCTGCGCCGATGAGCGTGTGAATCTCGTCGATGAAGACAATGATGTTGGGGTCTTTCTCAATCTCGGTGAGCAGGGCGCGTATGCGCTCCTCGAACTGCCCGCGATACTTTGTTCCTGCCACAATGGCAGTCATATCGAGCGACACCAGGCGCTTGTTGAAGAGCATGGGCGACGTCTTGTGCTGGGCGATGAGCTGTGCCAGCCCCTCAACGATGGCGCTCTTGCCCACGCCGGGCTCACCTATGAGTATGGGGTTGTTCTTCTTCCGTCGGCCCAGGATCTCAATGACGCGCTGCATCTCCTTCTCTCGGCCCACCACGGGATCCAGCTTGCCCTCGAGGGCTGCTGCCGTGAGGTCGGTCGAGAAGTTGTCGAGCACGGGCGTGGCCGACTCCTTCTTCTGCTGCTGGGCGGTGGCGGTACCGCCGTTTTGCGACTGCCGCTGCTTGCCGCCAGCGGTCTCATATTCTTCATCTTCCTCGTCCTCGTCGGGCAGTCCTATGCCGCTACGAGGCTCGGCGCCCGACTGCTGTGCGCGCATCAGGCTCAGTACGTCTTCGTAGTTCATCTTGTTAAATTCCAGTATTTGTTTGGCTCCGTTGGGTGTCTGGTCGTGCAGGATGGCCAGTAGCAGGTGCTGCTCGTCAACCTTGGTCATGCGCTGGGTGCGGGCCTCCAGAACGGCCAGCTTCAGAATGTTCGACGCCCGCTCGTTCAGCACCAGCTCGGTGGTGTTGATGGGCATGCCCAGCTCGTCCTGTCGCACTTTGCGCTCCAGCTCGGTCTTCACAGATTGCAGGTTCAGCCGCAGGCGGCGGAACACATCTTGCACGGGCCCCTCCTTTACGCGGAGCATGCCCAGCAGCAGGTGTTCGGGGCCTACCGACGAACTGGCCAGCCTGGCAGCCTCCTCGCGGCTGTAGGCCAGAATCTCAGACACCTTGGGTGAAAACTGACTTGTCATGTATCGTTTCTTCCTTCCTTATTATATATGTGATTACTCGATATGCTGATAGCAAATGGCGTGCCATTTTTTGCTGTCGTGTGCGTTAATCTTCCCAAAAAGCCGCATAATCTCGCATTTTATTCGTAACTTTGCCATCCGTTATGCAACAATTATTAGAACTTTATGGTCAGTGGAGCGGCCACCAGCCGTACCAGACCGACAAACTGCCCGGTGCTGGCAGCAACCGTGCCTACTACCGCCTGAGCGACGGGCAGGGGCACAGCGTGATAGGCGTGGTGGGCACCAGCATCGACGAGAACCACGCCTTCATCTACCTGGCCCGCCACTTTGCCAGCCAGGGTCTCCCCGTGCCCCAGGTGCTGGCCGTGAGTGCCGACGAAATGCGCTACCTGCAGTCCGACCTGGGCTCCACGTCGCTCTTCGATGCCATCAGCGGTGGCCGCGAGGCTGGCGGTCGCTACACCCTCAGGGAGCAGGAGCTGCTCCGTCGCACCATTCGCGAGCTGCCCAACATACAGATGCGTGGGGCCAGGGGGCTCGATTTCTCCTATTGCTATCCCCAGCCCCAGTTCGATGCCGACTCGGTGCTTTTCGACCTGAACTAT
Organism: Prevotella sp.; assembly: GCA_017478085.1. Taxonomy (GTDB): domain Bacteria; phylum Bacteroidota; class Bacteroidia; order Bacteroidales; family Bacteroidaceae; genus Prevotella. The sequence goes on along the minus strand of JAFVEE010000109.1, from coordinate 2,158 downwards.
TTCAAGTATTGCTTCCTGAAGGCCACCGAGCTCGATTTTCACGAGCTGAAGCTCGAGGCCGACTTCCGTCTGCTGGCCAAGGACCTCACTGCCGAGCCCTGCGAAGCCTTCCTGTACCGTGACTTCCAGGCCCGCAACGTCATGCTGGTCGACGGGCAGCCCCACTTCATCGACTTCCAGGGCGGCCGCCGTGGGCCCTACTATTACGACCTGGCCTCGTTTCTCTGGCAGGCCAGTGCCCGCTACCCCCATAAGCTGCGGCGCGAACTGGTGTTCGAGTACTACAACTCGCTGAAGCAGTACACCGAGGTTCCCACGCCCCACCACTTCGTGGCCCGGCTTAGCCTCTTCGTCTTGTTCCGGCTGCTGCAGGTGCTGGGGGCCTACGGCTTCCGTGGCTACTTCGAGCGCAAGCAGCATTTCATCGAGAGCATCCCCCCCGCCATGCACAACCTGCGCGAGCTGCTGGCCGCCTTCACCTTCCCTTACCCTTACCTTATAGACTTGCTGCGCCGCTTGGCCGAGCTGCCCCGCTTCCAGCGCATAGAGGTACCGGCCCAAAACCGTGCCGACGGCTACAAGACCACCGACAACAACCCCTACAAGGCCCATCCCAAGGACGGCCCCGCCACCTTCTCGAAGTACGACGGCAAGGGCCCCCTCGTGGTCAGGGTCTACAGCTTCAGCTACCGCAAGGGCATACCCCAGGACGAGAGTGGCAATGGCGGCGGCTACGTGTTCGACTGCCGCTCGACCCACAACCCCGGCCGCTACGAGCCCTACAAGCAGCTCACGGGGCTTGACGAGCCCGTCATACGCTTTCTGGAAGACGATGGCGAGATACTCACCTTCCTCGACTCGGTCTACCGTCTGGCCGATGCCCATGTGCGCCGCTACATGCAGCGAGGCTTCACCAGCCTGATGTTCTCCTTCGGCTGCACCGGCGGCCAGCACCGCTCCGTCTACTCAGCCCAGCATCTGGCCGAGCACATACACCAGAAGTTTGGCATCGAGGTGCGCATCTGCCACCGCGAGCAGGGCATCGACCAGGTGCTCCAAGCTACGTGAAACGATAAAAAAAGCCATTCCTCTTGGTGGTGTGGCTTTTTTTTTGTAATTTCGCGGCGAAATAGAAACGAAAGAAGCACATTATGAAGCAGGCAATGATCTTTGCAGCCGGGCTGGGCACGCGCCTGAAGCCGCTCACCGACACGATGCCCAAGGCCCTGGTGCCCGTGGCGGGACAGCCCCTGCTGTGGCACGTGGTTATGAAGCTGAAGGCCGCTGGCTACGGGCGCATTGTGGTCAATGTGCACCACTTTGCCCAGCAGATCATAGACTATCTGCAGGCCAACCAGAACTTTGGTCTCGACATTCGCATCAGCGACGAGACGGCTATACTGCTTGAGACGGGTGGGGGCATCAAGAAGGCACGCCCGCTCTTCGACCCCGCCGAGCCCGTACTCATACATAATGTGGACATTCTGAGCAACCTCGACCTGACCCGGCTCGACGCCCGTGAGCCGCTGCTTGTGGTGAGCGAGCGCAAGACCAAGCGCTACTTGCAGTTCGACGAGCAGATGAGGCTCGTAGGCTGGCAGAACGTTGAGACAGGCCAGACCAAGGGACGGCTGGGCCGCCCACTGGCGTTCTCGGGCATCCACGTGCTGTCGCCCTCGCTGTTTCCGCTGATGGACGGCTTCCCCGACCGCTTCCCCATCATGGACTTCTACCTCAGTGTGTGTGCCCGCCACTGCATCTGCGGCTATGAGGCCCCCGGCCTGCAACTGCTCGACGTGGGCAAACTCGACACCCTGGACCAGGCAGAGCAGTTCCTCGATCAGACAACAAAATAACGGAATATGATGATGGATTACTGTTGATACTCTCAGCACTTTTATCGTAAAAAGCAAACCAGCCCATGACAACTAACGACATACCCCGCCAACTGCCGCTCGGCATCGCCGACTTTGAGCGCATGCGCCGCCAGAGCTACTACTATGTAGACAAGACAATGTACATACCTAAGCTGGAGTTCGCCAGCAGCTACCTCTTCTTCGTCAGGCCCCGCCGCTTCGGCAAGAGCCTGCTGCTGAGTATGCTCCGCGCCTACTACGACCTCAACCGTGCCGACAAGTTCGAGCAGTACTTCGGCGAC
>JAFVEE010000013.1 GCA_017478085.1 Prevotella sp. | reverse complement strand
CTGCGCGACGCTGAGGCCAGTGCCGATCCTGTGCTGGCCAACACCATCAAGTATGCCAAGATGCGGGAGGGCACCGTGCGCGGCACTGGCATCCACGCCTGCGGCTTCATCATCTGTCGCGACCCCATCAGCGACTGGGTGCCCGTAAGCACCGCCGATGACCCCGACTTCAAGGACACGAAGACCAACTGCACGCAGTACGACGGTCACGTGATTGAGTCGACGGGATTGATCAAGATGGACTTCCTGGGCCTGAAGACGCTCTCGGAGCTGAAGGAGGCCTGCGCCAACATTAAGCTGACACGCGGTATCGACGTAGACCTGGACACCATACCCATCGACGACCCTAAGACCTACGAGCTGTACCAGCAGGGCCGCACCATCGGCACCTTCCAGTTCGAGTCTTCGGGCATGCAGAAGTACTTGCGCGAGCTGCATCCCACGGTGTTTGAGGACCTCATCGCTATGAACGCCCTGTACCGTCCGGGACCTATGGACTACATACCGAGCTTTATTGCCCGCAAGAACGGTCGTGAGGAAATCAAGTACGACATTCCGTGTATGGAGAAGTACCTGAAGGACACCTACGGCATCACCGTCTATCAGGAGCAGGTGATGCTGCTCTCACGACAGCTGGCCGACTTCACCCGTGGTGAGAGCGACGCCCTGCGTAAGGCCATGGGTAAAAAGAAAAAGGACATCGTCGATGCGATGAAGCCCAAGTTCATCGACGGCGGCAAGAAGAACGGCCACGACCCGAAGGTTCTGGAGAAAATTTGGGCCGACTGGGAGAAGTTCGCCTCGTATGCCTTCAACAAATCGCACGCCGCCTGCTACTCGTGGGTGGCCTACCAGACGGCCTACCTGAAGGCCAACTACCCCGCCGAGTTCATGGCCGCCATTATGACGCGCCGCCGCGACCAGATTACGGAAATCACCAAGCTGATGGACGAATGCAAGCAGATGGGCATTGCCACGCTGGGCCCCGACGTGAACGAGTCGTACCTGAAGTTCGGTGTGAACCATAAAGGCGAGATACGCTTCGGACTGGCTGCCATCAAGGGTATGGGCGACTCGGTGGCCGAGGCCATCATTCGCGAACGCGACGAGAACGGGCCCTACACCAGCATCTTCAACTTTGCCGAGCGCGTCAGCCAGAGCGTCAACCGCAAGGCTTTCGAATCGCTGGCACTGAGCGGCGGCTTCGACTCGTTCGGCATTCGCCGCGAGGTGTTCTTTGCCGAGAACACGAAGGGCGAGGTGTTCCTCGACACGCTGGTGCGCTACGGACAGAACTACGCCTCGGCCAAGCAACAGGCGCAGAACTCGCTTTTCGGCGGCTTCGACAGCATTGAGATTGCCACGCCACCCATTCCGAAGACGGACGAGCGATGGAGCGACATCGAGCGGCTGAACAAGGAGCGCGACCTGGTGGGCATCTACCTCTCGGCCCATCCGCTCGACGAGTATAAGATCGTGCTCGACAACCTGTGCAACGCCCGTTGCGACGAGCTGGCCGACCGCTGCGCCGCTCTTTATGACCGAGAGGAGGTCACGCTGGGCGGCATTGTCACGGGCGTGCAGTCGCGTTTCGGCAAGAACAACAACCCTTGGGGCATTGTCACGCTCGAAGACTTCAACGGTTCGGGCGAACTGGTGCTCTTCGGCGAGGACTGGAAGAACCTGAACGGGCAGTTCATCGAGGGCGCTGCCGTCTTTGTGAAAGGAAAGATGGCGTCACGCTTCCACAATAGCAATCAGAAGGAACTGAAGATCACCAGCGTTGAACTGTTGCAGTCGGTGAAGGAGAAAGCCATCGACCGCATCACCATCTCACTGACCACCGACCTGCTCAACGACCAGGTGGTGGCCGAGCTGCAGGAGATCATCAGCGAGCATCCGGGAAAGACCAAGCTGTTCTTCCAGTTGCGCGACTCTACGGGCCGTCACCACGTGCTGTTGCGCTCGCAGAAGAATATGGTCGACGTGCGTCACTCGCTCATCGACTATATTGACCGAACGGAGGCGCTCAACTATCAGATTAACTAAAACGCAGAAACGGATTCCCTCACACAAACAAGTTGCGGGAATCCGTTTCTGCATTTCTAATACTTTGTCTCTATGACCTGCTGGCCTTCTTGCGCTGGTCGTGGTCGAGTATGGCCTTGCGCATACGCATCGACTTGGGGGTTACTTCTACCAGCTCGTCCTCCTTGATATACTCTAAGCACTCCTCTAAGCTCATCACGGTCTTGGGAATGATGCGGGCCTTCTCGTCGGTGCCTGAGGCACGCACGTTGGTGAGCTGCTTGGCCTTGCAGACGTTGATCACGAGGTCGTTGTCGTGCACATGCTCGCCTACCACCTGGCCCAGGTAGACGTCTTCGCCGGGATCGATGAAGAACTTGCCACGATCCTGCAACTTGTCGATGGCGTAGGCGTATGCCGTGCCGGTCTCCAGGGCAATCATCGAGCCGTTGACGCGGCGCTCTATCTCGCCCTTGTAGGGCTGGTACTCCTTGAAGCGGTGGGCCATAATGGCCTCGCCCTGGCTGGCGGTGAGCACGTTGGTGCGCAGGCCAATGATGCCGCGCGAGGGTATCTCGAACTCTATGTTGGTGCGCTCACCCTGGCTTTCCATTGAGGTCATCTCGCCCTTGCGGCGGGTCACCTTGTCGATCATCTTCGAGGCGAACTGCTCGGGCACGTTGATGGTGAGCTCCTCGATGGGCTCGCACTTGATTAATTGAGAATTGGGAGTTGAGGATTGAGAATTATGATTACCTTG
>JAFVEE010000108.1 GCA_017478085.1 Prevotella sp. | reverse complement strand
GTCGGCGGTGCTATCGACCTGCGCTTCATGCCCGCCATCCTGAAGGGTATCATGCAGCGCATGGAGCAGGGCCCGCTCACCGGCTCGTATGCCCGCGATGTGCGCGTCATCGTCTACGACGGTAAGATGCACCCCGTCGACTCGAACGAGCTTTCGTTCATGCTGGCAGCCCGTAATGCCTTCAGCGCCGCCTTCCGCGAGGCCGGTCCTAAGGTGCTCGAGCCTATCTACGACCTCGAGGTGCTGGTGCCCGCCGACTATATGGGCGACGTGATGAGCGACCTGCAGGGCCGCCGCGCCATCATCATGGGTATGGACAGCGAGGCTGGCTACCAGAAGCTCGTCGCCAAGATTCCTCTCAAGGAACTCTCGTCCTACTCGATTGCCCTCAGCTCTATCACGGGTGGCCGTGCTTCGTTCTCTACCAAGTTCAGCAGCTATGAGCTTGTGCCTAACGACATCCAGCAGGCACTCATCAAGCAGCATGAGGAAGAGATGAAGGACGAAGATTAAAAGCCTCTTTTTTGAATTTCACTTAATTGCCAGCGGCTGTGTCTTGCTATTCAAGGCGCAGCCGCTTTTGCTAACCAACCCCTGATACACCAGATGACACGACTGCTGCTACTGCTTTTTTCAATTCTTCTTTCACAGGGCGTCTTTGCCAAGACACCAGAGCGCCGGCAACTGCTGAACCACGACTGGCAGTTCTGCCAGAACGACAGCGACTTTGCCCAAGCCCGCACGCTCAGCCTGCCCCACGACTGGAGCATTCACGAGCGCTTCGACCGCAACGCCCCTGCCGGCAACGATGGCGGCTACCTGCCTACGGGCAAGGGCTGGTACAGAAAGACGCTGACCCTGGGCCCGGAGTATCGCGACAAGAAAGTGCGCCTCTACTTCGAGGGCGTCTATATGAACTCCGTGGTCTACGTCAATGGCCATCGTGCCGGAGGCTGGCCCTACGGCTATTCCTCGTTCTGGGTCGATGCCACACCTTATTATATTATAGGAAAGAACGAGATTGTGGTGAGCGTCGACAATTCCCATCAGAAGAACTGCCGCTGGTATAGCGGCTCAGGCATCTACCGCAACGTGTGGCTCTTCACCACACCCACTACCTATATCGATGAATGGAGCGTGCAGGTGCTCACCCCCGACGTTCACACCGTGCAGCTGAAGGCCGAGGTGGTTCATCCGCAAGGCCAGCGCACGCCCGTCACCCGCACCCTGAAGGTGGAGAATCCCCACCTCTGGTCGCCCGACGATCCCTACCTCTACCAGACCGAACTGGCCGAGGGCGACGACCGCATCACCGTGACCTACGGCATTCGCACCATCGACTATTCCGCCAGCAAGGGCTTGCTGCTGAATGGCAAGCCGCTGAAGCTGAACGGCGCCTGCCTGCACCACGACAATGGCATCATGGGTGCTGCCGCCTTCGATGCCGCCGAGTATCGCAAGGCCCGGCTGATGAAGGAGGCCGGCTTCAACGCCGTGCGCACCAGCCACAACCCGCCCTCGGAAGCTTTTCTCCGGGCCTGCGACGAGCTGGGCCTGCTTGTTATCGACGAGGCTTTCGACGGTTGGCGCGAGCAGAAGAACGCCCACGACTACCACGAGCTGATAGACCAGTGGTGGCAGCGCGACCTCGATGCCATGGTGCTTCGCGACCGCAACCATCCCAGCATCTTCTGTTGGTCCATTGGCAATGAGGTCATCGAGCGTAAAAAGATTGAGATCGTGAAGACAGCCCACCTGATGGCCAGCCACATACGCCAGCTCGATGCCACGCGCCCCATCACCTCGGCCCTGGCCGCATGGGACAGCGACTGGGACATCTACGACCCGCTGGCAGCCGAGCACGACATTGTGGGCTACAACTATATGATGCACAAGGCCGAGAGCGACCACGAGCGTCAGCCCGACCGCGTCATGATGCAGACCGAGAGCTATCCCCGCGATGCCTGGAAGAACTACGAGCGCATGCAGCGGCTGCCCTACGTCGTGGGCGACTTCGTGTGGACGGGCCTCGACTATATTGGCGAGTCGGGCATTGGCCGCTGGTACTACGAGGGCGATGCCCCTGGCGAGCACTGGGAGCGCCCGCTCTATCCCTGGCACGCTGCCTATTGCGGCGACGTCGACCTGACGGGATGGCGCAAGCCCATCAGCCATTATCGCTCCCTGCTCTACAACGGCGATGGCGGCCAGCTCTATATGGCCGTGCGCGAGCCTGATGGCTATCAGGGCAAGGTGAAGCAGACCATGTGGGGCACCTGGCCTACCTGGGAGAGCTGGACCTGGCCCGGATGGGAAGGAAAGCCCATCGAGGTCGAGGTCTACACTGCGAAGCCCGCTGTCAAGCTCTATCTGAACGATCAGCTGGTAGGCGAACAGCCCACCAAGGAGATGAAGGCCCTGTTCACATTGCCCTACGCCGAAGGCACGCTCAGGGCCGAGGCAGGTGGCATGGATACCAAGCTGCAGACGGCAGGCCAGCCGGCATCCTTGCGGCTGACGGCCGACAAACAGCGGCTCATGGCCGACGGTCAGGACCTGCTGTTCGTCACCATCGAGGTGGTCGACGCCCAGGGCCGCCTGTGTCCCAATGCCAGCACCCAGCTGTCGCTCCGCCTCTCGGGTGCGGCAGAGCTCTTAGCCTTGGGCAATGCCGACATCAAGGACGAAGATCCCTATTTCGATGCTACCCACAAGACCTGGAAGGGCCGCGCCCTTGCCGTGGTGCGTGCCGGGCAGAAGAGCGGACGTATCATGCTTACGGTCGAGGCCAGTGGCCTGCCCAAGTCAACATTAAGAATCCATCAAAACTAAAGTACTATGTTTTCTATGAGAAAGAACTATAGATTCAAGGCGCAAACAGTATGTCTTCTCCTGGCAATTGGCATGCATGCTTCGGCCCAGGACGAACGCTGGTCGCCCAGCCTCTATTTGCAGGCCAGCGACAAGGCCGACGTGACCCTCCCCTTCAGTGTGACGGCCCAAGGTAAGAAGTACGCCCCCGACTGGGGACTCGACCTGGCGTGGATCAACGAGCAGAACCTGGCCCGTGGCGTGAACCACATGGGCAAGAAGAACGTCACGCTGGGGCGCTCGTCCTACCGTGTCGGCGCGCCGCTCACGGGCGATACCGCCCTCGTCAAGGAGCAGTGGCAGGGCATGAACGAGCGCAACCAGTTGTTCAATAAGTACGTCAGCGACACGCTGGCCATCGTGCTCAACTGCGACAATGGCTTTTCCTCTACCGCCAGTCCCACGGCGGGGTCGAACATAGGCTCCTACTACACCTCGGGAGGCAGGGCCAACGTGGCCCACTGGGCCGCCATGCTCGATGCCCACGTCTCCTGGATGCAGCGCAACTCCAGGCACCCCGTGGTGGGCGTGTCGATTATGAACGAGCCTGACTTCAAGGGCAATGAGAACGAACTGATTCAGGGCACCGCCGCCGATATTCGCGACATTGGCAAGAAGCTGCGCGAGGACTATCCCCGTTTCAAGGATCTGGTCATCACCGGTCCCAATACCCTCAACGACGACCAGGCCATGCCGTGGTACAACACCTGCAAGGACTATGTAGACTGGGGCAACACCCACCAGCTGGCAGGCTCATTCAATAACTACGCAGGCTTCCACGAACAGCTCGCCAAGGACGGCAAGGTGGGCATGAACGACGAGATGCACAATGTGGCCGAGGCGTTCATCGGCCTGGAGTATGGCATGACCAAGGGCATCTGGTGGGGCTTCGACAGCCGCGCCCGTGGCGAGTTCTGCCAGATAAGCCGCGAGGGCTCGCGCCTGGCCTATGGCGAGCACCGCAACAACTGGACGGCAGCAACCGTCTATCGCAATGACCAGACGGGACAGGTCAAGGCCTTTGTCGGTGGTTCTGAGCGTCAGGCCTATACCACCACCTACCAGTTTGTTTCGCTCGACGATGTCGTTTATTACGATGGCTGCGGCCCCTTCCACGAACTGCGTGTGGAGTTGCCGGGCGGAACGGGCTATCAGAAAGGACAGACGAATGCCGAATGTGTCATCGACGTCACCTGGGGCGAGGATGTGGCTCCGGCTCCCATCAATGGCACCTATCTCATTATGAACAAGTACAACCGTCAGTTGGTGGCCCAGGGTGGTACCACCAGCGGGCAGACCGGCATACAGCTGGAGTTCTACTCCAACAAGACCTCGCAGCAATGGAAGGTGACGCCCGTGTCGAATCGCGTGGGCGGAGACTTCAGCTTCTTCGATATTGCATCGGCTGGCGATGGGCGGCGCATCAACGTGCTCAACCATTCCGTTTCGTCGGGTGCAGCCTTGATAGCCTACAACGCCGGTGGCGACATCAACGAGCAGTGGTATCTGGTCTATGCCGGCAATGGCTGCTACTATATCCGCAACCGCGAGTCGGCCCTCTACCTTACGGCAGCCAGCCGTAGCCAGACGGCCGGCGTGAAGCTCGTTCAGAACACGCTGCTGAGCGGAATGCAGGCCGATCGCCAGCTGTGGCGCATCATTCCCATTGATGCCGAGTGCGAGACCACGGCTCCTGCCCAGCCCGTAGGCCTCACCGCCACGGCCCGCCCTGCCTCGGTCTATCTGTCCTGGACGGCCAATGCCGAGGACGACCTTGACGGCTATATGGTGCTGCGGGCCGATAAGGCCACGGGCCAGTGGAACACCATTGCCCGCAAGGTGAAGGCATCGTGGTTTGTCGACAACACCTGCCGCCAGGGCCATGAGTACCTCTACAAGGTCAAGGCCATCGACCGTAGCGACAACCAGTCGGACCCCTCCGAGACCGCCGAGGGGCAGTTGGCCGCCGAGCCTTCGCTCATAGCCTGCTACGACTTCGAGGACAACCTGCAGGATGCCACTCCCAATATGATGGATGCTGCCGCCTTTGGCCGTACCAACTACGTCACCACTCAGCACAAGTCGGGCCAGAAGGCGCTCAGCTTTGTGGGTTCCAACTATGTGCAGCTGCCTTACGAACTGGCCTCCAGCCCCGAGCTGACCGTGGCTATGTGGGTCTACTGGGTTCGTTCGGGTAGCAGCAACACGTGGCAGCGCATCTTCGACTTTGGCAATGGCACCGACCAGTACATCTTCCTGACCCCCGATTGCGGCACGGGCATGCGTCTTGCCGTGAAGAACGGTGGGCAGGAGCAGCAGGTGAACTGTCCCACGCGGTTGCTGAATGGTCTGTGGAAACACGTGGCCGTGACCTTTGGAAGCCAGAAGACCACCATCTACGTGGATGGCGAGGAGGTGGCCTCGTCGGCCCTGACCATCAGTCCTGCCGATGTTCATCCCGTCATGAACTTCCTGGGGCGCAGCCAGTTCACGTCCGATCCCTACTTCACGGGCTACATCGACAATCTGCAAGTCTTCAACTATGTGCTCGATGCCGAGGGCGTGAAGAAAGCCATGGACGAGGCCTCCACCGGCATTCACGAGGCTGGGGTTCCTGCCGGCGCCGCTGCCCCCCGCAGTGTCTACGACCTGCAAGGCCGCAAGATAGCAAACGGCGCATCGGCCCCCCGTGGCACTTCGCTCCGCATTGTCGATGGGCGCAAAGTGGTGGTAAAATAGCGCAAAATCAAGTAGTTAAACGAAAAAAAAGCTCATAATTATTTCTTTGTGAAGAAAAAATGATTATCTTTGCAGCAATTATCAACATTGTAACCAAAAAATAATATCTATGGGAAAGAAAAAGATCAAGTTCAGTCTCGTCTATCGCGACATGTGGCAGTCGAGCGGTAAGTTCCAGCCTCGCAAGGATCAGTTAGAGCGCATTGCCCCCGCCATTATCGATATGGGCTGCTTTGCCCGTGTAGAGACCAACGGTGGTGCCTTCGAGCAGGTGAACCTCATGGCAGGCGAGAACCCCAACCTGGCTGTGCGTGCCTTCTGCAAGCCCTTCAACCAGGTGGGCATCCAGACCCACATGCTCGACCGTGGCCTCAATGCCCTGCGTATGTACCCCGTGCCCGACGATGTGCGCGAGCTGATGTATAAGGTGAAGCACGCCCAGGGCGTCGACATTCCCCGCATCTTCTGCGGTCTGAACGACACACGCAATATCATCCCTTCCATCCGCTGGGCCAAGGCTGCCGGCATGATTCCGCAGGCCACGCTCTGCATCACCACCAGCCCCGTGCACACGGTGGAGTACTATAGCGCCATTGCCGACGAGGTGATTGCCGCCGGTGCCGAGGAGATCTGCCTGAAGGATATGGCCGG
>JAFVEE010000012.1 GCA_017478085.1 Prevotella sp. | reverse complement strand
GCTTGGCAAAGAACTGGCCAATGCGCTGATCCTTGTCCTCGATCTTCATACACTCGATGGCCAGCTTCACAATATTAATAGTGGTGAACGAGATATTGCCACGACCAATGGAGGTCTTCGGCCCAAAGCGGTTCTCGAACACGCGGGTACGGCAGCCCATCGTGGCCACCTCGTGCAGGTAGCGCTTGGGGTCGTCGGCCCGCCACTCGTCGGTCTGGTTGAACGTGGCGTCCAGGTTCAGGAAGTTGGGGAAGAACCGGCGGGCCGTCACCTTGCAGGCCAACTGGTAAAGGTCGAAGTTGCGGTCCTCGGGCAGGTAGTTCACGCCACGCTTCTTCTTCCAGATCTGAATGGGGAAGATGGCCGTCTCGCCGCCGCCCACGCCCTCGTAGGTAGAGAGCAGTATCTCGCGCATCACGCAGCGGCCCTCAGCGCTGGTGTCGGTGCCGTAGTTAATAGAAGAAAATACTACCTGATTGCCGCCGCGCGAGTGTATGGTGTTCATATTATGAATGAAAGCCTCCATAGCCTGATGAACGCGGCCCACGGTCTTGTTGATAGCGTGCTGTCGCACGCGGTCGGTGCCCGTCAGCCCGTCGAGCGGCTGCTTCAGGTAGTCCATCAACGGCTCGTCATACAGACTGCTGTAGTCCTCGCCGTTCAGTTCCTCCAGGTTCTTCAGTTCCTCAATATAAGACAGGCGGACGAAGGGGGCCAGATAGAAGTCGAAGGCCGGGATGGCCTGACCGCCATGCATTTCGTTCTGGGCGCACTCAAGCGAGATGCAGGCCAGCACCGAGGCCGTCTCGATACGCTTGGCAGGGCGCGAGGCACCGTGGCCGGCAATAAAACCGCAGTTCAGAATGTTGTCCAGCGGGTGCTGCACGCAGGTGAAGCTCTTCGTGGGGTAGTAGTCCTTGTCGTGAATGTGCAGCAGGTTCTGCTTCACGGCCTCGCGCACCTCGGGCGACAGCAGGTAGTCGTCGACGAAGGGCTTGGTCGACTCCGATGCAAACTTCATCATCATGCCAGCCGGGGTGTCGGCATTCATATTGGCATTCTCGCGGGTGATGTCGTTGCTCTTCACGTTGACAATGTCCAGGAAGATGTCCCTCGTCTTGGCCTTGCGGGCTATAGAGCGCTGGTTGCGGTAGGCAATGTACTTTTGCGCCACGTCCTTGCGCTTACTCTTCATCAGCTCTACCTCCACCAGGTCTTGAATAGCTTCCACGGTCATCTGGTCCTTGCCACGCTGGGCTATGTGGTCGGTTATCTGGTGCAACAATGTTTCGTCCTCACCCTTGTCGGTGGTCATCATAGCCTTGCGAATGGCGGCCATGATTTTCTGTTCGTTGAAGCCCACGATACGCCCGTCGCGCTTCACTACTGTCTGTATCATAATGCGGTTCTATTAAGCTTTTAGTTTGTTATTCGAAAAACTTTTGCAAAGGTAATACAAATATTTTGAAAGTTGTGCGTTTTGGAAAACTTTTTTATGGTTAAAAAATGTCAAACCACTGAATTACAACGACTTACAAAAAGTTTTAGACAACTTTCAATGTTTCACGGTTTCACAACTTTTCCATTTCTTCTAACCTACTGACTTTCAACAGCATTGCCGATGTGCCACGAAGCATTGATACGGACGCCCGTTCTGACAAACTGAAATTCAGCTTGTTATTGACCGGAGCCTCGCCAACGCCGTATGACAAAGACGTGCTAATTCCTGATGTCGGTGGGGCTTTGGCCAAACTCCTCCTTGAAGCACTTGGTGAAGTAGCTGGGAGCGGTGAAGCCGACGGCGTAGGCCACTTCAGAGACGGTCTTGTCGGAGGTGAGCAGCATCTGGTAGCCACGGTTCAGACGGGCGTTGCGCAGCAGCTCTACAGGCGAGGAGCCAGTGATAGACTTCACCTTGCGGTAGAGCTGCACACGGCTGAGGTGCATATCGGCAGCCAGGTCCTCCACACTAAGCTCACTGTCCTGCAAGCGGGCCTCGACGACCTCCTTGAAACGGGTGATGAAAAGGCCGAAAGTCGCCTCTTCGCCGCCTGAAGGGGACACATTAGAATCTGTCGTATGATCGGCAACAACATCTTCGGCCAATGAAGTGGGGGCTATGTTAGTGGCTTCGCTGGGCTCTATGTTCCACAGGTTGTTGACCACACGCTCCCGACGAAGGGTGATCTTGCCCTGATGATAGAGGTAGAGCAGCACGATGACCAGCAATAGCAGGATGATCAGGCTACAGGCCAGGAGGCTGATGATGCGCTGGGTGCTGAGTTGCTGCAAGTAGTTGTCGGCCCGTTTGTGCAGTTTGTCGAGGTAGACGGTCTGGCGTATGGTCTCGTCCGACTGCATCAGCAACACGCGGGCATTATCGCTGGTCACGAGTGCCGACATCAGCCGCGTCTCCTTCTCGTAGGGCTTGCCATCGAGAATTTCTATGGCCAGGTCGAGCAGCCGGTCGCCATGGGTCGGGTAGATATAAGTGGCATCGAGCACCGAGTCGCGCACCAGCTGGATGCCCCCGCCCTCGCCCGGCAGGCCGTCGATGCCGCAATAAAGCGTGGAGCTGAGTGCGGGGCTTGAAGTGTCGGCAGCTGCCTTCCTGACTCCCATAGCCATACGGTCGTTCTGTGCAAAGACAAAGTCGACAGGCCCTGCCGCCTCCTTGGTATCAAGCCATTGCGTCGCTGCCTCATAGGCACTCTCCTCGGTCCAGTCGCCCTGAAGCGTGGCAACCAGCGTGATGCCGGGGAATGCCTGGAGCGCATCGGCAAAGCCCTTATGGCGCTCGATAGCGGGCGAGGAGCCTTCCAGCCCCATCACCTCCAGCACACGGCCACTACCCTTGAGGCGCGAGGCCACATGTTCGCCCATCACACGCCCCATCTCGTAGTTGTCGGCACTTATAAATGCGGTGTACTTCTTCGAGTTGGTCTTGCGCTCGAAGACGATGACGGGCACACCGGCATCGTAGGCACGGTCGATGGCAGGCGAGATGGTCTGCACCTGGTTGGGAGCCACGATGAGCAGGTCGATGCCCGTGGCCACCAGACTGTCAATCTGCTGCACCTGCCGCTCGTCGCTGTCGTAGGCCGCAGCAAAGCGCAGGTCGACATCGCCGTTCAGATAGGCACCCATACGCAGTTCGGCATTCTGCTTCTCGCGCCAGATGTCCTCGGAGCATTGCGACACACCAATGACATACTTATATTTCTTCTCGCCAACACAACCCAGGCAACAGGCAACGAGCACAAGGCTCAAAAGCACCTGCCGGATAGCCGATAGTTGGCATTTTTCACTCAGCCGGAAACGAAAGGACAACATTGTTCGATAGTTTTTCGTGCAAAGATACAACTTTTTTATAAATAATGTGTATCTTTGTCGGGAATTTGAAAAAACAAATATTTCTATTAACAACTTACTTTATGAAAAACGTACCCGAAATGAAGATTGGAATCGTCGCCGTGAGCCGCGACTGTTTCCCCGAATCGCTGGCCGTGAACCGTCGCAAGGCCTTAGTAAAAGCATACGTAGATAAGTACGGCGCCGCTGACATCTACGAGTGCCCCATCTGCATCGTCGAGAGCGAGATACACGCCCAGCAGGCCCTGGCCGACGTGCAGCAGGCCGGCTGCAACGCCCTCGTCGTCTACTTAGGCAACTTCGGTCCCGAGATCTCTGAGACCATGATTGCTCAGTGGTTCCAAGGCCCCACGATGTTCTGCGCCGCCGCCGAGGAAACGCAGAACGACCTGATCGACGGCCGTGGCGATGCCTACTGCGGCATGCTGAACGCCAGCCACGCCCTGGCCCTGCGCAAGACCCGCGCCTATATTCCCGAGAATCCTGTGGGCGACGCCGGTCAGTGCGCCGACCTGATTCACGACTTCGTGCCCATAGCACGTGCCATCGTGGGCCTGCAGAACCTGAAGATTATCTCGTTCGGTCCTCGTCCCAACAACTTCCTTGCCTGCAACGCGCCCATCCGTGCCCTCTACGATCTGAACGTGGAGATTGAAGAGAACTCGGAGCTGGATCTGCTCGAAGCCTTCCAGAAGCATCAGGGCGATCCCCGCATCGATGACGTGGTGAAGGACATGGCCCAGGAGCTGGGTACCGGCAACAAGATTCCCAGCGTGCTGCCGAAGCTGGCCCAGTACGAGCTGACGCTCACCGACTGGATCGAGGCTCACAAGGGCTCGCGCAAGTATGTGGCCATGGCCAACAAGTGCTGGCCGGCCTTCCAGACCATGTTCGGCTTCGTGCCCTGCTACGTGAACAGCCGACTGACCGGCCGTGGCATCCCCGTGGCCTGCGAGGTCGACATCTACGGCGCCCTCAGCGAGTTTATCGGAACCTGCATCACCCAGGATGCCGTGACGCTGCTCGACATCAACAACTCGGTGCCTCGCGACATGTACGAGGAGAGCATCAAGGGCAAGAAGTTCCTGTGCGACGAGTACACCGACCGCGAGATCTTCATGGGCTTCCACTGCGGCAACACCGCCTCGAGCAAGGTGTGCAGCTGCCAGATGTGCTTCCAGCGCATTATGGCCCGCGCCCTGCCCGTAGAGGTGACCAACGGCACGCTGGAGGGCGACCTGAAGCCTGGCAAGGCCACCGTCTACCGCCTGCAGTCGACCGCCGACACCAAGTTGCGCGCCTACATCGCCCAGGGCGAGATCCTGCCCGTGGCCACCCGTTCGTTCGGCTCTATCGGCATCTTCGGCATCAAGAATATGAGCCGCTTCTACCGCCACGTGCTCATCGAGAAGCACTATCCGCACCACGCCGCCGTGATGTTCGACCACGCCGGCAAGTACCTGTGGGAGGTGCTGAAGTATATGGGCATCCCTGTGGAAGAGATAGACTACAACTTCCCGAAGGGCAACTACTATCCCACTGAGAACCCGTTCGTAGACTAAGCCAAAACCGTAAAAAAGGCAGGCAATCGTTTGTTGATTGCCTGCCTTTTTCATATTGGATAGTTTGAAATGGACTATACCTTGATATCAACCTCAACACCGCTGGGGAGCTCGAGCTTCATCAGCGCGTCAACGGTCTTGGCTGTCGACGAGTAGATCTAGATGAGGCGCTTGTAGTCGCTCAGCTGGAACTGCTCACGAGCCTTCTTGTTGACGAAGGTAGAACGGTTCACGGTGTAGATGCGCTTGTGGGTGGGAAGGGGGATGGGACCGCTAATGATAGCACCCGTAGCCTTCACGGCCTTCACGATTTTCTCGGCTGACTTGTCGACAAATTTGTGGTCGTAGCTATTCAGCTTGATACGAATTTTCTGACTCATTGTTTCTTTTGTTGTTAATTGTTACTTATTGTTGTTTCACGAGAACCGCTAAAGAGTCATTTGCTCAGCGGCACTCTTAGTTTTTTACACCAGATCGGCGCGGCCCTTCACTTCCTCGAGCACAGCCTTGGCGATGGTGCTGCTCAGGGGAGCATGGTGGTCATACTCCATCGAGCTGGTGGCACGACCAGAGGTGATGGTACGCAGGGCGGTGACATAGCCGAACAGCTCCGACAGGGGCACCATAGCCTTCACGACGCGGGCGCCGCTGCGGCTCTCTTCCATACCTTCCACCTGACCGCGACGCTTGTTCAGGTCGCCAATCACGTCGCCCATGTTCTCCTCGGGTGTCACCACCTCGAGCTTCATGATGGGCTCCATAAGCACGGGCTTTGCCTTGGCGCAAGCCTCCTTATAGGCCATCTGGGCTGCAATCTCGAACGAGAGCTGGTCAGAGTCAACGGGGTGATAGCCACCATCGACCACGGTCACCTTCAGCGAATCGAGAGGATAGCCACCCAGGATACCATTTTTCATGGCAGCCTCGAAGCCCTTCTGAATCGAGGGGATGAACTCCTTAGGAATGTTACCACCCTTCACCTCGTTCACGAACTGCAGGCCGGGGTTGTTCTTCAGGTCGTAGTCCTCGTCCACGGGACCCACCTTCACGAGCATCTTGGCGTACTTACCGCGACCACCCGACTGTTTCTTGTAGGTCTCGTCGATCTCGACCTCCTTGGTGATGGCCTCCTTGTAGTTCACCTGGGGCTTGCCCTGGTTGCACTCTACCTTGAACTCGCGCTTCAGACGGTCGATGATGATGTCGAGGTGCAGCTCACCCATACCCGAGAT
>JAFVEE010000107.1 GCA_017478085.1 Prevotella sp. | reverse complement strand
GAAGATTGAGATTATGGTGAACTACCAGCCCAAGCTGCACTATGTGTCAGAGTGGTGGAAGCAGCTCTACGGTGAGAGCGAGGGCAAGGACAAGAAGGGCATCTTCCCCGCCAGCGTCGACTTTACCACCGACCTGCACTCTATGGGCCAGTGGATTCAGGACGGCGAGCGCACCATCTTCGAGACCGTCATCTCGATTGAAGAGCCCGAGAAGAAGCTGCTCTTCCCCGAGGACGAGGAGAACCTGGACGGACTGAACTTCCTGGCTGGCAAGCGCGTGGACGAGGTGAACAAGATGGCCGAGCTGGGCACACGCCTGGCCCACGTAGACGGCGGCGTGCCCCAGATTCGCATCTCGGTGCCCAAGCTCACTGAGTTCTACATTGGCCAGCTCATCTACTTCTTCGAGATTGGCTGCGGCATCAGCGGCAACGTGCTGGGCGTGAACCCCTTCAACCAGCCCGGTGTAGAGGCCTACAAGAAGAACATGTTCGCCCTCTTAGACAAGCCCGGCTACGAGGCCGAGAGCAAGGCTATCAAGGAAAGACTGAAGAACGAGTAATGTCCTATAAGACCCATATTGATCATTATTTAGAGAAGCACGGCTTTGAAGCATTGCGCCCCAAAGCCGTGCTTTTCGATATGGACGGCGTGCTCTACGACTCGATGCCCAACCATGCCGTGGCCTGGCAGCGGTCTATGGCGAAGTTCGGCATCACGATGACTGCCCACGATGCCTACGCTACCGAGGGCGCACGGGGTGTCGACACCATCCGGATGATGGTGAAGGCGCAGTTGGGGCGCGACATCGACGAGCAGGAAGCCCAGCTGATGTACGACGAAAAGACGCGCCAGTTCCACCAGCTGCCCGAGACACGGGTGATGCCCGGCATACCCGAGCTGATGGCACAGATACATGCCGACGGACTGCAGATAGGTGTTGTGACGGGCAGTGGACAACGCCCACTCATAGACCGACTGCTGAAGGATTTCGGCGACTACCTCGAAGAAGACCATATCACCACGGCTTACGACGTGAAGCAGGGAAAGCCCCACCCCGACCCCTACCTGATGGGGCTGCGTAAGATGGGTAGCCTGGCCCCCTGCGAGGCCCTGGTGATTGAGAATGCGCCATTGGGCGTAGAGGCTGGCGTGGCGGCACGCATCTTCACCATTGCCGTGAACACCGGGCCACTAACCAAGGAGAGTTTGCTGCAAAAGGGAGCCAACCTCGTCTTTGACGATATGCTCACCTTGAGCAGGGAATGGAGAAACCTGACAACCGAAATGATATGTTAAGCCAAGAAGCTCGCTGGGATCTGCAATACGAGGAACTACGCCACTTTATGGAAGAAAAGAAGCGGCGCCCCTCCAAGAATATTGGTAAGGAGCGCCGACTACGTAATTGGATGAAATACAACAAGAAGTGTATTGTCAATGGAACGATGCCGGAGAACCGGAAAGAGAGATTCGAGAAGCTTTTAAGCCTTGCTGACGACGTGCGCCGTCTGAACCAGTATGCCTACGGACATCCATGCAATGAGCGTCAGAACAGGGCAACGCAACTGGAGCTGTTCAGTTAATCTTCCTCCGGCCCCAGATATTCCTCTCCCCTATCGCCTTCATCCAAAAGATTTCCCCGGCGAATGCTGATGTTTCCCTCGCCATTCATGCTCAGTTCCAAAGGTATGAATTCGTCGTCAGAGTCAGGATGGCTCACCACTACGGCAAACTTCAGTTCCGGACCCTCCACCTTATGGAAGACCATATTGTCCAACACACCCTGCTGGCGATAGTCGCCATCTAAATACGAGCTGAAGCTACCCTTGGTGAACATCTTCCGGCAGACCAGACTGCTGTCGTTACGCATCACGGTCAGGCGAATGCTGTTGTCCACATATTTCTGTCCCCTCTCGTCTGTAACCATAGGCAGCGAGTCGGCAGGCATTCGCTCAATCAACACCACATAGGGCCTGCCCAACCACGTCACTTCCGTCTGTCTGCTCTCTGCCGAAGACCTGATAGGCGACTTCGGCTTCTCCGGCACATACTTGATGGTGATGATATCCTCGCTTTGCTTTTTCTCTTTGCATGCAGTTGCAGCCAGCATCATCATACCAGCGACAACCATTAGCGGTAAATACTTTTTCATTCGTTCTGAATCGTATAGAATTAGTTAACAGTAACCGTTTCTTTTGGAAACCGTTTGCAAATTTAGACAAAATTCTGCAAAAACAAGCCTGTTCTTGCAGAAAAGTTGTGCCGTTGCACCCTACTTATTCTTAAAAACATCAGAAAAAGCAGATATTATGACAATGTGTGAGCCTCGAAATACTGAAGGACAGCCTCCTTGTAGTTCTCCGATATGGGTATGTACTGATCGCCAAACACTATGCGCAGGCGGTCTATGGCATGCACTTCAGGCATGTGAACGATATAAGAACGATGGGTACGCATAAATTCCGGCTGGGGAAGATACTCCTCCAGCTTCTTCATGCTCATCAGCGACATGATTTTCTCTCCCGTCTTCAAGTAGAAGCGCACATAGTCCTTCAGACCTTCAATATAAAGAATGTCATCGAGTAAAACACGAGTCAGTTTATAGTCGCTCTTCACGAACATCAGGCGGTCTTTCAGATAGGTGTCGCGCTTCTGCAGCACCGAGAACCATTCTGCAGCTTTGTCGGCTGCCCGGAGGAAATCTTCGTAGGCAATAGGCTTCAGCAGGTAGTCGAGTGCCGACACCTTGAAGCCCTCGATGGCATACTGGGGAAAGGCCGTGGTGAAGATAACCTTCGTGTCCTTGGGCAGGATTCTGGCAAACTCGATGCCCGAGAGCTCAGGCATCTGAATGTCGAGAAACAGCAACTGCACAGGATTGTCGCGCAAGTCACGCATAGCCGTAATGGCACTATTATAACTGCCCACCAGCGTAAGGTAGGGTGTCTTCTTGACGTAGCTCTCCAGCAGCTGCGCAGCCAGAGGCTCGTCATCGATGATAGCACAGGTCAGCGTCATAATACGATGGTAATAGTTGATTGATAGACGGCTCCATCGGCACTGGGGCCTTTCTCCCACTTATATCGCCCCGGGTACGACAAGTCAAGGCGGCGCTGCACCTGCTGAAGGCCAATGCCGTGGCCGCTTCTGTCCTGTTCTGTCTTGGGGTGATTGGAATTTTCGATGTGGCAGACCATCTGCTGATTGTCTGCATTCAGGTTGATATGCACGAAGCTGGGCTCTGTGGGACTGACGCCATGCTTGAAAGCATTCTCTACCAGCGAGATGAACAGCAACGGAGCCACCTTGGGAGGCATAAGGGATGAAAGAGTTGAGCTGAAGGACACATCGACCGACTGAGGCAGGCGTATCTTCATCAGACTGACGTAGCTCTCCAGGAACAGAATCTCATCGTTCCAGTCAACCATATCCTGCTGGTTATCATAGAGCATATGGCGCAGCAGTTTCGACAGTTGCTGTATGGCATCCTGTGCCTTCTGCGTGTCGAAGGCGGTCAGAGCATAGATATTGTTGAGGGTGTTCAGCAGGAAGTGCGGGCTAATCTGATTGCGCAGGTTGCGCAATTCGGCCTCGGCATGGGCAACCTCTGCCTTGTGTCGTGCCTCTTCCGACTTATGCCACCTGAGCGACAGCTGGATGGTCGTGGCAATGGCGGCGGCCACCATCAGGTTGAAGATGTCGCGCAGAATGAAGAAGATCACCTGCATAGTGGTAGGCTCGATGTGATGGCGGGTAGTATCAAAGAAGTCTCGTGCATAGGCCATCCAGTAGTGCATGGCCGTGCCCAGGGCTATGCAGAGCACTACGTTGATGGCCCAGAAGTACTTCTTCTCGCCCTCCACGAACAGCTTCGGGGTCATCCAGAAGTAGTTCAGGTAGAACATCACCATCATCGTGAGCGGCGACGCGCTCAGCATCAGGAACTGCTGCAGGCTTACGCCATTGCCGTGGTTCATGAACGACAATGGCGTGAGCAGCAGAACCGCCCAGGCGGCAATGTGCAGCAGTATCTCTAAACGCTTATTCATGGCGAATGGCTTCTATCGGGTCCATGTTGGCTGCCTTCTGTGCCGGTATGTAGCCGAAGAGCACGCCGATGAACACGCACACCAGGAACGACACGTAGATGCTCCAGGCTGGCACGCTCGACGGCATGCCGAAGGCAGGCACCACAAACTCGCTGGCACCACAGCCCACGAGTATGCCCAGCAGGCCGCCCGTCACCGATATGAGCACCGACTCTATCAGGAACTGCAGCGAGATGACCGGCCCCGTGGCACCCACGGCCATGCGCAGACCAATCTCCTTGGTGCGCTCGGTCACGCTCACCAGCATAATGTTCATAATGCCAATGCCGGCCACGAGCAGCGAGAAGGCGGCGGCCACCACCAGGATGAGCGTCACGGTGTCCATCGTGCTCGACATCGTCTCCATCATCTCGGCCTGCGAGCGAATGGTGAAGTCATCGGCAGCATCGCCCTTCAGCTTGTGGTTGTCGCGCAGAATCTGCGTCAGTTCCTCAATAGCGGCATCGCTCAGATCTTCAGTCACGGCCGAGCACACGATGCTCGAGAACCACGTCTGCGCTGCCACGCGCTTCATCACGGTAGAATAAGGAGCAATCATCACGTTGTCCTGGTCCATGCCCCAGTTGTTGTAGCCCTTCGACTTCAGCACGCCGATGATGGTCATGGGGATGCTCTTGAAGCGGATGGTCTTGCCGATGGGGTCGACGTTGTCGCCAAACAGCTCGGTGACGATGGTCTTGCCCACCACCACCTTCTTGGCGGCCTTCTTGATGTCTTCCTCGGTGAAGCACTCGCCCTCCTCGATGTCCCAGAGCTTGATGTCTAAGTATTCAGGGCTCTCGCCATAGAGCGACGTGGTCGTGTTGTTGTTGCCGTAGATCACCTGGCCCGAGGCGGTTACTTCAGGCGAGACCTTCGTCACAAACTTCTTCTCGCGCATAATGCGCTCATAGTCGGCCATCTTCAGCGTCTGCATGGCCGAGGGGTCCTGGCGCACGCCGCCACGCATATCGGCACCGGGCCTAATGGTGAGCAGGTTGGTGCCCATGGTCGACAGCTCCTTGCGTATGCTCTCCTTCGAGCCCTGGCCAATGGCCATCATGATGATCACGGCGGCCACGCCAATGATGATGCCCAGCATGCTGAGGAACGAGCGCATCTTGTTGTTGGCAACGGCGCGGAAACTAACTTTGAAAAGATTGAGTATATTCATAATGGCCTAATCGTCTTGAGGTTTGGGCAGCGCAGCGAGTGCCTCGGCAGCCGACTTGATGTTCTCGTTGATGGTATCCTCACGAATCTTGCCGTCGCGCAGGTTGATGTTGCGGCTCGAGTATTCGGCAATCTCGGGGTTGTGGGTCACGAAGATGATGGTGTTGCCCTGACGGTAGAGCTCCTGGAAAAGCACGAGCATCTCGAACGACGTGCGCGTGTCGAGG
Source organism: Prevotella sp. (assembly GCA_017478085.1). Taxonomy (GTDB): domain Bacteria; phylum Bacteroidota; class Bacteroidia; order Bacteroidales; family Bacteroidaceae; genus Prevotella. The sequence continues at coordinate 676 of JAFVEE010000107.1, read as the reverse complement.
TTACCCGTGGCCTCGTCGGCAAGCAGCACGGCCGGGTCGTTGACCAGCGCGCGGGCAATGGCGACGCGCTGCATCTGTCCCCCCGACATCTGGTTTGACTTATGATAGAGCCGGTCGCCCAGGCCCACGGCCTCGAGGGCCTTGATAGCCCGTTCGCGCCGTTCCTTGGCCGAGATGTCCGAGTTGTACATCAGCGGCAGCTCGACATTCTCCACGGCCGTCGTGTTGGCCAGCAGGTTATAGTTCTGGAACACGAAGCCGATCTTGCGGTTGCGCAGGTGGGCCCGCTGGTTCTTCGACATCGAGCGCACCGACACGCCGTCGAGCAGATATTCGCCGCTCGTGGGGGTGTCGAGGCATCCCAGCTGGTTGAGCAGGGTCGACTTGCCGGAGCCCGAGGTGCCCTGGATGGTGACGAACTCGCCCTCGTAGATCTTGAACGACACGCCGCGCAGGGCCTTCACCGTCTCCGACCCCACCTGGAAGTAGCGCTTCACGTTCTGCAGTTCAATAACGACTTTATTTTCCATAGGGGCTTAAGTTACTTTTTCTTGTTTCTATTCGGCGGCCCCGGCATGAAGGGGTTGCGGGCCTGGTCGTCGTCCTCGGCCACCTCACCGTTGGTGATGCTGAAGTCGGTGAGCACGACGGTGCCCTCAGCCACGCCGCCGGTAAT
>JAFVEE010000106.1 GCA_017478085.1 Prevotella sp. | reverse complement strand
GTCGGCACTGCTCTATTACAGGAAGCGGGTTAAGATGTGTTAATTGTTGCCGTGGCGACCTTAACAATAGGGGGCGGTAGGCGTTTATAGAACAGAATGACCACACAGGAGTTTGAACATATAGCCAATAGGATGCGGCCACGATTGCTGAGCCTCGCACGGCAGTTCTCCGGCAGCAGCGAGCAGGCCGATGACGTGGCCCAGGAGGCGCTGCTACGGCTGTGGCTGCTGCGCCACCGCGTGGCCGACGAGCAGCAGGCCGAGGCCCTGTGTGTCAGGATGGCGAAGAACATCTGCGTGAGCGAGTGGCGACGGCAGAAGACGGTCGCGCCGACGGCTGCCACGCCCGTGCTGGCCGAGGAGATGCAGCCCTTAGCCACCGAAGAGAACGCGCGGATGCTGCAACTAGCCATCGGCACGCTGCCGCCGCAGGAGCAACGGCTGTTCCGCATGCGACAGGAGCTGCAGATGGACATCGGGCAGATAGCGGCCATCACAGGGTTGCTGCCCCGTTCGGTAAGCGCCATCGTGAGTGCAGCCCGGAAAAAGATTATCACACTACTGAAGAAAGGAGGTATCCTATGAACGATGAAATGGACCAAAAACTCGACGAGTTGCTCAGCAGACTGCCCAAGAACGACTATGACCTCGATGCCTGGCTCGTGGAGGACGAGACGGCGACGTTCGAACGCATCGTGCGGCAGCGCAGGCGCAAGAGAGCGGCGTGGTGGCTGAGTGCGGCGGCAGCCGTGGTGGCAGGGGGCGTGTTCGTCTTTGCGCCCAAAGCTCCGCTTACGACTTCCGAAGATGAGGTGGTGGCGGTAGCCGCTCCCCTCCCTTGTAGGGGAGGGGCCGGGGGTGGGGTCACTATCTCGCAATCAGCCAGTAAGATATTACTGACCCCACCCCCAACCCCTCCCCTACAAGGGAGGGGAGCGGCTGCGCGACTGCAGGATCTGCCTAAGTCTGCAACAGCGCTGGCGGCTAAGTCTGCAACAGCGCTGGCGGCTATGCCTGCAATAGCGCTGGCGGCAACAGAAAACCCTTCCCCCGTCGACTCCCTTGCCGACCTGGTGGCCCGTATAGAGCAAGGGCTGGAGGACGTTCGCGATAGCTGCTACATCGCCAATATGGAGAAGCTCATTGCCACCGACAGCCGACTGCAACGGCTGGTGAACCGCCTCATTCTGGACGGCATCATCCGCGATACTACTTACGCCACAGCAAATAACACTGACGATCTTAAAACATTTTGACCTATGAATAAACGAACCTACACGCTCGTCTGGGTGCTCGCGCTCTGCGGCACCCTTGCGGCACAACCGCAGCGGGGCATCAAGATGATGAACGCTGCCTTCGACAAGTTTCTCCAGTCGAAAGCGCTGCTGACCAAGGACACCCACTGGAGTCACGGCATGGATGAATACTACTTCAAAGTAACGGCACAGGGCGACACGCTGTCGATGCCCAAGCCCCTGCAAAAGCTGCTGAACAGCTTTTCACAGTCGACGCAGTGGGCCTCGGCGGCATTCTTCCACCAGAGCGAGGACGGGAAGACGCCCTTCAACAGCCTGACTTACCAGCGTGCCGACAACTACTTTGCGGGCATCACGGGCTACTTCTCGTTCGAGGACGACTGCTGCTTCCGCATCGTGAACTTCACCGTAGACGGGCAGCTGACCAGCTACGGACTGAAGTGGCGGCTGATAGCCTTCGCCGACCGCGAGGGGCGCCCCTACCGCACCATCGACGGCGTGGTGTTCCGGCTCTTCGACGGCATCTGGACGATGCGCCCGCCCTTCAACAGCAGCAATATGGCCTACGGCGACATCGCAACGCAAAGCCGCTCGCTCAGCCAGTACGACGAGAAGGGCTATGAGACGCTGCACCGGCAGATGCAGTATCTGGCCGGGCAGTATGCCGAAATGCAGAAGAAAGGCGACGAGATGGGCTGCGATGCCGTGGTGTACTACATCCAGAAGCTGTGCAAGGACTTCACTGGCCGGCTCACCGAACAGCAATATCTGGCCGTGAAAGACGAGCTGAGGAAGGTCACCACCGAGCAGAACAGCGAGCGGCAGCGCATCGTAAACGACTGCAACATGCGCCTTTGGCGGCAGACCGACAACAAACTGCCCACCACGAGCCACTTTGCCTTCGCCCACGACGGCGACTTCGTGAAGCCCAGCCAGTGGCGCTATCTGCAAGAGAACTATAAGCTGGACAGCGTGCAGCGGCAGCGCATAAGGGTGACGCTGAGCGGTCAGGCATCGGCCAATGCCTCAGAGGTGCAGGTGAAGACGTTGCTGCCCTACGAGCAGAAGCCCTACACGCTGATGCCCAATCAAAGCCGGTTCAGCTTCAGCAGCACTTTCGACCAGGGGCAGCTCCTCAAAATCAGCGACAATCAGGGTCGGCAACTGCTCATTTTTGCCGATTCCATCGATACTGAGGTGCGCCTTTCTGACGGCATGCTCAGTGGCTCGGCCCTGAACGAGCGCTTCGCCCGCTGCCAGCAACGGCTCCTGGCGCTGAAGCCCGAGCTGCACCGCTACGCCTGCTGGGATCGCGGCGGCTGGGAGGTGATGGACCAGGAGGGCTACAACCGACTGATGGACGAGGCCCACGAGTTGCAGTTGCAGATGGCCCGTGAGAACCTGGACAACCTGATTCCCGCCTTCTATCTGTCGGAAAACTACTCGATGATGACTGCCGACGAGCTGAAGCCCTTCCTTCAGCACGGCCGTGCCTACGCCGACCACGTTGCCATGCAGCCCGTATGGCAGTACTATGAAGACCTGCAGAAGCGGTTGCCAGGGATGCTGTTTGCCGACGGGCAGGCCGTAGACCGCTTCGACAGCGTTCACCACCTGAGCGAGTATATAGGCCACGGCGACTATGTGGTGCTGCACTTCTGGTCGATGGCGGGCACGCAGCTGTGCCGCCGCGACCAGCGCCTCGTGAAGCAGCTATACAATCAATATAAGGGCAAGAACCTGCAGGTGGTGAGCGTGATGACGGGCTACAGGCAGCAGGCGTGGGGCGAGTATGTGCGCAAGCGCGACCTGAAGTATGCGCAGCTCTATTGCCGCGACAAGGAAGACACCAACCTCTTCCAGCTTTACGGTGTCACGGCCCTGCCCGAGAGCATCCTCTTCGGACCTGATGGCCGCATCATAGCCTGCGGACTGAGTGGCGACGACCTGAAGGCGGCGATAGAACGTCTGCCCCTGAAAGACAGACCTACACAATAGTTTCTTAGTAAGTAGATAGAGCGGTTTTCGGAAAACCAGACCGGTCAAAAACGAAGGCAGCCGGGGTGCGTGAGCATCCCGGCTGTCGCAAATGTTAAATTTGTAAATATATAACATAAAAGTTACCTGTAGTTTTGGAGGATTGTAACTTTTTTGCTACCTTTGCATCGTCCAATAAGGACAGAGAGATCTTAAACATTATGAAAACATCCGAGTTGTTAGAAATCCTGAGAAGCAATGACTGCTTCCTGGAAAAACACGGAGGTAGGCACGACAAGTGGAAGAACCGCAAAACAGGTGAATTCGAATGGGTGCCGAGGCACGCTGCAGAAGTCCACACAGGACTTGCGCAGAAAATCTTGAAAAAGTTGGTCGGGGAGTAACCCCGGCCACTTTTAAGGAAGGCGTTGCTTTTTCAAATTGTGAGAGATCTCTTTTTTCGTTGACAATACAAAATAGATAATAATATGAAAAAGAAAGTATTAGTGACAATAGCACAGGCTGCCGATGGCACATACTGGTGCCATACTGAGCAAGACGTTTATGGGGGAGGCCTTAACGGAGCCGGTAAGACTGTCAAGGAAGCCAAGGATGACCTGATGCTGTGTCTAAAAGATGCAAGGCTGGATTATGAAGAGAACGGAGGTGTGCCCTATCCGGTTGAATTCCGTTATCAGTACGACCTGCAATCATTCTTCGAATATTTTTCTTTTCTGAATGTGACAGAGATAGCTAAACGTGCCGGCATCAACCCTTCGCTGATGCGGCAATATACCAGAGGCATCAAGAATGCCGGAGAAAAGACCTACAGCCGTCTGGCTGAATGTATGAATAATATCACACAGGAATTAAGTGCCGCATCCTTCCGTTAGGCAGAATCGGCAATGTTTTCAAAATATTTAAGATCATAAAAAAAATCCCCCTGCTTGTGAAAGTCGGGGGATTTTGCTGTACTGATAGGACTATTCGTCACAGGCTATTTGATGCACTGCCGCCTTGGTTCAAAGATCCAAGAGCTTGCGCAGCTGCTCGATGGTGATCTTGATTTTCTCGTAGTTGTCCATCAGCGAGACGTCGAGGGTATAATGGGCCTTGGTGTAGAAGGGCTCGCGCTTCTCGAGCTGCTCGCGGATGAAGGCGATGAGCTCGTCGGGGCTCTTCCCCTTCAGCAGCGGGCGCTCGGTCTTGCCCATGAGCAGATGCTTCTGTAGCACCTCGGGCTGGCAGCGCAGGTAGACCACCTGGCCCTGCTGGTTCATATAGTCGATGTTGTCGAAGAAACAGGGCGTGCCGCCGCCACAGCTGATGATGACATTCTCGAACTCGGCCACCTCGTGCAGCATGTTGTACTCAATCTTGCGGAACCCCTCTTCGCCCACCTCGGCAAAGAGCTGCGCCACCGTCTTGCGCCGACGGCTCTCGATGTACCAGTCCAGGTCGTAGAAGGGGATGCCCAGCTCCTTCGAGAGGGCCTTGCCGACGGTAGTCTTGCCGGCACCCATATAGCCTATTAGGATGATTCTTTTCACTTGTTCACAATCTTCATACATTCCTCGTACGTGAGCTGCTTGGCCCGCTCGTGCATGGCCTTGGGCAGGCGGTAGTTCTTGCCGTCGTAGACCAGGTAGGGGCCGTAGCGACCGTTCATCACCTCGAGCTTCTCGTCCTCCTCGAACGTCTTCAGGTGCTTCTGCGTGTCCTGCTTGCGCTTCTCGTCGATGAGCTTCACGGCATCGATGATGGTGATCGACATAGGGTCCATGCCCTTGGGCAGCGAGGCATACTTGCCGTTGTGGAGCACGTAGGGGCCGAAGCGACCGGCACCCACGGTGACGGGCTCGCCCTCGTACTCGCCCAGCATACGGGGCAGCTTGAAGAGGTCGAGTGCCTGCTCCAGCGTGATGGACTCCATGCTCAGCTCCTTCGGCATGTGGGCAAACAGGGGCTTGTCCTTGTCTTCGGCCGAGCCGATCTGCACCACGGGGCCAAAGCGGCCAATCTTCACGAAGATGGGCTTGCCGGTGCGCGGGTCCTTGCCGAGCAGCCGCTCGCCGGCCTTGCGCTCAGAGCGGGCGTTGAGCGTCTTCTCGACCGTAGGCTCGAAGTCCTTGTAGAAGTCGTGCATCATCTGGCTCCACGACTCCTTGCCCTCGGCTATCTGGTCGAAGTCCTGCTCTACCTTGGCCGTGAAGTTATAGTCCATAATGGTGGGGAAGTTCTCCATCAGGAAGTCGTTCACCACCATGCCGATGTCGGTGGGAATGAGCTTGCCCTTGTCGCTGCCGGCCATCTCCACGCGACGCTTGTCGCTGATCTGCTTGCCCTTCAGCGTGATCACGCTGTACTGGCGCTCCTCGCCCTTCTTGTCGCCCTTCACCACATACTCGCGCTGCTGAATGGTCGAGATGGTGGGGGCGTAGGTCGAGGGTCGGCCGATGCCCAGCTCCTCCAGCTTGTGCACCAGCGAGGCCTCGGTGTAGCGCTGCGGGCCCTGGCTGAAGCGCTCGGTGGCGCTGATCTCGCGGCGCGTCAGCACGTCGCCCTCCTTGAGCGGGGGCAGCACGTGGGCAAACTCGTCGCGGTTCTCCTCCTCATCGTCGACCGACTCGCGGTAGACCTTCAGGAAGCCGTCGAACTTCACAATCTCGCCATTTGCGATGAAAAGCCAGTCCCCGGCCTTTATCTCGACCGTCGTCTTCTCAATCTCGGCATCGGCCATCTGGCTGGCGGCGGTACGCTTCCAGATCAGGTCGTAGAGGCGGCGCTCCTGCACCGTGCCCTCAATGGTGGTCTGCTCCATATAGGTGGGGCGTATGGCCTCGTGGGCCTCCTGGGCACCCTTCGACGAAGTGTGATACTGGCGCACCTTCGAGTATTCCTCGCCATAGAGCTTGGTCACCTCTTCCTTGGCGGCATTGATGCACAGGCCCGAGAGGTTCACCGAGTCGGTACGCATATAGGTGATGCGTCCGCTCTCGTAGAGCCGCTGGGCCACCATCATGGTCTGGCTCACGGTGAACCCCAGCTTGCGGGCGGCCTCCTGCTGCATGGTGCTGGTGGTGAAGGGCGGTGCGGGCACGCGCTTGGTGGGCTTCTTCTGGATGCTCTCCACGGTGAACGTGGCATCCTTGCACTGCTCCAGGAAGGCGCGGGCCTCCTGCTCGGTCTTGAAGCGTTGCGAGAGCGTGGCCTTCACCTCGGAGGCCGAGCCGTCGGGGTTGGTGATGGCAAACACGCCGTTCACGCTGTAGTAGGTCTCGGTCTGGAAGCTCTGCACCTCGCGCTCGCGCTCCACGATGAGCCTCACGGCCACGCTCTGCACGCGACCAGCCGAGAGGGCGGGCTTCACCTTGCGCCACAGCACGGGCGACAGCTTGAAGCCTACCAAGCGGTCGAGCACGCGGCGGGCCTGCTGCGCGTTCACCAGGTTCATATCCAAATGGCGGGGGGTCTCGATGGCTTTCAGAATGGCCGGTTTGGTAATCTCATGAAACACGATGCGCTTGGTCTTCTCCTCGTCCAGTCCCAGCACCTCGCACAGGTGCCAGCTGATGGCTTCTCCCTCGCGGTCTTCATCGCTTGCCAGCCAAACCTGCTGGGCTTTCTTGGCTTGCGCCTTCAGGTCGCTCACCATTTTTTTCTTCTCGTCGGGAATCTCATATTCGGGTTCCAGCGTCGTGTCGTCGATGCTCAGTTCCTTCTTCTTCAGGTCGCGAATGTGGCCGTAGCTCGACATCACTTTGTAGTCGTCGCCCAGAAACTTCTCAATGGTCTTCGCCTTGGCAGGCGACTCCACGATTACCAAATTCTTCTGCATAGTTTTTCTGAATTTTTGTACTTTGGGGTGCAAAAGTAAGCAAAAAGTTTTCTTATACCTTATTTATATATAAGAATTTTCGTTTTCTTAACGGTTATGGCATATTCCGTTGTGCCAAAAAACGTACCACAGCGTTGCGAATGCTGGTGAGGCCGAAGTCAGCGGGATTGACCTGGTTGAGGGGCAGCCAGAGGGCCTCGGCGGCATCGTCGGCGGCGGTGACGGTCTCGATGGAATTGAGACGCACGTGGACCAGGAAGTCCATGTCGAGCGTATGGATGCCCATGCCGCTGTACTGGTAGACGTTGGGACTGCTGAAGAGGTACTCCATCTCCGTGACGTCGAGTCCCGTCTCCTCCTTGATCTCGCGGCGCATGCCTTCCTCTACCGTCTCGTCCATATCGCAGAAGCCGCCGGGCAGGTCGAGCGTGCCCTTGGCGGGCTCCTTGGCGCGGCGCACCACGAGCAGCTCGCCCCGTTCGTTCAGAATGAAGGCCGCCGTGGCCGAGCAGGGGTTGGCGTAGTAGGTGAAGCCGCAGTCGCTGCACTTCTTGCTCTTGAAATTGTTTACTTCGAAATGACTGCTGCCGCACACGGGGCAGTACCTGAATTTGTCTAATGGATGCATAATGGTCAATGATTTGGGCGCAAAGTTACGAAATCTTTTCCCCACAAAGCCAATTTCCTTGCGAAATGTTTACTGATTTCGTTTTTTTGATGTAATTTTGTCCGCAAATTGCATAACAACTACAAAAATGAAGAAACTTCTACTACAAACGATGCTGCTGATGGCGGGCCTCACGGCACAGGCCGGTGCCATACACGTGGCCACTACTGGCAACGACAGCAATGAGGGCACGCCTGAGAAGCCGCTGCTCACCCTTCACAAGGCCGTAGAGCTGGTGCAGCCCGGCGACACCATCTGGGTGCACGGGGGCACGTATGTCATCAGCGAGCGCATCAAGATTCCCGAGAAGGCCACCTCGGCCGAGCGGCGCTGCTACCTCTGGGCGGCTGGCGACGGCGAGGTCGTGATCGACGGCTCGGGCATGCACCACACCACGCAGAACGACTTCAAGATGGGCCGCTGCATCTACGTGAACCACCTGGCCAACTACTGGCACTTCAAGGGGCTGACGCTCTGCAATGCCGAGGACAACGGAATGAAGGTGGAGGGCTCGTACAACATCATTGAGCAGTGCGTGTTCCACGACAACAACGACACCGGCCTGCAAATAGGTATGTACAAGGACTTCTCGATCGAGGAGACCAAGCAGCTGCCCGCAGGCACGCCGCAGTTCAATCCCGGCTACCAGTTCTGCCGGGGCAACAAGGTGATCAACTGCGATGCCTACAACAACTGCGACCTGCGCACCTACAACGGCAGCGACGACGGGGGCGATGCCGACGGCTTCGCCTGCAAGCTGTTCCCGGGACCGGGCACCGAGTTCCACGGCTGTCGCGCCTGGACCAACAGCGACGACAACTGGGACCTCTATATGGTCTACCACCCCGTGCTCATCGACTCGTGCTGGAGCTATCATGCCGGCTACACCCCCGACGGGCAGGCCATAGGCAATGGCAATGGCTTCAAGCTGGGCGGTGGCGGCTCGTCGGGCGGCGCGGCCTTCGACCAGTCGCTGGGTGCCCACGTGCTCACCAACTGCGTGTCGTTCGACAACCTGCACAAGGGCTACGACCAGAACAACGCCTACGAGGGTATGTACATCGTGAACTGCACGGGCTGGGGCAATGAGTACAACTACCGCTTCCCTACCATCTTCAGGTATGGCGGAATGACCATTCGCAACTGCATAGGCTGGGGGGCCACGAAGCTGAACCACGAGTTCCTGTCGGAAGACAAGGAGGGCTCGGTGGTGCCCGATACCGACTTCAACTCGTGGACCACGCTCGATGGCTGCAACCCCTACAAGGAAGGCCAGAAGGTGGGCAAGGAGAAACCGATGACGAAGGACTACAGCGGCGAGTTCCTGTCGCTGAGCGTGGCCGACTTTATGGCTCCGCGCGAGGCCGACGGTTCGCTGCCCCGCAACAACTTCGCCCGGCTGAAGCCCGGCAGCATCTTCAAGGACAAGGGCACGCCCATCGTGGGCTTCACGCCCGAACGCCACCTGCCAGAGGCTGATGCCGCCCGCGCCGGACTGGAGCTGACGGTGATCGACGACCTGTATATGCCCTACAACGATGCCGCCCCCGAGATGGGTGCCTTCGAGCTCGACGGCACGCCCGTAGAGATCGTGGTGCCCGAGAAGGCCACGCTGACGTGCCTCTCGGCCAACTCGGTGCAGGAGGTGACCACGGGCCAGCCCATCGTGCCCATCGTGTACCAGATGGGTGGAGCCGCCACGGGCTGCACCGTCGAGGGACTTTCAGATGGACTGACGTATGCGGTGGCCGACGGGCAGATCACCATCAGCGGCACGCCTGCACAGAGCTGCACCTTCCGCGTGGTGGTGACGGGCGGCCCCAAGGAGGTGGTGGCCACGGGCATCATCACCTGTGTGGCACCGTTCCGCGTGCTCACAGGCGACTGGTACCACTTCCAGGATGAGCCCGATGCGCTGCCTGCCGAACTGAAGGATGTCATCACGCTGGTCAACGGCACGTCAGAAGGCAACACCTCGCGCATCGTGCCCGACTATACCGAGAGCGATGGCAGCATTCCCGCCGGTTGCACCCAGGGCGCACTGGTGATGGCCCGCAACAGCGGTGGCTTCAGACTGTTGCTGCAAGAGGGCGTGCTGCAGCTCTTCGTCAACCTGCACATCACCGGTGGACGCACGTTCAAGATCGACTATACCTTGGCCGACGGCACCACGGGTACGGCCAACGTGGCCAAGATGAGCAAGGGCACCTACTGCGGCTGGGACGTGCTGGAGCAGGCAGGACTGGCCAACCGTGGCACGCAGCTGCGCTCGATAGCACTGCTCAACAACAATTCGAGCGGCGAGGTAAGAATATATGATATGTACGTGCGCGTGCCCGACAATGGCACCAATGGCATTGCTGCCGCCACACTGCCCGCTGCCGCCAAGAGCGTGAAGCGGATGCAGGCGGGCCGCATTGTCATCGAGAAGAATGGCAAGCGCTACAACACGATGGGACAGAAAATGAAATAAACCCGATATGAAAAGACTTAGTTTTATTCTGCTTATGACAGCAATCAGCGCAGTAACATCTGCACAGAAAGTACTGAACCTGTGGCCCGATGGGGCCCCCAACGACAATGGCGATGCCAAGGACAAGGCCGAGCTGACCGTGTTCCTGCCCGACGAGAAGAAGGCCACGGGGCGGGCCATCGTGATGTGTCCCGGAGGCGGCTATGGCCATCTGGCCATGCAGCATGAGGGCACCGACTGGGCAGGCTATTTCAACCAGCAGGGCATCGCGTTGTTCGTCTTGAAGTACCGTATGCCTCACGGCAACCGCGAGGTGCCCATCAGCGATGCCGAGCAGGCCTTGCTCATGGTGCGTGCCAATGCCCAGACGTGGCACATTAAGAAGGATCAGGTGGGCATAATGGGCTTCTCGGCCGGTGGTCATCTGGCCTCGACCATCGCCACGCACAGCAAGGGCGATGCCGCTCCCAACTTCCAGATTCTCTTCTACCCCGTCATCACGATGGATCCCAGCTTTACGCACAAGGGGTCGATGGTGAACTTCCTGGGCGAGAAACCGAAGAAGAAGGACATTCAGGACTACTCGAACGACCGGCAGGTCAGCCGTGCCACGCCCCGCGCCTTCATCGCCCTGAGCGACGATGACCACGCCGTGCTGCCCGTGAATGGTGCCAACTACTATATGGAGTGCTACCGCCACGACGTGCCCGCCTCGCTTCACATCTATCCCACGGGAGGTCACGGCTGGGGCTACCGCGCCACCTTCGACTACCACTTCGAGGTGCTGCAAGAGCTGAAGGCCTGGCTGCATAGCTTCTAAAACGGCAACACGCCATTTTTGAAGACGACTAAAACTTTTTTGGAAGACTACTTGGATTTTTTTGAAAACAACTTAGACAACTTAGGACAACTTTTTTATCTATCGCTGACGAAAAAGTTGTCCTAAGTTGTCTTAGTTGTCTTTATTTTAGATAGACAGGTGTCTTAGTTGTCTTTTATTTTAGATAGGAAGTTGTCTTTAATAATAGGCGCAAGCCCGCTGCTGATGAGAATCGTTTCCGTGGTTGTTGTCTTTGGGGTCACGGTCATTTTCACGATGCAGGCGGGGGTGTTCAGGGGTGACCGCTGGTCGAAGATGAAGTTGCCAATGCTGTAGTAGATCTTCTTGCCCTGGTAGTCCTCGACGGTCTGCAAGGTGTGGGTGTGGTGGCAGATCAGGGCATCGGCCCCGGCATTGATAATCCGATGGGCCTCCACCCGCTGCTGGGGCACGGGTTGCAGCGTGTGCTCGCCACCCCAGTGCAGGCTCACGATGACCACGCACGAAGGGTCTTTTTTCTTCAGTTGCTGTATGCGTGAGAGCAACTTCTCCATCGGCTCCTGACTGACGCAGGGCCGGTCGGGCAGGTAGGCATAGTTCTCAAGCGACAGGCGCAGCGAGGCGAGCAGCCACACCTTGCGGGGCGACGAGCAGAGCAACACGGGCTGGGCCGCAGCCTGCATCGTGGTGCCAGCGCCAATGGGCACCAACCCCGCCCGCTGCACGTTGCGCCAGGTGTCAACGAGCCCTTCGCGTCCTTGGTCTATGCTGTGGTTGTTGGCCAGGTTCAGGTGAGTAAAGCCGTGCTTCCTGAGCACCGCGAGCCACGTCGGCTCCGCACGGAAGATGTAGCGTTTCTGCACCGGTGCCACAATGGTGGTGGCAGGACATTCCAGGTTGCCCACCACGGCCTGGGCCGAAAAGAAAAGGGAGTCGATGCCCCGTGTGAAGAGGGCATCGGCTCCTTTTCGGTTGATGTGCTGGCGCACGCCTCGGTCCAGGAGGATGTCGCCAGTGAAGAGAAGGGTGGTCTGCCCATTCACTCCCAGTCCCAGAAGACTAACAGCCAGAACTATAAAAAACTTCCTCATTGTCTACGGGGGCTTGCTCCACGGGCACCGTGATGGGCTGCATCCACTGGGGTATGCCCTGGCGCGGGTCATTCTCAAGGCGTTGCTGCCACTCATCGTCGTTCATACGCTGCTCGCCGATGGGGCGCTTCAGCTCGCGGTAGGAGAACACGGCACCACGGGTCAGGTAAAGGTAGCCTTGCATCTCGACGACGACGTAGATCTCGTCGGCCTGGCCCGTGCCGGCATACAGGATGCATTTGCTGGGGTTGTTGTCGGCATTGGCCGTATAGACATCGGCAATGAGGGCCACGCTGCGCTCCGGGCCCTGCACGTCGGCCCACTCATACAGATACTGGTCGGGCTCGCGAAGCAGCTCCAGCGAAATGTTCTCGAAGGTGGCCCCGATGTGCTGCAGCTGGTCGTTCTCCTCGTCGCTGAGTGGCGTGCCGTCCAGCTCCTTCTGACTCACGTTCAGCAGGAAGGTGGCCATCTCGCCCATACGCTCGCTCACCATCTTGGCGCGGTCGGTCAGCAGACCGTACTTGCGCAGGGTGTTCTCGGTGTTGGCAATCAGCTCGGTGGCTTTCATCCAGAAGCCCGTGTTCGGCTCCACATAGCCCTTCAGTACGGGGTCGGGAGGCCCGGCACCGCCACACTCGGCACCCATCGGCTGCTTGGCGTAGAGAATGGCATCGTGCTTCAGCTCGGCCCACGAGGCCAGCGAGGCGTTCAGACTCTTGCGCTGCCACTGGGGCGTCACCATATAGTAAGGAGCCTTCTGTGGCACCTGCGTGTTTGTCTTCAGCACCTGCAGCCACTGCTTGGCGATGGTCTCTTGCCAGTCGATGCTGTCCATACGGGCTTTCATCCTGCTGAGTGCGGCCTGGAAGCCTTTCCACTTCTGCTGCTCCTCCTTCAGGATCTGCTCAGCCGAGGCGATGCCCATAGCCGCCATCACGTCGAGGCCCTGCGGCACGGCCCGTGTGGTGGGGTCGCCCGCATAGTCCACCATCTCCTGCAGCACCTCGGCATCGGGCTGATAGCGTTGCGGCATCAGGCGCACCTTGTTGCGGCCGGTGTGCTGGAACTTCGGACGAAGGCGTGTCTGCCGTTCGGCGATTTCGTCGATTTTCTTGCCCAGCTCATGGGGGGCGATGTCATCGGTGCCCATCTTTGCTAACAGTTCTCCTACTTGCAGGATGCTCACGTCGTCGGGCTGTCCCATAAGCCATGTCATAGGTTCGGTAAGCGACGTGTAGAGGGCATTGAGCTCTTTGTTATAATATACTTCATTAGCAAGCAAGGAAGCCTTGAACATATCGGAAGGACGGTCGGTCTGGAAAGGCACCGTCTGCAGCCACATCATCGTGCGGAAATAGCGTTTCAGGGTGTCGTTGCGGGTGTAGTGACCGCGAGGGCGGAACAGACTATATTCAAAGGGCACCTCCGTATAGCCAAGAAATTCCGACAGGTTGTTCTCGCTCTTCATAACCTGTATGTATTCTGCCTGTGCCACAGCGTTATGCATAGGGGGCTGCTCCGTCAGCAGAGCCAAGGCCACGGTGAAATAAGTGTTGAGCCAAGTGGTGGCATCGGGGGTGTCCTGACCCACACTCTCATATTGCCTGGCGGGAAATGCCTTCAGCGCTTCATTGCAGAATCGCACCAGCAGGTGGTGCAACTGTTTTTCCTCTACCTCGCGCAGGGTGGCGTCGAAGTAGAGGTGATAGAGCTGCAGGTAGAGGTCGGTAGTGACGAACGACGGGAACAGGTGGTAGTCGTTCTGCTCGTAGACGTGAAACAGCTGCTGGTGCTGGGCGGGCACGATGGCGAAGCCGTTCTGTGCCAACCGTTCGGCCATCCCGCTGTCGATGCTGTCCACCTGACGGGCGTTCAGCAGGTTGCGCACATTGACGCGATACCCATCGCCCACCTCGAAGTTCAGCTTCCGCAGTTCGTCTTCGCGCTCTTTGGCTCGCTGCATAAAGGCCTGCTCCTCGTCGGTATAGGTCAGTTCGCGAATGTCGTCGTAGTAATAGTCGCGCCAGTCGGTGCCCTCCTTATACTCTAAGTGCTTGAAGTTCAGCGAGTCTTCGTCGAACACCCACGTCAGCGAGTCGTACCACGTCGTGGTGCCGTAGATGCCGCGCAGGTAGGCATCGCGGAAGGGGAAGCCCTTGCGGGCGGCAAAGGCGTGTCGCAGAATGTAGAGGTCGCTAATGGATAGCTGCGAGAGGCCCATATCCAGGTCGAAGGGCTCAATGAGCTTCTCCACGTCGATGGTGCTCAGTCCCTCCACGTCGGTGGCATCGGTAGCCACCACGCTGGGTTTGCAGGCCGCAAATAGTGTCATGGCCAATAGTGACAACCCAAACAATTTTTTCATCATACGTTCTATTTTTGAAGATATTCTATGGCTTTTTCCTGACGGGTTCGCTCCACGAGATAGTGCTGGAACTGCAAGCCGAAGTCCTTCCATTTCCACGCTGACACCGAGTAGCGCCCCAGACTGTCGCGGTTCAAGACCCGCACGCAGCCGTCGGCGAAGCGGAAGTCTACCAGTTCCCCACCCACCTTCGAGCCTAACCACAGCGGGCGCACCTTGCCTTTTACCAGGTGGAAGATGAAGAGCCGCCGCCCTTTCTCGGGATAGAAGCGCGTGCTTTTAATGACGCCCACCAGGGCCTCCTCGTGCCCGTCGCCATCCACGTCGCCCGTCTGAAACTGGTAGACGGGGTAGGGTAGTCGCCACTCGTTCAGGTAGTAGAGCGAGTCGTGCCGTTTACTCAGCACGAAAGGAGAGCAGGCGCTTGATCTCCTGCTCCGCGTCGTCCATCTGACTGCTGCGCTTGTAGAGCTGGTTCTGCCGGTCTATGAGGAAAAACTCGGGCACGGCCTGCACATTGTACTTCACCGCACTCTCACCGCTGCCGTCGCGCACGCAGATCCACGGCAGCTGCAGCGTGGCCTGTCGCCACTGGTGCTCGTCCTGGTCCAGCGACACCTGGTAGATCTCCAGTCCCTGCTCGTGGTACTTGTTGTAGAGCTCGCGCAGCATCAGGATGCGCTGGGGCGACTGGTCCATCTGGAAGGCGTGGAAGTCCAGCAGCACCACCTTGCCCTTCAGCTCCGTCAGCGTGCGCCGCTGGCCGTGGTTGTCGGTCAGGTTCAGCTCCAGCACGCCGCTCATCTCGATCTTCGAGTCGTCTATCTGGCTCAGGCTGCGGGCCTCCACGATGCGCTGGTTCTTCATCCCCTCGATGGTGATGTTGTGCAGGTTCTCCGTGCGCTCAGAGCCAGGATAGAACGTGTCCCACGAGGTAGCCACGGCGGCAAAGGCCTTCATATCGTCGGGGTTCGACTTGGGGTCGAAGATGAGCCACGGCCCGATGGTCTGGAACAGGGCGAAGTAGGCGTAGGCCTTGTTGGGCTCCTGATAGATGTAATTGGCAGTGATGTCGCGCTTGTAGCCCTCCAGCATGCGCAGCAGCGAGTCCTGCACCTGCTGTCGGCTCAGGCCCATGTTCTGCTCCAGTGCCACGGCCTGCCCTTGCAGCACCTGCTGCTTCAGCGCCAGCTCGCGCATCTTCGTGCAGTTGTCGCTGCCCTCCACCTCGTAGCGGGCCGCCATATTGGGGTACTGCGCCTTCACGGTGATGGTCTCGGTGCTGTCGACGGCCAGGTTGATGATCTGGTCGCGAATGCGCAGCACATAGAACTCTGGGGCCTCGGTGGCCTCGCCCTTGAACTCGAAGCTGCCGTCGGCGCCCAGACGGGTAGAGTCGAGCATCACCGGCCCCGTGAGGGCCATCTGTTGGAAGTAGAGTACCGAGTCCTGGGCTCCCTCGACGGTGCCCTTCACGGTGAACGTAGCTTTCTGGCAGGCGCAGAGCGACAGGGCCGTCAGCCCGCCAACGATCAATGATTTAATGACTGTCTTCATCTTTAATAAAATAGGTTTTGCGTGCAAAGGTACTACTTTTTTTTCTAATGACGGTTAGACGGTTAGATTTTTTATGACGGTTAGACGGCTGAACGGATTTTTTAGACGGTTAGATTTTATTTGGACGGATAGACGGTTGAACGTTTTTTTATGACGGTTAGACGGATGAACGATTTTTTTTTAGACGGTTAGACGGATGAACATAAAAAACATTTAATCGTCTATTCGTCTAAAAATCCGTTCGACCGTCTAACCGTCAAAAAAATCCGTCTAAAAAATCGTTCAACCGTCTAACCGTCAAATAAAATCGTCTAAAAAATCGTTCATCCGTCTAACCGTCCAAATAAAATCTAACCGTCTAAAAAACAAAAAAGACTAAAATTTTCGAAATAAATGGGCATTTATTCTTTCATTCGGTCAAATAGTACTATCTTTGCACGATTTTTTATTTTTATTAGATGTTTTAACTTTAAGATGAACGTAATTACAAAGACCCTTCAACTGGCTGATGGAAGGACCATCACCATTGAAACCGGGAAATTGGCAAAACAGACCGATGGTTCTGTGGTTCTCCGAATGAACAACACCGTGCTTCTGGCCACCGTTTGTGCCGCAAAAGATGCAGTTCCCGGCACCGATTTCATGCCTTTGCAGGTAGACTATCGTGAACAGTACAGTGCCGCAGGCCGTTTCCCTGGTGGATTCACAAAGCGCGAAGGCAAAGCCTCAGACAATGAAATCCTCACATCACGACTGGTGGACCGTGTGCTTCGTCCACTCTTCCCAAGTAACTATCACGCAGAAGTATTCGTAAACGTCATGCTGCTCAGTGCCGATGGTGTTGACCAGCCCGATGCCCTTGCCGGTTTTGCCGCTTCGGCAGCTCTGGCCTGCTCGGATATACCTTTCGAGTGTCCTATCTCGGAAGTCCGCGTTGCCCGTGTCAACGGCGAGTATGTGATTGATCCTACCTTCGAGCAGATGAAGGAGGCCGACATGGATATCATGGTCGGT
>JAFVEE010000011.1 GCA_017478085.1 Prevotella sp. | reverse complement strand
GGCTCTACGTAGACCACATCGCGCTGTTGCAGGTAGTAGTAAGGGGAGTTGAGTATGTTGGCATCGCGCAGATCCAGCTCATGAATCTCGTATTCGCCGTTATCCATCTCACGGAGCAGTTTCACATTGTCGCGCTTGCCGTAGATGGTCATATCGCCAGCCATGGCGAGGGCTTCGAGTATGGTGAGCTTGGGGCGTGAAATCGTGAAGGTGTTGGGCCGCTTAACCTCGCCCATCACGGTTACCTCGAAATTGTCTATGTTGGTGTTCACCACATAGTCGGCTCCTTCCTGCATATAGGGTGCAATGAGCTCTTTGATGTGGTTGCTGACCTGGTCGACGGTAGAGCCTGCAACGTGAACCTGGCCCAGGATGGGAAAGTCTATATTGCCGTCGTTGTCCACAAGATAGTGGTGAACGGGATGGCCGGCTTGAGTCCTCACTCGCCTTGTTTCCATATTAAGGAGACTGATGTCGCGCATATTGAATTTTGCCACCGACTCTATGTCGGTACCAGAGAACACGAAGATGGTGAGCAGATCCTTGGGCTTGATGGTCATATCGTAGAGCTGCGCCCCCTGACTGCCATCGTACTCAGCCGAGTTCTGGAGGTAGGGTATATCCTTATAATGGGCACAGGAAGAGAAGGTCAGCACGATGAGTGCGACCCAGAGAGCTTGTTTCATGTAAGTAACATTAATGAGATGTCGTGGTTATGCTTTTTTCCCTATTCGCATCAGGCTGACGAACTTGCGGAGTTTGTGCGACTTGGGAGCGCGGGTCTTTACGTAGACCTTGGCAGACTCGCGGTAGGTTGGGTCGCCAGTGGAGATGTAAAGGGCTATCCAAAGGTAGGTGCGGGTGTCGGTATCGGCCTTGGAAGGGCTGCTGCGGTTGATGTCGGCAAGCAGGCTTAGCACCTCGGCGCGGAGGGCCTCTTCGGCCTGACGGTCGTGGCGCAGATGGGCACAGATGAGCATGAGAGCACGGAAATGGGCATTGGCCGACTTGTTCTCAACGGTGTACTGGTTGTAGTGGAACACCTCGTTGAGCTTACGCACGTCGGCCTGGCGTGTCTGCACATCGTTCACGCGCTTCACCCGGTGCTCGTAGACACTGAGAATCTTGTTTTGCGAGCGTTCGATGAAATCGTCGTGAATCTTTCCTGAAAAGTCATTGTCGATTCTGACCACCTGGCTGCTCCGTACGTTCTTCATCTTGACGGTGAGGATGCCAGAAGCCACTTGAACGTTCAACTCCAGATGGACGTTTCCCTTGGAGTGGGTGGCACGGACAACGTCGGCCTCATGGCCAGCGAAGGGACCAGAGAGAATCTCCACGTGGTCTAAGGCCACGATTTCACGGACGGGTGGGCAGATTTCGAAGAAGCCGCGATACTTGATGCAGTTGTGCAGAAAATCCTGCATCTCCTTGTCGGGGACGATGGCATGATTGCCGTTGGCATCATAGTAGTAGCGCAGCCGGACAAAGAATGACTGGTTCCAGTCGCTTGTTACGATGTTGTCGATGTCTTGTTCAGTGCCGCGAAGGAAGATGAGGCTCTGGAAGTCTTCGTGGGTGACGGCCTCGGTAGTAATCGTGAGTTCCCTGCCATTGAGCATGACTTTCTTTTCAATGGTATGCGACTTTCGCTGACTGAGGAAGTCGTAGGGGTAGAATGGTTCCAGCAAATAGTGCCCTTCATCGAGACGCCGGGCGTTCTCGGTGTCCAACCACTTCTTGAACCTGTTCATGTCAAGGTGGGTGAGTACGTGCCATTTGGGAAGCACGGCAGATGAGGGTGTGCTGTTTGTAGGGAAGTCCATTTACGATTATCGTTGCCCGGACAAGGCGCGGTTGTCCGAACTAAGTAGCTTATAATCAGGCGGTTATCGTGCGACGTAATAGGAATCTTCCTGCCGAAATTCCGAAAGTGCCGTAGTGGCAGTTTCTTCGGCTCGCCTTCAAACCTGTCTTGCAAAAGGTCGTGATGTGCTCCTCAAACAGCACTTACGAATGTATTCTCAGCACGAAAGCGACCGATTACATAAGCGGTTGTCAATCAGTAGCTTGCAGTTGACGTGGTGGTACAAAATCTTCAAAGTCCTAATCAATCCCATCAGTTTTTGACAATCCTTCGAAGTGTGTTTTTATGTTTGAAAAAAAGGGTTATTGCAAGTTTTTCATAGTATTTTCTTTTTTATATCGAATAAAAGTTGTAACTTTGCAGCCGCAATCGGTCGCTTTCGTGCTGAGAAAGCGACCGATTGCTATTTTATTCTTTGTTTTTGTTTCCAAACACGTAGTCAAGGAGATTTTGATTGGCTTTGTCGATGGTGTTCTCTTCGAGTGACTTCAGGTAGATTTCGGTTGTAGACAGGGAGTTGTGCCCCAAAGCCTGGCTGATGACAGGAAGTGGAAGGTCTTTTTCACGGGCTGTCGTAGCCCATGAATGGCGGGCCACATACGACGTAAGATGGGAGATGCCTGCCAGTTGACCAATCTCGCGCAGCGACTTGTTGTAGAGGTGAAGGGCGTTACGGTATTTCTTATAGGTCGTCAGCTCGTTGTCGTTGTCATCGAGAATGGGGAACAGGTAGGCAGAGGCCGAGGGATGGCGGTCGATAATCGACAGCATGATCGGTTCTAAGCGCACCTCGAGGCGTTGGCCCGTCTTACGGCGCGAATAGGTGATGATATTATCCCTGACATTGCTCTTGCGCAGATGGGCCATATCGACGAATGTCATACCACGGGCACAGAAACTGAAGATGAACAGGTCGCGCGACAGCTGTAGACGCTCGATGTGGCTGCGCAGCTTCTTGCCTACGGGCTTTGTGAAATTGGCCGTGAGAGCTGATTCGATATTGAGATGATGCACTCGGTAGATGCATTCGGCATCGACGGCACGCTTGTTGGTCTTGCAGCGTCCCCGATAGGTGCCAGCAAAAGGATTCTCGTAGGTGTAAGTGCGGCCCGAGGCTGTGCGGCTGGTGGTAAGACCCTCGCGCACCGCCTTGTTCCAGATGGTGCACAGCGAGCGAAGATAGCACGACGACGAGTTGCGGCATACGTTCTGAGACTTCAGCCAGTCTTCGAAGTCGGAGAGCAACTGAGGGGTCATCTGCTTGAAAGACACGTCATGCTTGCCGATGGAACGCAGGAATCCGGCAAAGCGGCGGTAGGCACTGACGTGGTTCTTGGCCACTCCGTAGCGACCAATCTCTTTCAGGTGTTCGGCCTCGCTGATGGCATAGGCCAGAAACTTGCATTTCTTCATTAGACACTTGAGGTGTCCTTCTTCCTCTCAGGAATTCTGCTTTCCGTTTTTGTGCTATTTGGTAATCTCGGTGATGGGTTCGCCCACACAGGCGTTGGGCTGCTGAATGTGGAGCAGCTGGCAGATGGTGGGGGCTATGTCGGTGATGTGAACCTCGCGCGAGGTGGCACCATGGCCCACCTTCCAGCCGTAGAACAGCAGGGGTATGTGGGCATCGTAGGGATTCCATTCGCCGTGGGTGGTGCCTACGGGCGATGACCACGTGCCGTACTCATAGTAGCCGGGTTCGGGTATGTAGAGAATGTCGCCCGAACGGCGGTAGTTATAGCCCATCAGTGCCCGTTCGCGAATGATGGGGGGCAGGCTCTGCGTGGCGGCTCGCTCATAGTCGACGACAAAGGCGGCGTTGGGAACCTGGCGCAGATATTCGATGATGAGATCCTTCACCCGCTGGTAGTCCAGCCCCTGCTCCTTGATGCCCTGGCGGTCGAGGAAGTAGCGGCAGTCCAAGTTGCGGGCTATCACGGGCTTGCTGTTGCCAAGGTGCTGTGCCACGTAGGCCTCGGCCCCTTGCAGTGTTTCTTCTGACTGCCACGGACCGCCATTCAGGCTGTGCTCCTGCATGAAGCGCCAGTTGTGGGCCCCGCCATGGTCGGCAGTGAGGAAGAGCAGGTAGTTGCCTTGGCCCACTTGTTCATCGAGGGCTCGGAAGAGGCGCGCCAGGTCGCGGTCGAGTGTCAGGTAGGCTTCGTCGGTATGCTCGCCGCGTGTGCCCCACTTGTGGCCGATGACATCGGTCTGCGAATAGCTGATGCAGAGCATATCGGTCTCGGTACCCAGCCCCAGCCGCTCGTTCTGCAGGACAGCGATGGCCATGTCGGTGGTCACGGTGCCGCAGATGGGGTAGTAGCCTATCTGGTCGCCCACCTTCTGTACCTCCTTGTTCTTGACCATGCGTGCATTGAAATCCTTCACCCATTGGGGCAGTTCCTCCATATACCAGGTGCTGGTGATGAAGCACGAATGCTTGGTGTCGATCCAATAGGCGGCATTGGCCGAGCGGCCTGCGGGCAGGATGGCGGCACGGTCTTTATAGCTCACGCCGATGACCTTCGAACGGAAGTCGGTGTGCAGTCGCAGCTGGTCGCCGATGGTCGAGGCCAGCAAGTTGCGTGGCGACTCCTTGCCGCGCGGCAGGTCGCTGCCCACGGTCTGCACCGAGTCGTCCTGTGTGCAGTAGGTCTTGCGTCCGTCGATCATGAAGTTATTGCCACAAATGCCGTGGAAGGCGGGCGTACTGCCAGTATAGATGGAGGTGTGGCCAATGGCGGTCACGGTAGGAATGTAGTTGATGAGGCAGTTGTTGCACGAGTAGCCCTGCTCAATGAGGCGGCGATAGCCATCGGTGCCCAGGCGGTCGTAGTAGCGCGACAGATAGTCCCAGCGCATCTGGTCGACAACGATGCCCACGACCAGTTTGGGGCGTTCGCCAAAAAAGGCCTGCGCAAATGTTGTCAATGTGCAGGCCAGTAAGGTGGTAAGGATGAAGAATCTTTTCATAGCAGGGTTAGTGTTTCGGGGCGTAGTGAGTAACAGCCTTGAGGTGAGGGGGAACTACTGGTTCTGGGGTGCCGCTTCTTCCATGTCGCCCTCGATGTAGAGGCGGGTCATCTCCACGGCACCATTGGTGCGCACGGTGATGCTCTTCTTGAAGTGGCCGGGGAACTTGCCGGTACCATTGTAGGTCACCTTGATTTCGCCCTTGTCGCCGGGCTTCACCGGGAGTTTGGTGTATTCGGGCACCGTGCATCCGCATGAGGGCACGGCCTGATTGATGACCAGAGGTTCCTCACCTACGTTGGTGAAGGTGAATGTGCAACTGACCACGGGCTCTTTCTCGGAGAACTTTCCGAAGTTGTGAAGCAGTTTGTCGAACTTGATCTCGGCAGACTTCTTTTCTGTAGCGGGTTCTTGTGCCAGAGCCATCACGAAGGTGCCCATAAGCATCATTGTCAAGAGTAGAATCTTCTTCATATCCTGTTGGTTTATGTTCATTATTGAATGGCAAAAGTACTTATTATTCCGCGTATTTGTTTGAATGTGCTGCTTATTTTAGCGTTTTTTAAGATAAAATACAGCATTTCAGACAAATACGCGGACGTGTTGGGGTTATTTCTTCAGCAGTTTGAAGTATTCGGCGGCACCCAGCAGGAAGCAGCCCGTGCCGTAGTCCTCAAAGTCGGGCACCTTGTCGTAGCTGAGTGGCTGTCCGGCCGAGGGATCCTTGCCTGTGCCCTGCATCCAGCCCAGGAAGCCATCGTGGTGAACGGCATCGCGCACCATGGCAGTCCATGCACGGTCGGCCACAGGACGATAGACGCTGGTCTTCAGGTAGCCTTGGCGCATGCCCCAGCTCATGCCATAGAGGAAGAGGGCTGTGCCGCTGGTCTCTTTCATGGCGTAGTTGGTCGACACGAGGCTGGGGTTCCAGAACCCATCCTCGCGCTGGCATTTGCGTATGCCTTCGCTCATGAGCAGGAAGTCCTTCTTCAGTTCCTTGTACTCCTTCGAATTCTTGGGCAGCTGGTCCATACAGCGCACCAGTGCGGCATAGACCCAGCCATTGCCACGGCTCCAGTAGCAGTCCTTGCCGTCGGGCTCCTTGTAGGGTGGCACGTAGTCGGCATCGCGCCACCACAGGCCGTCCTTCAGGTTGAACAGGCCGCCGCCACACTCGTTGCGGCTCCAGCGGTACATGGCCATACCATGGTCCAGGTACTTCTTGTCGCCCGTCAGCTTGTAGATCTGCATGTAGAGGGGCATGGCCATCTGAATGGCATCGATCCACGTCCACCAGCCGTAGAGCGAGCTCACCTGTGTCTTGGCCTTGGGCGTGGTGGTCTGCTTCTTGTCGTTGGGTGTCAGCATCTGGTGGTCCAGGTTTTCTATGACCCCCTTCAGCTGTTCCCGGTAGTCCTTGCCGGTGAAGGGCAGCAGCTCAACGTAGGTCTGGGCGCAGCACTGGTCGTCGGCATCGCAGGTGTTCACCCCGTTGCGGGGCAGCCATTGGTGGAAGTTGGCCCACGTCATGGCATAGTCTATGTAGCGCTGATCCTGGTCGATGCCATACAGGGCCATCAGTCCCTCGTAGTAGACGGCACGTGTCCATAGGCTCGAGGGGCGTATGCGCTTCACGTTGGTGGGCACGGTGGGGTCGGCATACTTTGCCATAAAATAGTTGTTGGCGCGTCGGGCCACGTTGAGCACCTCGTCGGCAGTGGTCTGGGCGGCTATGCTCAATGAGGCGATAGCCAGACAGAGAATAGAGATGAGCTTTTTCATAAGTCCTTGATTATTTGATGATTACTTTCTTCGTCTTGTTGCCTTGGTGCACGATGACGATTCCACGTCGGGGCTGGTCAATGCGCGTGCCAGAGAGCGTATAGTATTCGGCAGGTGCCGGGGCAAGGCCGTTCGTCGTGCGTGGACTGCTGATGCCCGTGGCCACGGCGTTCAGGAAGTCGGCAATGGCCTGGCGCAGGGCTTCAGCCTCGTTGTCGATGTCGTTCTTCACGGTACTGGTGCGGTTGGTGAGCATCCGTTCCGACTGGCCGATGGCTTGTTGCAGGGCCTCGATGGCTTGCCGGGCGGCACCAGGAGCGATGGCCAGGGCCTCGTAAGCCTGGTTGATCACTCCGCACAGGTCGCGATAGCCAATGTCGGCACTGCCCTCGGTAGTGGTGGCCGCCCTGCTGGCGGTCTTTGTGATTACGGGCAGGAAAGCTTCGGCCTCGGTCTGCTCGCCTGCCGGCAGGAAGTAGGCCACGTTCAGGTATTCCCCAGGCAGCAGCCAGTTGCTTTCGATGCTGGTGCTGAGTGTTGAGGCCGTGAGCACGCCATTGAATAGCGACACCACTGAGTCGGTCGTTACCTCGACGTTGCTGGCCTCAATCTGGTTTAGGGCATCGCGACTGGTCAGGCAGAGCACTGGGGTCATGGCCTTCAGTTCGGTGACGTGGGTGTGGTAGACGCTGTTGCCCATGGTGCTCGATGCCTCTTTCATCTGCATGCCCAGAGGTACCTGGGCGGCAAAGGGTATGAGCGTGCCCACCCAGTGGCCCATCGTAGCGCGGGCTATGGTGTAGGTGGCATGGCGGGCGGTGAAAGGCTTGGCTGGCTTGAAGTCGGCCCCTGAGCTGATGTGCAGCTCCAGGCACTCGCCATTGATGATGACATTGGGTATCGTGGCCAGTTCCGGGCGCTCGTTGTCAGTATAGAACAGGGCGTTGGCATTGGCCGTGCGCAGCAGGCTGCCGTCTATCTGTTGCAGGTTGGTGATGTCGTAGGAGCAGATGCGCTCATTGCTGCCTAACTGCTGGAACAGCGTGGCATCCCACAGACCGGTGACGATGGCAGTGCGGTCGGTGGTGGTGGCCGAGAACTGAGGCTCGCGTACGGTGAAGTAGGCAATGCTGTCGGCAGTGGCAAATGCCATAGTCTCGGCACTGGTCGTAGTGACCTTATGGTTCAGGTAGGCGCGGTAGAGCGTTCCCGGCGTCAGTCCTGCAAAGCTGAAGAGCGTGTCGCGGCTTTCGCCCTCGTTGAAGACCAGCGTGTTCATAGCCTGGTTCTTCAGCATCTTCCACGATTTCTGTTGCTGGTCGTATGACTCCAGGAAGCACTCGAGCGATGGGCGGCAGTAGGTGCCCCCCTCGCCGTTGGTCAGGTTCACGTTGATGCGTGCCGTGGTGTTGTTGACGGTCTTGAACACCATTCCGTCGACTTCGGTCTGCTCCGTACCGGCATCAACACCAATGCTGTTCAGCGTGAGTGCCGAGGCAGTAGGCGTGATGCTGATGCTGCACGAGTCGAGTATCTCTTTGTTCTTGTTGCACAGGAACAGGTATTTGCTGTTCTGCAGGATGGGCACGAAGCTGATCTCTACTTCAGCCGAGCCGTCGGGGGCCACTTCGCTGGTAGTGTTGCTGGCAATGGGATTGGTGGGCAGCTTGGCCGATGAGTTCACATAGAGGTAGAGTCCCGAGTAGTCGAGCGTGCCATTGTTCTTCACCTTCACCTTGACTGTGCTGGGGGCGCGGTGGTACAGCTGGCCCACCTGCAATTCGCAGCTCACGTTGGGGTGCATGGGCGTGATGTCGTACACCAGGTCCTGACTGTCCTTGAAACCGTTCATACCCGTGGCATCGTCGACGGTGTACCATCCGTCGCTCTGGCCGCCCCAGCCGAAGTTGAAGTGGAAGAGCCCCGTAGAGGCCTGGTAGCCGTCGAGCACCACCGAGTGGCCGCCATTGTCGGGGTGTACGCCCGAGTAGAGCATGGGCCGCCGCGTCTTCAGGTTGTTGTAGATGGTGGTCTCCCATTCCTGCTGCGAGGCTTGCCACTTGCCCTTGTACTTATAGTCCAGGAAGAACTGGCCCTTCAGCGCGTCGGCCATGTTCCAGTGGCCCTCGCGGTAGTTGTGGCCGCTGGTTGACGAGCCGTAGGTCAGTCCGGCCGATGCACCCAGGGCGAAGACCAGCGTGGCCACCGCCTTGTTCTGGGCCGCCGTGCCACTGCCGCTCAGCTTCATCTTGTCCCACTCGATGGGCGTGCCCTTGGGCAGCGATGTGGTCACAGCCACGCCATAGCCGTAGGTGGGTGTGCTGTAGGCCAGCGTGTCGGGGTTGTCCTTATGGAAGTAGTAGGCTACCTGCGAGCCAGCTGTGGCCACGCAGCCCGTGGCGCAGCGTCCGCCATTGTCCATCACCGGGGCCATGTCGTTGTAGGGCGAACTCTGGTGCCAGTGCGTCTTCACCAGTGCCGGAATGTCTTTCCAACTGGCCTTGTAGGCGGCAATGCCCATCCTGGCTTCGGCTATGCGCTGTGCTGGCGTGCGTCGGGGGCCTTGCACCTTGCGGGCCTGCACGGTGCTGATACGCTCGGCCCAGCCGTCGAGCATCACCTTCATAGGCTCTATCAGCCGGTCTTCGGCAAAGTCACCTTGCTCGGTGTAGCCTATGATGGGCGTTGTCGTGTCGTCGCCCGACACGATGACGTAGCCCTTGCCCGCACCACGCGAGAACACGTAGTAGGGGGCGATGGCCACCTCGTCGGACGAAGTGTCGTCGATACCAATAAACTCCTGGGCAATCTGTCGTGCCTCGGCCTTGCTGATGGGGGCGGCTTGCACGGCCATCGCGCCACAGTACAGCAGGGCTATAAGCGTATGTTTTCTTGTCATTTCAGTGTAGTAGTTTCGTATTTTTTGCAAAAATAGTAATAAAAGGTGGAATGAACAAGAATTTAAAATAATTTTGCTTACCTTTGCACGTGAATTATGACAAACGAATACCAAATAAGGGTGTTGCCCGAAGTGGCCGCCCAGCAAGACCGGCTGAAGCGCTTCCTTAGCGATGAGTATGGTCTGAACGAGAACCACATCAGCGCCCTGCGCATTTTGAAGCGCAGCATCGATGCCCGTCAGCGCACCATCTTCGTGAACCTGAAAGTGCGCGTTTACATTGACGAGCAGCCTACCGATGATGCCTACCAGCATACCGACTATCCCGACGTGAGCCAGCGGCCACAGGTCATTGTGGTGGGGGCCGGCCCGGGTGGGCTGTTTGCCGCCCTCAGACTGATAGAACTGGGCCTGCGCCCCATTGTGCTGGAGCGTGGCAAGGATGTTCACGAGCGCAAGAAAGACCTTGCCGCCATCAGTCGCACGCAGCAGGTCGATGGCGAGAGCAACTACTGCTTCGGCGAGGGTGGGGCAGGGGCCTATTCCGACGGCAAGCTCTACACCCGCAGCAAGAAGCGCGGCAACACCGAGAAGATACTGAACGTGTTCTGCCAGCATGGGGCTTCGACCGCCATCCTGGCCGATGCTCACCCCCACATAGGCACCGACCGCTTGCCACAGGTCATCGAGAACATGCGCCATACTATTATTAATAGTGGTGGCGAGGTTCACTTCCAGACCCGCATGACGCGTCTCATCGTCGCTGGCGACAGGGTGGTGGGGTGTGAGGCCGCCGGGCAGGAGTTCCTCGGCCCCGTCATCCTGGCCACGGGCCACTCGGCTCGCGACGTCTACCGCTATCTGGCCAGTGCCCGCATCGAGATGGAGGCAAAGGGCATCGCCGTGGGCGTCAGGCTGGAGCACCCGTCAGCGCTCATTGACCAGATACAGTACCACCGTCGTGAAGGCCGTGGCCGTTGGCTGCCTGCTGCTGAGTATGCCTTTGTGACGCAGGTCGATGGGCGCGGTGTCTACAGCTTCTGTATGTGTCCCGGTGGCTTCGTCATTCCTGCAGCCACAGGCCCTGAGCAAATTGTGGTCAACGGCATGAGTCCCGCCAGCCGTGGCACCCAGTGGAGCAATTCGGGCATGGTGGTCGAGATAAGGCCGGAGGACCTTGGTGCGGCAGCAGATTCTCCACTAAGAATGCTTGCTTTCCAGGAACAGTTAGAGCGCGACTGCTGGCAGCAGGGCAACAGGCAGCAGACGGCCCCTGCCCAGCGCATGGCCGACTTTGTGAATGGCCGGCTGAGTGCCGACCTGCCGCGCAGCTCTTACGCGCCAGGGCTCATAGCCTCGCCCCTGCACTTCTGGCTGCCCAGACCCGTGGCCTCGCGCCTGCAGCAGGGCTTCCGGCAGTTTGGCAGGCAGGCTCACGGCTTCCTGACCAACGAGGCCGTGATGATAGCCGTTGAGACGCGTACCAGCAGCCCAGTGCGCATTGTGCGCGACAATGCCACGCTTCAGCACGTCAGACTGCAGGGCCTCTTCCCTTGCGGCGAGGGGGCTGGCTATGCGGGCGGCATCGTCTCGGCGGGCGTCGATGGCGAGCGCTGTGCCGAAATGTGCGCCGAATACCTCAAGGCTTGATGTGTTGGTGAACCGTTTGGGCTTCATTGCCCAAAAATGTGGCTTTTTTTACTATTTGTTTGGAAGTTTCAAACTTTTTCATTAACTTTGCCACATCAATAGTAACCAATAAATCTACGAGTATTATGAATAAGGAGGAGAAATTTGTTATTACCATCAGCCGACAGTTCGGAACGGGTGGACATGAGATAGGGGCCGAGCTGGCCCGTCGTCTGGGTGTGAAACTGCTCGACAAGCAGATTCTGAACGAAGTGGCCCGCAAGTTCTGTGCCGTGGAAGAAGCTGTTGAGAAAATTGAGGCACGTAACCCCTTGTGGCGCGACGACTTCACCAACTTCTACCGTCAGTACATGGCCGGGGCTGAGTATAACGGCCAAGAACTCGACCAGACATCGCATCAGTTGTTCGATGCCCAGGCCGATGCCATTCGCCGCATTGCCAATCAGGAGTCGTGCGTCATCATTGGCCGCTGCGGCTTCCACATCTTCCGCGATCATCCCAATGCACTGAAAATCTTCATCCATGCCGACGATTCCTGTCGGAAGCGCCGAATAGCCCAGAAGTACGACATCTCGGAGGCCGATGCCGCCGCAATGATCGTAGACAACGACTATTCGCGCGAACTCTATACCAAGACTTTCACGGGTAGTGAGTGGCAGGATGCCCGCAACTACGACCTGAGCATCAATGTGCGTAAGTTTGGTGTGAACGGGGCTGTAGACTTCCTGATGCAGTGCATCGAGTAGCAGGAATCAGGATGATTGCTGTGAGCTGTCAACCTCGTCGGCATCATACTCGCGGTGCGGATGCTTGAAGATGTTGTGGTGCAGGAAGTTCATCAGCTCAAGGCAGATGAGCACCATGACCGTGGCCGAGGCGGCCAAGGCATACATACCAACGCCTGCCGTCATGCCGATAGCCGAGGTGACCCACAGACCGGCAGCCGTGGTCAGACCTTTCACCACGTTTTTCTGGAAGATAATGGTACCGGCGCCAATGAAGCCAATGCCGCTGACCACCTGTGCTGCCATACGTGCAGGGTCGCGCTGAATGATGACTCCTGGCTGTCCCTGAAAGTCATCGAAGCCATGCATCGAGAGCACCATAAAGAGGGCACTGCCCAGTCCCACCAGGAAGTGGGTGCGGAAGCCCGCCTCCTTCGAGCGATACTCGCGTTCCAGGCCGATGGCCCCGCCCAGCATGGCGGCAATAAAGATGCTTAGGATGTATTCGCCTGTCATAAACTCGTTGTTGATGAATAGTTAGAAAAATACCGCTGGACTCACGCCCAGCGGTACACGTTCCTGATTTAGTTCGTAACTCGAATTACTCAGCGGGAGCAGCCTCTTCCTCAGCAGGAGCAGCCTCTTCCTCAGCGGGAGCAGCAGCCTTGGCAGCAACGATCGAGTCGAGAGCAACCTGGAAGCAAGAATCCTTCACAGCCTGATCCTCGATGGCCTCAACGAGAGCCTGAGCAGCAGCCGAATCCTCAGCGGTAGCCACAACCTCAACAGCCTCTTCTACCTCAGCAACCTCAG
Organism: Prevotella sp.; assembly: GCA_017478085.1. Lineage (GTDB taxonomy): Bacteria > Bacteroidota > Bacteroidia > Bacteroidales > Bacteroidaceae > Prevotella. The sequence goes on along the minus strand of JAFVEE010000011.1, from coordinate 1,665 downwards.
CCTCCTGAGGAGCAGCCTTCTTCTCACCGCAAGCTGCGAACAGAGCAGCTGCTACGAACATAAATGCAATCTTTTTCATTTCTTTGCTTTTTTAAATCTGTAAAACAATCATTTGTTAATTAAAACGCTGCAAAGGTAGGCATTTTTTTGATACGGCGATAATTTTTTTCAATATTTTTTTTGCCTGTTTTTGTAACTTTTTTGCAAGTGACTGATATTCAGCAATATATGAAATGTTAAAAATTGGTATCAAAATTACACAATTACGAAACTTCGGCAAAATAGGGTAAAATTAAGAAAAAAGTATTACCTTTGCCTTGAAAATCTTTAGTCTATAGAAATAGGTATATGATTGACTCTTCAGCTTTTCAAGGAAAGGCAGCAGTTTATGCCACACTGGGGTGCAAACTGAACTTCTCTGAGACGTCGACCTTCGGCAAGATGCTCCAGGAACTGGGCGTTCATACGGCGACCAAGGGCGAGAAGGCCGACTTGGTGTTGGTGAACACCTGTTCGGTGACCGAGGTGGCCGACCACAAGTGCCGCCAGACCATACACCGGCTGGTGCGCCAGAATCCCGAAGCCTTCGTCGTGGTGACGGGCTGCTATGCACAACTGGAGGCCGAGGAGGTGGCGGCCATCGAAGGCGTGAGCCTGGTGCTGGGCTCAAACGAGAAGGCCAGTCTGGTGCAGTTCCTCTCGGATGCCTGGTCGGGCAAGGCCGACCGTAAGTTCTACTCCGTGAAGACGAAGGACATACGCACCTTTGCCCCCAGCTGTTCGCGTGGCAACCGCACACGCTATTTCCTGAAGGTGCAAGACGGCTGCGACTATTTCTGCACCTACTGCACCATACCCTACGCCCGTGGCTTCAGCCGCAACCCCACCATTGCCTCGCTTGTAGAGCAGGCCCGCCAGGCAGCCCGCGAGGGTGGAAAGGAGATTGTACTCACGGGTGTGAACATTGGCGACTTTGGCAAGACCACTGGCGAGCACTTCCTCGACCTGGTGAAGGCCCTCGATGCCGTGGAGGGCATCAGCCGTTACCGCATCAGCAGTCTGGAGCCCGATTTGCTCAGCGACGAGCTCATCGGCTATTGTGCCCAGAGCCGTGCCTTCATGCCTCATTTCCATATTCCCCTGCAGAGTGGCAGCGACGAGGTGCTCAGGCTGATGCACCGCCACTATGACTCGGCCCTCTTTGCCGGGAAGATTCACCGCATCAAATCGCTCATACCCGATGCCTTCATCGGGGTCGACGTGATGGTGGGCTGCCGGGGCGAGACTCCCGAATGCTTCGAAGAGACCTACCGCTTCCTGGAGTCGCTGCCCGTCACCCAGTTGCACGTGTTTCCCTATTCCGAGCGTCCCGGCACGTCGGCACTCAGCATACCCTACGTGGTCTCGAACAAGGACAAGAAGGAGCGCAGCAACCGGCTGCTGGCCCTCTCCGACCAGAAGACCCGTGCGTTCTATGCCCAGCATATAGGCAAAGAGGCCGAGGTGCTCTTCGAGAAGGCCACCCGTGGGCGGGCCATGCATGGCTTCACCCGCAACTATGTGCGTGTGGAGCTTTCGCCTGCCGATGCCCGACCCGAATACGACAACCAGCTTCTGCAGGTGAGGCTGGGCGACTTCAACCACGATCAGTCGGCCCTGTTCGCC
>JAFVEE010000010.1 GCA_017478085.1 Prevotella sp. | reverse complement strand
AATAATCTGTTGTAGGCTTGTTGTGGGCTGGAAAATACATTTCTGAACATAATTTCTGGTAATTTCTAATAATTTCTTTCCGAACGGGATTCCGTCAGGAATCCTGCCTCAACGGCTTAGGAAAACCTTCTTGCCATTGACGATGTAGAGGCCGCGACCGGGATGGGCCACCCGCTGACCGCGCAGGTTGTAGTAGACGGTCTGGACGGGCTCACGACGCTGGTCTGCCCCCACCGTCTCGATGCCATTGGTGCCGCCCACCTTCAGATGGCACAGGTTCCAGTAGACCGGCGCCTCGCTGTTGGCCGGGCCGTTGCTGGCCAAGTAGAGCCCCGTGCCCACGTTCCTCAGGCTGAAGCCCCGGCCATCGACATACTCAATATCCCATACGGCACCATTCTTGATGTCCTGACCGTTCTGGTTGTTCAGCCCCAGGATGAAGCTGCACCAGCCCGTGGCCTCCTGCGAGTTCAGGTAGCCGGGACTGCCCCAGATGCTATACTCGCCACCCATAGGCGTGATGAGCCGCAGCAGGTAGCACTTCTTGCCGTCGACCGTGATGCCCTCGGCACGGAACTGATAGCCCGTGTTGGTGGCCACGAAGGCAGCCGAATAGTCGTCGTAGCCCAGGTTCTGGTTGTCGGTGCCATAGAGCGCCCGCTGGGCAGCCTCGTTCACGATGGCAAACGTCTGGCCCTCCAGGGCGGCCACGCTGGCCAGCGCCTCGCCGGGCACCAGACCGTTGGCCGGTTCGCCCTGCGTGTCGTCCTCGACCTCGATGCCCATCAGGTGCAGGGCGCTGATGGCGTAGCGCTTGCCGAACATACGGTAGCCTGCTGCCGAGAAGTGCCAGGGGTCGGTGCCGTTGCCGGGAATGCCCGCTGAGCTGATGACGTGGGCCGTGGGCACCACCTGCGGCACCTGGGCCACCACCGTGTTGTGCGACGAGCAGCCACCGCCCATGTCGGCCCGCTCGGTCTCGCCCACAAACAGGGGCACGTCCTCGGCCTTCAGGTTCAGGTCGCTCAGTATGTCCTCATAGATCTTCTTCACCATCGACGGCCACTTCGGGTCGCCGCAGTTCGAGCAGCCCTGGTGCAGCAGGATGCCCTTGATGACACCCTTCTTCTGGGCCTCGCGGGCCATATCGATGATGCGCTGGTAGGGGTTGCCGCCGTAGTAGTTCTTGGCCAGCGTGGCCCACCACTCATTGGGGTTCTGCGCCAGCTTCTGGGCGTAGAGGTCCTTGTCGAACATCTCGATGGGACTGCCGCCCATAGCCACGGCCACCACGCCCACCTGGGCATCGGGCAGGTGCTCAATCATGGTGCGGCCGAAGTAGTCGGCCATGCCCAGACCGCCGGCGGGGCTCACGATGGGTGGCGTGGCCGTGTACCACTGGCCCAGCGTGCGCTTGGGATTGTCGAAGTTGCAGGTGGCCAGCATCTGGAAACGGCTGTCGCCCACCATGTCGATGGCCTCGGGCTTGGCGTTGCCCTCCATGTTCGACTGGCCGAAGCACAGGTAGACCAGGAAGTTGGGGTCGCCCTCGCTGGGCTTAGGCTCGTCGGCGCTGGTGCACTTCAGCACCAGTCGGTCCAGGTTGCAGTAGGGGCTGTCGATGGTGATGCGCAGAATGTGCTGACCCTCGTCCAGACGGGTGCTGAAGGTGCCCTTCACGGCCTGGTAGCTGGACCACTGGCCGTCGTCGGTCTGCGGCACGCTTACCTTGGCCAGGCTCACGTAGCCCCCGTCTTTCTTCAGGCTGATGCTGAAGCCCGAGCCCGTGGTGCCCGAGGCGGCGTAGGCCTCGAAGCTGTATTCGCCCGCCTGGGTCACGTCGACCGTATATTCCAGCCACTCGCCCGCAGCCGTGTAGCCCAGGGCATAGCCGCCGCTACAGGTCACGATGTCGACGCCCGGTGCGTCGGTGCGATAGCTGGTGCCGCCCTCGTTCTGCGTGTCGCTGTCGTGGTAGGTCAGGCCCTCGCCGCCCTTGTCGAAGTTCTCGAACTGCAGCGTGCCGGGCAGGGCGATGCTGCCCTTGAAGGGCGAGCGGGCGTTATAGGCCGTGAAGCGCGACAGGCGCTCGTACTTCGTGCCGTCGGTGGTGGTCACCACGGCCTTCAGCGTCTGCAGGCCCGTGGTGGTGGGGGTGTACTCGGTCTCGTAGGGAGCCTCGGTCATGGTCTGCACCAGCTTCGTGCCCACGTACAGGTCTACGTGGTCTATCTGCTTGGTCTTCATGCGGGCCCTCACGGCCACGGGCAGCGGCTCGCCCTTGGTAGCCGTGAGCGAGGCGGGCTTCACATAGACCGATGCCTCCTTCACCCCGCCGGGGAAGGGGCTCTTGGCCGTCCGGGCCTTGTCGGTCTGCATGTACTCGCGCAGCCAGGTCATGGCGGGGCGGTCCTTGCCATCGCGGATGAGGCCCGAGTTGCCGTCGGTGGTCCACGTCTTGCCGTAGATGTAGCCCCACAGGGTCACACCGGCGCAGTAGTCGGCCTCCCACATATAGGGAATCTGCTCCTTGTAGCGCTGCAGCTGCAAGGCGTCATCGGCGGTGCCAATGTCGTACTCGGTGCTGTACATAGGCATCTTCAGCGCGTTCTGAATCTTCACCATCGAGTTCTTGAAGGTGGTCACGTTGCAGTCGGTCAGGTCGTGGCTCTGGCAGCCGTAGGCATCGATGGGCGCACCGGCATCGCGCAGGGTGCGCACCAGGTCTATGAACTGGTCGGTGTTCCACTGGAAGGTGTTGTAGTCGTTGTATATCAGGATGGCATCGGGCCAGCGCTCGTAGGCCATCTCGAAGGCACGAATAATCCAGTCGTAGCCCGTGACGCCGTCGCCGCCCAGCGCCTCCTTGTAGGGAGCCGGGGCGTGGCCGGCGATGGCCTCGTTGACCACGTCGATCATTTGCAGGTCTGGATACTTCTTCTTGATGGCGTCCATCCACTCGGTGATGGCCTTCAGCTGCTCGGCCTTCGAGAGGTTGTCCATCCACTTAGGGTACTGCGAGCCCCACACCAGCGTGTGGAACTTGAAGGGGAACTTGTGCTGCTTGGCATAGTTGTAGATGCGGTCGCAGTTGGTCCAGTTGAACGAGCCGCGGCGCGAGCCCTCGATCTGGTCCCACTTCGACTCGTTCTCGGGCGTAATCTGGTTCCACAGCTGGTAGAACTTCTCGCTGCCGTAGTCAATCTGGTAGCTCGTGGTGATGTTGCCCAGGAACTTGTCGGGATTGGTCGACAGCTGGGCCGGTGCCTTCGTGGCCATAAGCCCAAAGGCAGCCACGGCACATAGTGCTTTCTTGAAGATGCGATTGTTTGGTCTCATATACATTTACGTGTGTGATTATTATTGCCTGCAAAGGTAGGGCTTTTCGGCGAAAACTATTTCTCAGTATGTTGCAGATAGTTCGCCGAACGTAAAAAAACGGCAGGAAAAAGGCCGCCGCGACCGCTTGCTACGCTCAGGAAAGCATCTGCAACATTGGGAAAAGCGGGGGTGGAAGAAATGTGCTAACTTTGCAGGCATCATTGCAACCAATAACAATATGATGAACAAGAGAATCTTTTTGGCGGCTGCGCTCGGCATGACAATCGGGGCGGCCACGGCACAGAACCCGTTTGTGCAGACCTGGTGCACCAGCGACCCGGCTCCCCTGGTGGCGGGCGACCGTATGTATGTGTACACCGGCCACGACGAGGACGGGGCCGACTTCTTCTGGATGCAGGAGTGGCGCGTGTATTCTACCGACGACATGGTGAACTGGCAGGACCACGGTTCGCCACTGGCCCTGGAGTCGTTCAGCTGGGCCGACGACCGCGCCTGGGCCTCGCAGTGCATAGAGCGGGGTGGCAAGTTCTACTGGTACATCTGCGCCCACTCGCGACTGTCTAACGGTATGGCCATCGGCGTGGCCGTGAGCGACAAGCCCACCGGCCCCTTCCGCGATGCCATCGGCAAGCCGCTGTATGAGGACGGCAAATGGGATCACATTGACCCCACGGTGATGATCGACGACGATGGCCAGGCGTGGCTGATGTGGGGCAATCCCCGCGTGTACTACCTGAAGCTGAACGAGGACATGGTGTCGTACTCGGGCGAAGTGGGTATGCTACCCATGACCGAGGAGGCCTTCGGCTCGCCCGCCATGAACGAGCGCGAGCAGGGCAAGAAGTACAAGGACAGCTATGTGGAGGGGCCGTGGCTGATGAAGAAGACCCACCCCCAGCCCCTCCCTGCGAGGGAGGGGAGTAGTTACTTCCTACTCTACGCTGCTGGCGGGGTGCCTGAGCACATCAGCTATTCTACGGCCCCCCACCCCACTGGGCCGTGGAAGTATGCGGGCGAGATTATGCCGCTCTCCGACACGAAGTCGTTTACCAACCACTGCGGCGTGGCCGACTACAAAGGTCATAGCTACTTCTTCTACCACACGGGCAAGCTGCCCGGTGGCGGCGGCTTTGGCCGTAGCGTGGCCGTAGAGGAGTTCAAGTACAACGCCGACGGCTCGTTCCCCACCATCCTGCCTACTGACGAGGGCGTGAAGCCCATCGCCACCTTCAACCCCTTCCGCCGTGTGGAGGCCGAGACGATGGCTTTCTCCAAGGGCGTGAAGACCGAGCAGAACGACCAGGTGGGCGTCTACGTCAGCGATATTCACAATGGCGACTACATCAAGCTGCAGAACGTTTCGTTCGGCACACAGATTCCCCGCACGTTCACGGCCCGCGTGGCCAGTGGCCTGCGCGGCGGTGCCATCGAGGTGCGGCTGGACAGCCTTGGTGGCAAGCTCCTCGGCACGCTGAAGGTGCCAGGCACGGGCGGCTGGGAGCAGTGGCAGACGCTGACGCTCGACCTGCCTACCATTGCCACGGGCACTCACGATCTGTATTTCGCCTTCACCGGCCGCAAAGGCCCGAAGCTCTTCAACTTCGACTGGTGGGAGATGCGCGGCCTGGAGCAGGTGAACATGCCGCTGTTCCAGACCAAGTTCACCGCCGACCCCTCGCCACTGGTAGTGGGTGACACCTTATTCTTATATACGTCGCACGATGCCTCGCCCGAGGATATTCCCGATGCCAACGAGCGCAACGCCGCAGGCTTCTTCATGTACGACTGGCTGCTGTGGAGCACGACCGACATGGTGAACTGGACGGAGCACGGGGCTGTGGCCTCGCTGAAGGACTTCAGCTGGCGCGGTCGCGACAATGGCGCCTGGGCCATACAGACCGTCGAGCGCAACGGAATGTACTACCTCTATGCCCCGCTTCACGGCCACGGCATCGGCGTGCTGGTGAGCGACAGCCCCTACGGCCCGTTCCGCGACCCGCTGGGCGAGCCCTTAGTGTGGCAGAAGGAGCACTGGAACGACATCGACCCCACCGTCTTCACCGACGACGATGGCCAGGCCTATATGTACTGGGGCAATCCGCACACCTACTGGGCCAAGCTGGGCGAGGATATGACGAGCCTTACGAGCGGCATCACCCAACTGCCCCATATTCCCAACTATCAGGAGGGCCCGTGGTTCTATAAAAGAGATGAGAGGTCGGTCAAGCAAGACTATTCTCTTACCTCTAACCACTCACCTCTCACCTCTAAGTATTACCTCGCCTTCGCCTCTACCTGCTGCCCCGAGGCACTGGGCTATGCCATGAGCGACTCGCCCACCGGCCCGTGGGAGTGGAAGGGCTACATTATGAAGCCTACGCCGCGCGACCGTGGCAACCATCCCGGCATCTGCGACTATAAGGGCCATTCGTATGTGTTCGGCCAGAACTACGACCTGATGCACCTGGAGACCTTCGAGCACCACGAGCGCCGTTCGGTCTCGGCCACCGAGATGGCCTACAACGCCGACGGCACTATTCAGGAGGTACCCTACTGGCTGGACCAGCAGCCCCTGAAGCAGCTGCACTGGCTGAACCCCTACCAGCGCGTAGAGGCCGAGACCATGGCGTGGGGCTACGGCCTGAAGAGTGCCAAGATGGGTATTGAGAATACGGGCGTGGTGAAGGATATGCCCGAGTCGACAGGCCGCCGCAATATGTACGTGTTCGACCTCGACGATGGCGAGTACATCCGTCTGCGGGGCGTAGACTTTGGCGAGAAGGGCGCCCGCCAGTTCGCCATCAGCGCTGCCGCCACGGGCACGGCCACCATCACCCTGCGCCTCGACAGCCAGGATGGCCCCGTCATAGGCACCGCCGTCGTGAAGAGCACGGGGTCGGTTGAGAAGTACCGCTCGTTTACGGCCAAAATAAAAGAGGCCACGGGTGTGCATGACCTCTATCTGTGCTTCAGCCGTACCGAAGGCGATGTGCGCCTGGACTACTGGCGCTTTGCCAAGTAGGGCGTCTGTTATTCCGACATATTCTTAATGTAAGGCAGCACAGGGAGCTGCGTGAAGCCGTAGAAGCGGCGGGCGTTCTCGCCCAGGAACAAGCGCTTCTCGTCTTCGCGCAGCTCCTGGCTTTTCACTACGAAGTCGTAGCTCATGCGGTAGGTAATGGCGGTGATGGTGCGCGGATAGTCGCTGCCCCACATCAGCTTGTCGAAGCCCACGAGGGCGGCAGCCTCGCGAATGGCGCGGATGGCCGAGGGGAAGGGGTAGAACTCGCTGTTGTAGAGCCAGGTGATACCGCCCGACTCGATCATCACGTTGCGGTGGCGGGCCAGCTTGATCTGCTCCTGCCAGCTGCGGTTCTGCCACGGCGGCGTGGTGGGCGGGCTGGCCATGCCCAGATGGCCGATGGCCACCTTCAGGCGGGGACACTCCTCGATGACCTCGCGCAGCTGGCCCACCTGCTCGTCGCCGTCGGCCAGGGTGATGCTCAGCATCTTGTCGTTGGCCTCCATCAGCCGGAACATCTTCATCATCTCGTCGCTGCAGAGCGACTGGCCCAGTAGCCGGTGGGCGGGAATGGCCAGGCCGCGGAACCCGTCGACGGCCAGCAGGCGTAGTGCCTCCTCGTAGAAGCCGGGGCGCAGGTAGTCGGCCATGGCGTAGCAGAAGAAGCGGTCGGGATGCTCGCGGCTGACCGTCTTCAGATAGCCGTTCTGCTGACCGTCGATGAACTCCTGCACCACCACGGCGGCATGCACCTGGGCATAGTCCATACAAGAGAGGAACACCTCGGCTGTGTTCCTCCCGTCAATCATAAAGGGAGACAGCATCTGCACCTCCTCGCCCAGAAACAGGCTGCGGCCATTCTTCAGCGAGCGAATGGCCTGGCCGTTCCACGTGGTGTCCTGTCGCAGCCACAGGTGGCTGTGGGCATCGATGATTATGAGTTCTTCCATTTTACAAACATCTGGTCGCCAATGATCTGCTGCACCTGCATGACCAGCTGCTCGTCCATAGGCTCGCTGGCATACTCAATGTTCTTCAGCACGTTGTCGGGGTTGGCACTGCTGAAGAGCGTGGTGGCAATGCGGGGATTGAAGCTGGTGGCGAACTGCACGGCCAGCTTCTCGATGGGGTAGCCCTGTGCCTGGCAGAAGGCGGCGGCACGCGCGCAGGCCTCCTTCAGGTCTTTCGGGGCGGGGTGCCACTGGGGCGCACCGCGCTGCGACAGCAGGCCCATGGAGAGGGGCGAGGCATTGATCACGCCCACGCCGTGCTGCTCGAAGAAGCCCACGTAGTCGGCCAGCATCGTGTCGTTGAGCGAGTAGTGGCAGAAGTTCAGGATGCTCTCTACCGTGCCGTCCTCGCAGTGCTCCACCACCCATTTCAGGTTCTCTAACTGCAGGTCGGTGATGCCCACGTGGCCCACCACGCCCTTGCGGCGCAGCGCTACCAGGGCCGGCAGCGTCTCGTCGACCACCTTCTGCAGACCGCCGGGCAGGGCAGCCTGGAACTCAATGTCGTGCACGTTGATCAGGTCGATGTAGTCCACCCCCAGTCGTTCCATGCTCTCATACACGCTGTCGGTGACGCGCTGTGCCGAGTAGTCCCACGTGTTCACCCCGTCCTTGCCGTAGCGGCCCACCTTCGTCGAGAGGTAGTAGCGGTCGCGGGCTATCTGGCGCAGGGCCTTGCCCAGCACCATCTCGGCCTTCAGATGGCCGTAGTAGGGCGATACGTCGATGAAGTTGATGCCGCCGTCTACGGCCACATGCACGGCACGTATGCCCTCTGCTTCGCTCACGTCGTGGAACACGCCGCCCAGCGATGAGGCTCCGAACGAGAGGTTCGACACCTTCATGCCAGTCTTTCCAATTTCGTTGTAAATCATATATCAAGCTGTTGTTGTTGAAGTTTAAAAAGGCTACTAAGGTCTGTTGCGCAAGGTCTCTACGATGCGGGCCATCTGGTTGGGGATGCGAATCTGCTGCGGGCACTTCGAGAGACAGACTTCGCAGTCCTGACAGCGCTTGGCCCACTTGGCCTCGTCGGGCAGTGCCTTGCGGTAGCCGTCGATGAAGAGCTGCTTGCGCTCGGCGTAGTTCCCGGCAGTGCGCTCGGGCAGGGGCAGCACGTGCTCGTTCACCGCCTCGTTGTAGTAGGCAAAGTTGCCGGGAATGTCGACACCGTAGGGGCACGGCATGCAGTAGGCACAGGTGGTACAGGGAATGGTGGGGAAGCCCGACATCTGGTCGGCAATGCTGGCCAGCAGCTGGTTCTCGGCCTCGGTACAGGGATCGAGCGGCGAGAAGGTGGCTACGTTCTCCTTCAAGTGGTCCATGCGGTTCATGCCGCTCAGCGTGGTGAGCACGTTGGGATAGCTGCCCACCCAGCGGAAGGCCCAGCGCGCCGTGCTGTCGTCGGGGTGAACGGCCCGCAGCTGGTCGGTGAGCTCCTGCGCCATACGGCCGAAGGCTCCACCGCGCAGGGGCTCCATGATGACGCACTGAATGCCCAGCTTCGAGAGCTTGTCGTACAGATACTCAGCATCGGCATCGCTACGACGGCCACCGCGCAGCGAGGCGTGGCGCCAGTCCAGGAAGTTCATCTGTATCTGCACGAAGTCCCAGTGGTACTCATCGTTGTGGTCCAGCAGCCAGTCGAAGTCGCGCACGTCGCCGTGGTACGAGAAGCCCAGGTTCTTGATGCGCCCCGCCTCGCGCTCGCGGAGCAGGAAGTCGAGCATGCCGTTGTCGAGGAAGCGCCCCCGCAGCGACTCCATGCCGCCGCCTATGCTGTGCAGCAGGTAGTAGTCTATGTAGTCAACCTTCAGCCGTTCCATCGACCGTTCGTACATGGCCTTCGACTCGTCCATCGACCACGTGCGGCGGTTCTGGTTCGACATTTTCGTGGCCACGAAGTATTGATCGCGTGGATGCCGGCTCAGCGCGTTGCCCGTGAGCACCTCCGACTGCCCGCCCATATACATAGGAGCCGTGTCGAAGTAGTTCACGCCGTGGGCCATGGCATAGTCTACCAGCTCGTTCACCTGATCCTGGTCGTTGGGCAGTCGCATCATGCCGAAGCCCAAAAGCGAAATCTGCTTGCCCGACCCGTGCTGCACGCGGTAGGTCATGCGGTTGTCGGCTGTATCCTTGCCGTCGCTGGCTTGCCGGCCATGGGCCAGCACGCCCAGCGGCTCCATAGCCATCAGTGCCATGGCCGATCCGGCTCCCAGCCCCAGGCGTCGCAGGAACTCGCGGCGGCTTTCATCGAATTCATTCCTTTTCATAAAGAGGCAGTTTTTGGTTAGTATGGGTACAAAGTTACGATAAAATCGGCTGAAATCAATGGATTTCGGCATAATTAACCTTTTTTGCAAATCATTGAGACATACGGCAAAGCCCCTCTTCGGGAATAGTGCTACTTTTGCAAGCACAAAGAAATAACCCAAAACAACCCAAAACGTATGAAGCGAATACTACTGCTTTTATCATTTGTCATTTCAAGTTTGTCATTCAGCAGCGTGGCTGCCCAGGAGCGCCGGCCCGTTGACAGCCAGCACCCGCTGTGGCTGGTTCATGTGGACGTGTGGAACTCGGCCGACCCGCAGAAGATCATCGACCTCATTCCCGACGACATCAAGCCCTTCGTCTGTATGAACCTCTCGCTGTCGTGCCAGTACGACACCGGCACCAATATGTACCGCATGCCGCGCTGCGCCGTGCGCACCTACAAGTCGTGGGCCTCGGTATGCCAGCAGAACGGCATGTGGTTCACCTGCCAGCCTGCCTCTGGCGGCCATACCCACATTCAGGACGACGACCTGGAGACCTTCGAGTACTTCTTCAAGACCTACCCCAACTTCCTGGGCTGGAACTATGCCGAGCAGTTCTGGGGCTTCGACGAGGCCGGCGACAAGAGCTCAAGCACGCAGGCCTCGCGCATCGCCCTGTTTGCCAAGCTCGTGCCCATGCACCACAAATATGGTGGCTTCCTCACGGTGAGCTTCTGCGGAAACGTGTGGAGCCACCCGCTGAACCCCATCGGCATGATGAAGCGCAACACCACGCTGATGAAGGCCTGCAAGGACTATCCCGAGGCCATCCTGTGGCTCTATAAGTACACCACCTCGTCGTGCTTCTACAACAACGAGAGCGTCACGTTCGGCCCCTTCGTCAGCGGTCTGGCCAAAAACTACGGCGTGCGCTACGACAACTGCGGTTGGAACGGCGCCCTCGATGCCATCCTGGGCGACGGCCACGGCAAGAAATACCCCGGTGCAGCAGGCATCGGCACGGTGATGGAGCAGACCTGCGTGAACGGCGGTGCCGTCTGGGACGGCCCCGAGCTTATCTGGACCGAGGACTTCCAGAACCTGAGCAACACCACCGTCGACGGCTACACGCGCCGCAACTGGGGCACCTTCCCCAACTTCAAGGGCGTGTGGCTCGACATGTTCCGCCAGATTATCAACGGCACCATGTATATTCCCACCCGCGAGGAGGTGGTGGGCAAGATCAAGATCGCCGTGCAGAACGACATCAGCGCGAGCAGTAGCAGCAACGACGAGCAGAAGTATGCCGCCTGGGGCGACCTGTACGACGGGCTGTACAAGCAGACCGACCCCTTCAACCGTGGCAACGGCCAGTGGATGGACAACTTCTGCTACTTTAAGAGCACGGGCCGCTATGGGGCCATCCCCATCGTGACGGGCTTCTACGACGATGCCGCCAAGAAGATTCCCGTACAGGTGAAGAAGTCGCAGTACACCTCGCGCTGGGGCACGCTGGCCAAGAAGACAGCCGACTTCGACGCCCAGTACCCCGAGGTGTCGAAGGGCGACCTCTACGTGAACCGCTACCGCAACCAGCTGGTCACCTATACGCCCTACACCTATCTGAACAAGAAGAGGACGGCCCAGGGCGACATTCCCCTGCAATACAACACCTGCGACTCGCTGAAGCTGACCTACGGCAAGCTGTCGAGCGGCATCATCCGCGAGTATGAGGATCACATTGACTTCTACCTGAACAACTACCGCAGCGACTCTACCACCGTGCAGACCGACATCATCGTGGTGACGGGCGTCACGGCTGAGCCCTCGAACAAGCTCAGCACGCACGCCACAGGTGCCACGGGCCAGAACGCCTCGGTCACGGCCAACTATGATGCCGAGGCCAAGACCTACACCCTCAACGTGAAGCACATGGGCCCCCTCACCCTCACCGTGAACTGCCAGGGCGGCAACGACCGCAGCAGCGTCCCGTCAGCTGCGATAGCATTGCAGCCCTTGGAGCAGCCCCAGCAGCCCCAGCCCTTCACTGGCAAGATTGTCATAGAGGCCGAGAATATGGACTACAAGAGCGTGAAGAGCGTGGCACTGACCCACTCTGGCTGGTGGGCACAGGACTACCAGGAGTTTGCCGGCATGGGCTACGTGGAGATGGGCACCAACACCAGCGCCGCCCTGCGCCACCAGCTGAAGCTGGCCCAGGCAGGCGACTACGACATCCTGATACGCTACTGCAACACCACGAAGGCCGGCAGCGTGAGGGTTACCGTGAACGGCACCGCCCAGACCCTGACCTGCGAGAAGGTGAACAAGAACGACTGGCGCAAGCTGAAGCTACAGGCCACGCTGAAGGCTGGCACCAACGACCTCGTCATTGCCAACACGGGGGCCACGGGCATGGTCATCGACCAGATTATCTATCAGCCCACGGGAACACCCGAGGAGAAGTTCCTCGTCACCATGCGCGAGGCTGAGCACGGCAGCGTCAGTGCCGACGTGAGCGAGGCCGCCGAGGGCCAGACCGTCACCCTGACGGCCCATCCCGATGCCGGTTGCCAGCTGAAGGAGCTGCGCATCGTCAACTCGGTCTACTACACGATGATGAAGACCATTGCCATCAGCGACCCAACGGGCGAGATTACCTTCACCATGCCCGACGACAACGTGACCATTCAGCCCGTCTTCGCCGATATGTCGGCTGCCTATAAGCTCGACTTCACCAACGTGCAGAACGGCACCATTCCCGAAGGCTGGCGCTGCGTACAGGAAGACAATGGCGTGCACGAGTACCCCAACAGCTACAGCTCGGGTGCCCGCACCTTTCAGGGCTTCACCGGCTATCAGGGCAAGGCCCTCTACTGGCGCAACGACTGCGCCGAATATGGCCGCCAGACCGCCTATCCGCTCACGCTGGAGCCTGGCGACTACAAGCTCACCTTTGCCATGGCTGCCTGGAAGGAGAGCCCCAAGTACAAGGTGCAGATCCTGAACGCGCAGGGCAGCGCCGTGGCCGCCTCGCAGGTCTTCACCGCCACCCCCAATACCAATGGCAGCACCTCGGCCAGCGTGGCTTCGGCCACGACCCGCACGCTCGACTTCAGCATCAGCGAGAAGGGCAAGTACATCATCCGCTTCTCCGACGAGACCGGCACGGGCGGCTACCACGAGTTCCTGCTGCTGGAGTGCCGCATCAACAGCGATGTTGCCGCAGGCATGGCCCCGGTCGTGATGGCTGCACGCCAGCAGTCGGTGGGCATCTATGCGCCCAGTGGCCGACAGTTGCGCACCCTGCAGCGTGGTCTTAACATTATCGTCGAGGCCGATGGCACAGTTCGCAAAGTGATGAAGAAGTAATCATTCTTTCGTGTAAAGACGTTAAAATATTGTAAATAAGCGTAGAAATAGTACGTTTCTCATTGCACCTTAATGTAAAAGGTTTACATTTGTAACTCATTGATAGACTTAACATTAACAGAAAGGAGCAAGTTTTATGAGAAACGTACTATTTCTTGCAACAGCCCTTATTCTCGTTTTGGTAGGATGTACCCCACGTAACACCGACCTCTACGACCCCAATGCCGTGGCTCTCAGGAATGCAGAGAAGCTCTTTGGCGAGATAGATCCTAACCAGAACTGGAACTCTACCTATAGTGGCAGCATCACCATTACGGCCGATGCCAGTCTGCACGATGTGGCAAGGGTGCTGGTGCTCACGGTCTCGCCAGTGTTGAACGATCAGGCAAAGGTGCTGGCCGAGGCCGACGTGAGCAAGGGCCAGACCGTTACGCTCGACTATGACGTGCCCAACGTCTACCAGGAGCTGATTGCCGCCTGCGTCGACAGCAAGGGCCATTACTTCATGAAGGCCTTCAAGGTGACCGATACGAAGGTCAGCTTCAAGAGCACCGCCGCGCAGGCACGGCGCGTCACCCGGGCAGGCGAAGACTATCTCGACGCCAGCGCCATCAAGCTGGAAAGAAGCAAGTCGGAGCAGTCGTACAACGCCCTGCGCGCCATCTTTGCCAACGAGGCCGATGCCACTGGCGACGCCACGATGCAGGGTGTCGTCTCGAAGGGCAACATAGGCCAGTGGGCTGGCTCGGGCTGGGAGAACGACCGGCTGTGGAAGCCCACCGACAACTACAAGACGGGCACCGAGTGGGAGGTGCGCAACCAGACCGTGGTGCGCGTCATCGACCCTATGACCGCCGAGGAAGAGAGTCAGCTGAAGACGCTCTTCGGCAACTTCCTGGAGCGTAGCGACACGAAGGAGACCTGGGGCAAGAAGGACAACCGCAAGTATGTGTTGGAGAAGATGCGCGAGAGCGATGCCGTGAACTTCTACAACAACCAGCTCACCAGCGACGGAACCACCCCCATCACCATCATTCCCATCTTTATGCCCTCTACCGAGATTGGTTCCTGCCACCTCTATTACTATTACTACGACCCCAAGGTCGTGCCTGCAGGAACTACCGAGGCCGACTACATCAAGGCGCTGCCCAAGTTCAAGGCCATACAGTGCTGGCACAGCCGCTCGGCAGCCAACAGCAAGGGTAAGGGCACCAACGACCTGTTCAAGGTGCACGAGTACCTGCTGCCCTACTATGGCGACGAGCTGCAGGACGTGCAGAATGCCGTCAGCCTGGCCATTCCCAAGGGCTACCGGGTGGGCTTCATGCTCCGTAAGCTGAAGGACACCGGCACCTTCGTGCAGAACTATCGCGACATCACCGACGTGGGCCACGGCTGTTGCTATGGCTTTGGCAAGCTGAACAAGGAGATCAACAAGATGCCCGGACACTTCGGCTCGGGCGTGACCTACTTCTCGATGGAGGAGGACGACTCGCGCGTCTGCATGTTCAGCGCCAACGGAAAGAGCTATCTGGCCTTCGAAGACGGCAGCGATTGCAACTACAATGATATGATTATCGAGGTGGGTGGCTACGACAAAAATGTGCTCACCGAGGCACCCGAGGGCACCGAGGAGAAGGGCAGCGGCATCGAGACCGACTACCTTTACGATGAGGACGAGATTGAGGGGGCTCCCTACATGCTCTGCTTCGAGGACCGCTTCGACACGGCCGACTACGATATGAACGACGTGGTGCTGCGCTGCAAGCGTCAGACGGGCGTCAACAAGAACAGGGTCGAGCTGAGCCTTGTGGCCGCCGGCGGCGAGGACGATGTGGTGATTATGGGCATCAAGGGCACCTACAAGAAGGGCTACGAGCTGAACAACCACGAGGTGCACGAGATATTCGACGTAGAGAACGAGACGGGCGAGAACCGCTTTGTCAACACGATAGCCGGAAAGGCTATGACCGATCCCTGCAAGGGCATCTACGAACTGGAGGAGGGGCTCACCATTCCGCAGTTCCTGGCCGGCATCTACCTCAAGAACCTGAGCACGGGCAGGGAGATCCGTGTGTCGCGTACGGGCGAGGCTCCTCTGGCCATCATCATGCCCTACGATTTCGAGTATCCTATGGAGAAGGTCAACATCACCAAGGCCTACACCTCGTTCATACACTGGGCGCACCAGTCGTCGGAGTACACCGACTGGTACACACACATCACCTCTGGCAGCGTCTACCCCGTGAGCGAACTGTTCAAATAAAGCACGCTTTT
>JAFVEE010000003.1 GCA_017478085.1 Prevotella sp. | reverse complement strand
GAGGGCGAGGACCGCATTCTGGTACCCTCACCCAAGGTGGCTACCTACGACCTGAAGCCCGAGATGAGCGCCTACGAGGTGAAGGACAAGCTCGTCGCCGCCATCGGCACGCAGCAGTACGACTTCATCGTGGTGAACTTCGCCAATGGCGACATGGTGGGCCACACGGGCGTCTACAACGCCATCGCCAAGGCCGTGCATGCCGTGGACAACTGCGTGCGCGAGGTCATCGAGACCGCCAAGAAGAACGGCTACGAGGCCATCATCATTGCCGACCACGGCAACGCCGACAACGCCATCAACCCCGACGGCACGCCCAACACGGCCCACTCGCTGAACCCCGTGCCCTTCATCTACGTGACCGACAACAACAGCGCCACCGTGCGCGACGGACGCCTGGCCGACGTGGCTCCCTCCATCCTGCACATCATGGGCTTGGAGCAGCCGAAGGACATGACCGGCGAGTGCCTCATCACCGACTAAGAGCCGCATGATTACTCAAGACCAGCTGAAAGACGTGCTCGACCGCACCGGGCAGCTCTACAAGTACCTGCGCATCGACGAGAAGCAGATGGAGTGGGAGGAGGAGGACCTGCGCACGCAGGCCCCCGACTTCTGGGAAGACCCGAAGCGCGCCGAAGAGCAGATGAAGAAGGTGAAGGGTATCAAGAAATGGCTTGATGGCTATAGCGACATGCGCCTGAAGGCCGACGAGCTGCAGCTGGCCGTGGACTTCTACCGCGAGGAGATGGTCGCCGAGCAGGAGGTCGACGACGACTACCGCCAGGCCATCGAGGCCATCGAGGAGCTGGAGCTGATGAATATGCTGCGCCAGAAGGAAGACCCGATGGACTGCGTGCTGAAGATCAACAGCGGAGCAGGCGGCACCGAGAGCCAGGACTGGGCACAGATGCTGATGCGTATGTATATGCGATGGGCCGAGGCCCACAACCACAAAGTCACCGTGAGCGACCTGCAAGACGGCGACGAGGCCGGCATCAAGAGCGTCACCATGCAGATAGAGGGCGGCGAGTATGCCTACGGCTTCCTGAAGAGCGAGAACGGCGTGCACCGTCTGGTGCGCGTCAGCCCGTTCAACGCCCAGGGCAAGCGTATGACGTCGTTTGCCTCGGTCTTCGTCACTCCGCTTGTCGACGACACCATCGAAGTCTACGTCGACCCCGCCAAACTCTCGTGGGACACCTTCCGCTCCAGCGGTGCTGGTGGCCAGAACGTGAACAAGGTAGAGTCGGGCGTTCGCCTGCGCTACTGGTACACCGACCCCGACACGGGCGAGGAAGAGGAGATCCTGATTGAGAACACCGAGACGCGCGACCAGCCCAAGAACAAGGCCAAGGCCCTGCTGCTGCTGAAGAGCCAGCTCTACGACCGCGCCATGAAGAAGCGACTGGAGGCCCAGGCCAAGATCGAGGCTGGCAAGAAGAAGATAGAGTGGGGCTCGCAGATACGCAGCTACGTGTTCGACGACAAGCGCGTGAAGGACCACCGCACCAACTACCAGACCAGCGATGTCGATGGCGTGATGAACGGCAAGATCGACGGCTTCATCAAGGCCTACCTGATGGAGTTCCCTGTTGTGGATAATGAGGAATGAGTAATTAGTAATTATGATTAGATTCTAACACGGAGTTATAAACAAAAAGAAAACAATAACAATCATTAAAAAAACAGACAGGTAGTGGTGGTTGGCAATGGTAATCATAATTGCTCATTACTAATTACTCATTACTAATTAAACAGAAAGGCTATGTCAAAAAGAAAGCAACAAGAGCGTCAGCTTAATGCCAAGCAGAAGGCTTACGAGAAGAAAGAGGCCGCCAAGGCCGAGAAGGTGATCAAGTGGATATTCGGCGTGCTCGTAGCATGCGCCCTCTGTTTCCTGTGCTACTCCATCTGGCTGTCGGCATAAGATGAGCGGAATGGAGATTGAGCGCAAGTTCCTGGTGCGGGGCGACGACTACAAGCGCCAGGCCTATGGCAGCAGCCGTATCAAGCAGGGCTACATCTGCAGCGGCCACGGCCGCACCGTCAGGGTGCGCTTGCGCGACGACAAAGGCTACCTCACCATCAAGGGCCCTTCCCTTGATGGTGGGATTAGCCGTTACGAGTTCGAGAAAGAGATTAGTCAGGATGAGGCTGAGCAGCTGTTTCGTCTTTGCGAGCCCGGCATCATCGACAAGACGCGCTACCTGGTGCGCTCTGGTCAGCATACCTTCGAGGTCGATGAGTTCTATGGCGACAACGACGGTCTGGTGATGGCCGAGGTAGAGCTGTCGCAGCCCGACGAACCCTTCGAAAAGCCCGATTTCATCGACAAGGAAGTAACAGGCGACCGCCGTTACTACAACTCCCACCTGCGCCAGTACCCCTATTCCTTGTGGCGGGGCGGGCAGTAAGCCTTCATCAGCAGTCCAACGATGCTTCCCAGCGTTACGCCCGTGGCGTTCGCGGCCAGGTCGAGCCATTCGCCCGCCCGGGTGGCTGTATAGTATTCCTGAATCAGTTCTATCACACCGCTCATCACGATGGGGGCCAGCCACGCCAGCAGGAACAGCTTGCGTGCGTTCAGCCTTGCGTGGCTCCGCAGATACTCCCACCAGATGACCGAGCACGTGCCGCCATACATCAGGAAATGCGTCCACTTGTCGATGAAGGCCACGTTCTCCAGCTGGGGCAGCCTGGGCGGTCGGAACCAGATGGAAAGGTACCAAACGAGCACAATGCACAGGCAGCTGAGTGGATATTTGCTAACAAATTGACGCATTTTATTCATCTTTACTTAAATTTTTATGCAAAAGTAAGAATTTTTTTATACTTTTGCAAAGAAATTTGATAGAATATGTAATTATGGCAAATTCAGAAAGAGCGAACTTCGCTACCAAGATGGGCATCATCCTGGCTACGGCAGGTTCGGCCGTGGGCTTGGGCAATGTGTGGCGCTTCCCTTATATGACCGGCCAGAATGGTGGCGCCGTCTTCATCCTCATCTACATTGTCTGCGTGTTGCTGCTGGGCATTCCCTGCATGATCAGTGAGTTCATCATTGGCCGCCACGCCCACTCCAACACCGCGCGTGCATATTATAAGATGTCGGGCGGCACGGCCTGGTCGCTCATAGGCTATATGGGCGTGCTCACGGGCTTTCTTATCACGGGCTATTACGCCGTGGTCAGCGGTTGGTGCCTGCAGTACATCTGGGCGTCGCTCGTTGGCCATCTGCAGGGCGATCCCGAGTATTTTAAGACCTATTTCTCAGCGTTCTCGTCGCATCCTATCAAGCCCATCTTCTGGCTCGTGGTCATCATGCTGCTGACCTATCTCATTGTTGAGAACGGCGTGCGCGACGGCATTGAGCGGGCTTCGAAGATCCTGATGCCCACGCTCTTCGTCCTGTTGCTCATCATCGTGGTGGCCTCGTGTATGCTGCCCGGTGCCGAGGCGGGCATCGCCTTCCTGTTCAAGCCCGACTGGACGATGATCAACAGCCGCGTGTTCCTCTCGGCCCTGGGCCAGGCGTTCTATTCGCTCAGTATTGCCATGGGCTGCATCTGCACCTACGCCAGCTATTTCTCGAAAGACACCAATTTGCCCAAATCGGCCATCCAGATTGGCATCATCGACTCTGTCGTGGCCGTACTGGCCGGTCTTATGATCTTCCCCGCCGCCTTCTCCGTGGGTGTCAATCCCGACAGCGGCCCCTCGCTCATCTTCATCACCCTGCCCAACGTGTTCCAGCAGGCCTTCGCCTCGATGCCCGTGGTGGGCTACTGCGTGTCGCTGCTGTTCTATGCCTTGCTCACGCTGGCCGCCCTCACGTCGCTCATGTCGCTGGTCGAGGTGAGTACCGCCTTCTGCCAGGAAGAGATGAAGATCAAGCGCAAGACGGCCACGCTCTTGGTGGTCGTGTCGGCATCCGTCATCGGCGTGTTCTGCTCGTTCTCGCTGGGTGCCTACGACGGCCTGCAGCTCTTCGGCCTGTCGCTCTTCGATGTGTTCGACTTCGTCACGGGCCAGATCTTCCTGCCCGTTGTGGGCTTCCTCACCTGCATCTTCCTGGGCTGGTTCGTGCCCCACAAGATTGTGCGCGACGAGTTCACCAACTGGGGCACGCTGCCCGGCACGCTCTTCCACCTCTATCTCTTCCTCGTGAAGTATGTCTGTCCGCTGGCCATTCTGTTCATCTTCCTGCATCAGTTGGGAGCGATTTGAATTAAGAATTTAGAGTTAAGAGTTTAGAATTAAGAGTTATGAGTGAACGTGGTAATTTTGCTACACGCATAGGCATCATCCTGGCCACGGCGGGCTCGGCTGTGGGGCTGGGCAACGTGTGGCGCTTCCCGTTTATGGCGGGACAGAATGGCGGGGCGGCCTTCATCGTGATTTACGTGGGGTGCATCCTGCTGCTGGGCATTCCCGGCATGGTGAGCGAGTTCATCATTGGCCGCCACTCGCAGGCCAATGCCGCCCGGGCCTACGGCCACATTTCCGGTGGAAAGCTGTGGAAGGGCGTGGGATACCTGGGCGTGTTCACCGGTACGGTCATCCTGGGCTTCTATGCCGTGGTGGCCGGCTGGTGCCTGCAATACCTCTTCGCCTCGGTGGTAGGACAGCTGCAGGGCGATGCCGACTATGTGCTCGGCTACTTCCAGACGTTCTCGTCGCACCCGTGGAAGCCCTGCCTCTGGGCCGTGGCCTTCGTCGTAATCACCCATCTGGTGGTGGTGCGCGGCGTGCAGCGGGGCATCGAGCGGGCATCGAAGCTGCTCATGCCGCTGCTGCTCATCCTGCTGCTCATCATCGTGGTGGCCTCGTGCTCGCTGCCCGGCGCCATGGCGGGCGTAGAGTTCCTGCTGAAGCCCGACTTCTCGAAGGTGAGCCATAGCGTGCTGCTCGAGGCCCTGGGCCAGGCTTTCTTCTCGCTCTCGCTGGGCACGGCCTGCCTGTGCACCTACGCCAGCTACTTCTCGAAAGACACCAACCTGCTGCAGTCGGCAGGACAGATAGCCCTGCTCGACACGCTCATCGCCGTGCTGGCCGGACTGATGATCTTCCCCGCCGCCTTCTCCGTGGGCGTGCAGCCCGACTCAGGCCCATCGCTCATCTTCATCACCCTGCCCAACGTGTTCCAGCAGGCCTTCGCTTCCGTGCCCGTGGTGGGCTACGTCATCGGCGTCCTGTTCTATGCCCTGCTGGTCTTCGCCGCCCTCACCTCGACCATCTCCATGCACGAGATAGGCACCGCTTTCTTCGCCGAAGAGCTGCACCTGCCCCGCAAGAAGGCCGCGTGGATCCTCACGGCCATCTGTTCGCTGCTCGCCATTTTCTGCTCGCTCAGCGTGGGGGCTGTCGATGGAATCGGCCTTTTTGGACTGTCGCTGATGGATTTCTGCGATTACCTCACGGCCCAGATCATGCTGCCATTAGGAGCTTTCCTCACCAGCATCTTCGTGGGCTGGTTCGTCGACCAGCAGCTGTTGCGCCGCGAGTTCACCAACGGTGGCACCGTGAGCACCAGCTTCTTCCGTGCCTACCAGTTTGCCGTGCGCTTCATCGTGCCGTTGTGCATCCTGCTCATCTTCCTGCATCAGTTCGGCCTTATCTGATTCTGCCATGTTCCTGCGTGAGTTCTTCTACCTGCACAAGTCCGACCGCCAGGTCGTCCTTACCTTCCTGCTGATAGCCGTCCTGGCCATCGTAGGCGTCTTCCTGACGGGCAACGACGAGGGCGACGAGCCCCTGGCCGAGGCCGACAGCACCTTCACCCCTGTTCAGCAGCCCCAGGCCCAGCACGCGCATGCTCCCTATTCGCAGCCGGTGGCGCACCGTGCCGAACGGTTCCCCTTCGACCCCAACACCGCCGACAGCACCCAGCTGTTGCGCCTGGGCCTTCAGCCGTGGCAGGTGCGCAACATCTATAAGTACCGGGCTGCCGGGGGCATCTACCGCCACAAGGAAGACTTTGCCCACCTCTATGGCCTCACGGCCAAGGAGTATCGCGAGCTGGAACCCTACATCCGCATCTCAGCCGACTACCAGCCTGCCTCTACGCTCTTGAAGGAGGAGGCAGCGCCCGGGCGCGACACCCTGCGCTACCCCGTGAAGCTGTCAGAGGGTGAGACCGTAGACCTGTGCCTGGCTGACACCACACTGCTGCGCAAGGTGCCGGGCATAGGCAGCTACTTTGCCCTCCGCATCGTGCAGTACGGCGAACGGCTGGGCGGCTACGTGAGCATCGACCAGCTCGATGAAATCGATGATTTTCCGATGGAATCGAAGAAATTCCTCACCATCGGCACCCCGTCTGTTCGCAAGCTGAACCTGAACCGCCTGTCGCTCCAGGAGCTGAAGCACCACCCCTACCTGAACTACTATCAGGCCCGCGACATCGTAGATTTCCGTCGGCAGCAAGGCCCGCTGAAGAGTCTTGCCGACCTGCGCTTGCTGCGCGACTTCCCGCCCGAGGCCCTCGACCGCCTGCAGCCCTACGTAGAATTCTGATTCCCCATGCTCGCCCCTTTTGCCTATCCCGTCTATGTCATGGCGAAGCCCGCAGGCAGTCGCTGCAACCTGTCGTGCCGCTACTGCTACTACCTGGGGAAGGGTGGGGGAACGATGAGCGACGAGCTGCTCGAGGAGTTCACCCGCCAGTACATCGAGGCGCAGACGCAGGCCGAGGTGCTCTTCACCTGGCATGGGGGCGAGCCGCTCCTGCTGCCCCAGCGCTACTACGAGCGGGCCATGGCCTTGCAGCAGCGCTATGGCCGTGGGCGCCACATTGACAACTGCCTGCAGACCAACGGCACGCTCATCACCGACGCGTGGTGCCGCTTCTTCCGCGAGCACAACTTCCTCATCGGCATCAGCATCGACGGCCCGGAGCCGCTGCACAACCATTACCGGCAGCAGTTCCGGCAGACGCTGCGCGGCATAGAACTGCTGAAGAAGCACGGCGTGATGTGGAACGCGATGGCCACGGTGAACAGCCGGAATGCCGACCACCCCGTGGCGTTCTACCGTTTCTTCAAGGAGATAGGGTGCGAGTACTTGCAGTTCACGCCCATCGTAGAGCAGCAGCCCGACGGGCAGCTGTCACCCGAGTCGGTGTCGCCCAGTCAGTGGGGCCGCTTCCTCACCCGGCTCTACGACGAATGGCTGAAGGAAGACGTGGGCCGCCTGTTCGTTCAGCTGTTCGATGCCACGCTGGCCAACTGGGTGGGTGCCGCCCCGGGCGTGTGCTCCATGTCGGCCTTCTGCGGGCAGTCGGCTGCCCTCCAGCCCGACGGCTCGCTCTATTCGTGCGACCACTTCGTGTTTCCCCAGTACAAGTTGGGAAACATTCGCGAGCACACCATCACCGAGCTGATGTACGGCGAGCGCCAGCAGCGGTTTGGAAGAGAAAAACACGATGGAATCGCGGAAAAATGCACCCGTTGCCGCTACCTGTTCGCCTGCCACGGCGAGTGCCCCAAGAACCGCATCCTGCCCGGACGCGAGAACTATCTGTGTGCGGGCTACCACGCCTTCTTCAGCCATGCTGAGCCCACGATGGACTTTATGGCTGGCGAACTCAGGGCGGGCCGTGCCCCGGCCAATGTGATGGACAGCTCCGCCGTCAGCTCATCTCCTTAGTCAGGATGCCCTCTAACTCCTCGGCCGAGAGGCGCAGGCGGAACACGCCGCCCTTGGCTATCGAGATGTAGCCCGTCTCCTCGCTCACGATGATGCACAGCGCGTCGCTCTCCTGGCTCATGCCCAGCGCGGCCCGGTGGCGCAGGCCCAGGTCTTTCGGTATCTCCAGGCTGTGGCTCACGGGCAGTATGCACCCGGCGGCGCGAATGCGGCGGTCGGCTATCACCATGGCCCCGTCGTGCAGGGGCGAGTTCTTGAAGAAGATGTTCTCAATGAGTCGCTGGTTGATGTCGGCATTTACCACCTCGCCCGTCGACACGATGTCGTCGAGCGGCGAGTTGCGCTGCACCACGATGAGTGCGCCCACCTTGCCCTTGGCCATCGACATGCAGGCCATCACGATTGGTATGATGCTCTTCTTCAGCTGGGCCTGGTCGCGCTCGTCGGTCTTCTTCGGCGAGAAGAAGCGCATGATGGTGCGCACGCGCTGGTGGGCTCCCAGGTTGTAGAGGAACTTGCGAATGTCGTCCTGGAAGATCACGATGAGCGCTATGACACCCACCGACACCAGCTTGTCGAGGATGCCGCCCAGCAGGCGCATCTCGATGATCTGGGCCACGAACACCCATACCACGATGAAAATGAGAATGCCCACGAACACGTTGAGCGATCGCGACTCGCGCATCAGCCGGTAGATGTAGTAAAGCATCAGTGCCACCAGCAGGATGTCGATAAAATCTTTCAGTCCAAATTCAAAAAACATACCTCATTTAAATTTTATGTCCCCTAACCAATGGGGGCTAATGCGGCCCACAGCTTGCAGCACTCCATGGCCTCCTTCACGTCGTGCACCCTCAGTATGGCAGCGCCCTTCATCAGCGCCAGGGTGTTCAGCACCGTGGTGCCGTTCAGGGCCTCGGCGGGGCCCGTGCCCAGCGTCTTCCAGATCATGGACTTCCGCGAGATGCCCACCAGCAGGGGCAGCTGCAATGCCTGTAGTTTCTCCATCTGCTGCATCAGGAGGAAGTTCTCCTCCGTCGTCTTCCCGAAGCCGAAGCCCGGATCCAGTATGATGTCCTTCTGCCCCAGGTCGCGCAGCAGCTGCACCTTGCGGGCAAAGGCCATCAGCGTGTCGCGCAGGTCTTTCTGCACCGACATCAGTATGTAGGGCGTGCCCAGCCGGGCCACCATGCGGAACATGGCGGGGTTCTCGCCTTCGCTCACGTCGTTGATGATGTCGGCGCCATACTCCTCTACGGCCATGCGTGCCACGTCGGGTCGGAACGTGTCTACCGAGACGATGGCATCGGGTGCCTCGCCCCTCACCGTCTGCAGTGCCAGCCGCAGCCGTTGCATCTCCTCCTCCTCTGGCACGTCGGTTGCCCCGGGGCGGGTAGAGTAGGCGCCCACGTCGATCATGCTGCCGCCCTGCTCTATGATTTCCTGCGTCCGCTCGGCAATCTCCCGTTCGGTCTGTTTCCGGCTTCCCTCAAAGAAAGAGTCGGGCGTAGCGTTCAGGATGCCCATCACCTGTGGCTCCCTGAGCGACACCAGTCGTCCGCGAATATTCAGTGTGTACTCCATAACTGCCGCAAAGTTACAGCAATTTTCTGAAAACACCACAAGTTTCCCGGTAAAATCTACGAATTATTTTTTATCCCCTGCCCAATGGAGCCTCCGTTAGGTGACAACGGAGGCCCCGTTCGCACACAATGGAGGCTCCGTTGCCACGCAACGAGGGCTCCGTTGAGTTGCAATGGAGCCCTCGTTGAAATCTTGGCCATAGACGGCGCGGTCAGTGTCCTTCTGAAAGATCCATCATAAGTTGTTAAAAAGAACAAACTTTGGCCTATCCTCAAAGAGAATTTCTTACCTTTGCAAAAGATTCCTGCACATAGGCTAAAGAAATGAGACAGACAGTACGCATTATATTGTTATTGATAAGCATTGCAGCTCTGGCACAGCCAAAGAACACCGTCTACACCCTGAAGGCGGCGATGAATGTGTACGACTATGACCCGGTGCGGGCATTGCAGATTATCGACTCGGCGGTCGTCGTGGGCAACATAAGCCAGTTGCGGGCCGACTTTATGCGGGCGCGCATCTACAGTTGGAGCAATATGGGGCAGGCCGTCGACTCCCTGCTCCACGGGCCGGAGGGCGTGCGTTTTGACTCAGCGCGCGTCATAGGCGATCGCCTTCTGGCGCATGACTCCCTGCAGAAGAATATAGGACTACGGCAAGACGTGCTTGAGATCCTGGTATATGCAGCGCGCCAGCAGCAGGACACGGCCCGCTGGCTACGGCGGTCGCAGGAGCTGGTGGACGTCTGCCACCAGCAGGGCGCTGAGGCCGAACCCGAGGCACTGCGCACGGAGGCTGAGATCGGTGCGGCCCTGTGCCGCATGGGGCAGCGCCAGCAGGGCATGGCACGCATAGACAGTGTGCTGACGATACTCGACAGCGAGGAGCACCGGCAGTTCAACTGGCTCGATGCTACCGTCATCGCTCTGAAGCGTAAGCTGGTCGTGCTGAGCGACGAGGGAGAGATCGTTCAGACCATTCCGCTGGCCCGCCGCATCATAGACCGTCTGGACGACTACGAGCGCCATCCCGATGTGTATCACGACGGCAGCTATCGGGAGCCGACCGATTCCGTCAGCCGTGCCGATTACATCACTTTCTACCGCACACAGGCCCAGAGCGCCATCACGGCGGCTTACGCCAAGCTGGGCGAACAGAGCAGTATGAACGAGGCCTACGAGCTGATAGAGCGTAGCGTCCGCGAGGCCACTGCACGCGAACACATCGCCCGCTATGCGGCCTTGGAGCGCCAGATGCAGCTGCAAGAAGAGAAGCGTCACAGCCAGCTGATGACCATCGTTGCCATCGTGTCGGTCGTCAGTCTGCTGCTCATACTCTTCTTCGCAACCTACGTCTATTTCCAGAGCCGGAGGATTAAACAGAAGAACCAAGTGCTGATACGGAGAATCAATCATTTCCTGAGTCAAGAGGCAGAGCCAGGCCAGCCTTCTCCTGCAAAGGTCTCTGCGGTCGATGCTGACGACAATGCAGCTCTCTTCGCAACGATCGACCAGTGCATACGCAGTGAACGGCTGTATGCCAAGGCCAACATCCAGCGGCAAGACATCTGCGACCGCTTCAACATCCGCCGCGAGGTGCTCAACCAGCTCCTGGCCAGCCATACTGATGGCCTGTCGTTCCCAAGCTACATTAATGGCATCCGGCTTACTGAGGCCTGCCGGCTGCTAAAGAATGAGCCCGCGAAGACCGTCGTCGCCATAGCCGACGAGGTGGGGCTCTCGCCCCGCTACCTGCGCCGCCTGTTCGTTGAGCAGTACGGCGTGACGCCGACTGAGTTCCGGGAGCAAGGCTAAGGGGGGGTGAAAAGCCTTGCCAAAGGGGTGTACATTTGGTACATAAGCCAAATGTACACCCCTGTCCTTTTGCCCATACGCACGATTTTTCCGACCTTTGCACATTAGTAACAATCCAAAAATAACTATGTACATAATTTAATGGAACACAAAGACACGAAGACACAGAGGAATAGCCACAGAGTAAAAAAACTTTGTGTCTTCGTGTCTTTGTGTTCAGTAAAAACATAACAACGTCAATCATAATGAAGAGAACAATTATCAGACTTTGTATACTGGCTTTGCCGATGCTGCTGGGCCTGGCATTGGAGACGTCAGCTCTCAACGTGCTCTCCGTCCTCCGCGAGGCCGCCCTGCTGGAATAAGAGGCTTGCACGATTGCTCTTTGAGGCTTAGCCTCCCACGCTCTTTGACATACTGAGACAAACGGATATTTGAAGAAAAGTACCAAGATGTTTGGTGATATCAAACTTTCTCTTTATCTTTGCAGCGCAAAACGGAAATAGAATCGTTATGAGCAAGCAGGAAAAGGAAGAGAAGGCCAAGGAGTTCTGGAAGTACTACGAGGCCACGCAGGGCAGTATTACAATCGTTGACCCAAAGGTCCTGGATTGATGAGACTGCTACTTGACACCAACGTCTACGTCTACATGGTCAGCGACATAGAATCGCTGACATCTGATGTTCGTGCAGTGCTCGAAGACGTGGAGCATCTGAAATACCTGAGTATTGTCAGTCTGCAAGAACTCATAACGGCATTCAGGACAAAGCGGCTGCTATCTAATATCTGGAAGAATGAATCAGAAATGATAGAGTTTATCCTGCATGACCCTTCTGTCGTCGTGTACAACATCGACGAGCACGTTATCCGAAGTCTTGCCGCACTTGAGATTAACGAGGCGCAAGACCATAAAGACCCATACGACCACATTATCATCGCACAGGCTATTTCCCACCGAATGACACTCGTCAGTTCCGACACGAAGTTCCCCTTCTACCGAAAACAGGGCTTAGATCTTATTGAGAACAAGAACTAAGTATCTGATGCTACGAAGAAAATATCCGCCGCCGAGACTCCCGCAAGAGTCCCGGCGGCGTCCGTTTAAGTCTCAGTATAACACAATTGTATAACAGTATAATAAGGTAAAGAAATGAAGAAGAAACTGATTTGGGCGCTGGCCGCCATCCTCGTTTGTGGCGCAATGACAGCACAGGCGCAGGTGAAATACTGCATGACCTACACTGAGTACGTCAACGGCCAGTGGACGACCGCCGACACGGCTTGGGCAGAGACCATCGGCGCAGCCTCGCGGCGCATCGTGCAGAGCAGCGACTACAAGATGAAGTCGACCGACGAGGCGCTGGAGAAGAAACTGAACAAGGAGGCATTCGCCGTCGTGACCGGCGACGGGCTCTACGTGAACTGTCGCAACTTCCGCCATCAGGGCGTG
>JAFVEE010000105.1 GCA_017478085.1 Prevotella sp. | reverse complement strand
GCATACAGGGAGAAGGGCTACGAGTCGCGCCTGCTGAGCCGTACCTGCGAGGATGCCGCCACGGTGACATCGGTGCTGGTGCCCTGGAACACGTGCGGCATGACGCAGGCCACCGTGCTCGGCGTGCCCACGCTCACCTATTTGCCATACTGCTTCTTCAACCTGCTCAGTCCCTTGACGAGCATTGTCGTGGCCGCCATAGGCTGGCGCATAGTCCGGCAGAACAAGTAAATATGAGAATCGCCCGGCATCGAGAGTGATGCTGGGCGATTGCCTTTTTGTGGGAGTAGGAACGATCGGGCTCGAACCGATGACCTCTTCAATGTGACTGAAGCGCTCTGAACCAACTGAGCTACGCTCCTATCGAAACTTCCCGCTTGCTTGCTCGTGTGAACCCGTTGGGATTCAAACCCAAGACCTTCAGAACCGGAATCTGACGCTCTATTCAGCTAAGCTACGGGTCCGATTTGCGGGTGCAAAGGTAAGAAGAATATTTGAATGCACCAAATTTTTTTGCACTTTTTTACTCTTTACCATGCTTTTAGGTCGGATTTGGCCTCGATTCTGGCCTCAATCTGGTCGTCGAGCAGGGGGAAGAAGTCGATTCCCGTCTGTCGTTCCACCTCGTCGACGGTGCAGACGGCATCCTTCACCTGGGTCTTCTGCGTGCCGTTGGGGAAGATGAAGCCTATGGCCTTGGGCGTGCCCTGGCGGCAGAGCACCACCTTGAAGAATGCATCGGGCACGCGGACTTTGTTGCGGCCTATGTAGCGCGGGGCGGCACCTTTCTTGTAGATGGGGCCGCACACCACGTCGATGGCCCCGTAGCGGCGGGCCCAGTCGCGGCAGAGCAGCTCGACGTCGTTCCACTCGTACTTGTTCAGCCCGTGGTTCTGCGGACAGATGTTGGTCAGCAGGAACGTCTGGTGCATGGCCTTCGCGTCCCACTTGTTGTCGCCCGCCGGGCACATGTGGCCACGGTCGTAGCGCGAGTTGTAGTAGTCGGCAGTCGTGGCGCGCGGGGTGGGGGCCACGGTGTCTTCCAGGAACACCTCGTTCGTGCGCTGCACGTTGCCGTAGGTGTGGGCCTTGGTCAGGTGCCAGGCCACCCAGTTGGGCGTGCGGTTCTGCTTGTTGTAGGAGGTGATGTAGGCCGTGCGCTTGATGATGAGCGACGGGCGGTCGGAGAGTGGGGCAGGGCGCTCGTATTGATTGGCGGTCTGCTTGGTGGGGGTGGTGCGTGCATCGTGGCCGGTGGGCAGTAGTGCCAGCACGGCGCCGAGCAGCAGGTAGAGGCTTTTCTTCATCGTTTGGTCTGTTTGGTAGGAGTGCAGCCACCGTGGCTGCACTTTCAGCCTGCAAAAGTAAGCAAAATAATCGAGACTCCGTTAGGTTTCAACGGAATATTTATTAGATTGCAACGGAGCCTCCGTTGTTTTTCGGTTGAGCCTCCGTTGTGATGTAACGGAGCCTCCGTTGCAAGAGCGTCACTTTTGACAAAATTTTAAAAATGGTAAAAAACGCTTAATAATCAGTGCCTGAGGAGGAATAGTTGATGAAAAGTTCGTAACTTTGCACATTGATAACAAAAACATCGTAGCGTGAAAGTTAAAGAAGTGCTGAGCGCCCTTGAACAGTTCGCGCCCCTGCCGCTGCAGGAAAGCTGGGACAATGCTGGCCTGCAGATAGGATTGACAGAGGCGGAGGTTTCAGGGGCATTATTGTGTCTCGACGTAACCGAGAAAATCATCGACGAGGCCCTGGCAAAGGGCTGCAACCTGGTGGTGAGCCACCACCCGCTGCTGTTTCGTGGGCTGAAGACCATCAGCGACCAGAACCAGGTGCAGCGAACGGTGTGGAAGGCCATACAGGCAGGCATCTGCGTGGTGTCGATGCACACCAATATGGACAATGCCCGTGGGGGCGTGAACTTCAAGATTGCCGAGCGGCTGGGGCTGCAGAACGTCAGGTTCGGCAACGCCGATGCCGATGCACCATCGGGCTCGTGGGTGATGGGCGAGCTGGAGCGGCCTATGGTGGCCTGCGACTTCGTGCTGCACGTGAAGCGGCAGCTGGAGGCTGAGAGCGCCATGTGCAACGAGCTGCTGCGGCGACCCATCAGCCGGGTGGCCATCTGTGGCGGGGCGGGTGACTTCCTGCTCGACGAGGCCATTGAGGCCGGGGCCGATGCCTTCCTGACGGGCGAGATGCACTACCACCAGTACTTCGGCCACGAGCAGCAGGTGCAGCTGTGCGTCGTGGGCCACTACGAGAGCGAGCACTTCACCACCGAGGTGTTCCGCGACATCATCAACCGCGACTGCCCCGGCGTGAAGACCTGCATCGCTGAGACAAACACGAATCCAATATTATATCTTTAAATACATAGAAAAATGGCAAAGAAAGACCCTACAGACCTGACCGTCGAGCAGAAACTCTCGACCCTGTTCCAGTTGCAGACGGCCCTTTCGTCGATCGACGAGAAGAAGGCCCTGCGTGGCGAGCTGCCTCTTGAGGTGGAAGACCTGGACGCCGAGATTGAAGGACTGACCACCCGCATTGAACGCATCAAGGGCGAGGTGGGCGAGTTTGAGCGTGCCATCTCGCAGAAGCGTGGCGAGATTATCGAGGCACAGAACAGCGTGGAGCGCTACAAGCAGCAGCTGAACGACGTGCGCAACAACCGCGAGTACGACACGCTGAGCAAGGAGATTGAGTTCCAGGAGCTGGAGATTGAGCTCTGCAACAAGAAGATTGGCGATGCCCAGAAGCGCATTGGCGAGCGCCAGGAAGACCTGGAGCGCGCCGAGGCCCTGCTGAAGGACAAGCAGGCCGACCTGGAGGTGAAGCGCAGCGAGCTGGACGAGATTATGGAGGAGACCCGCGCCGAGGAGGAGAAGCTGAAGGAGAAGGCTAAGGAGCTGGAGGCCAAGATAGAGCCGCGCCTGCTCACCTCGTTCAAGCGCATCCGCAAGAACGCCCGCAACGGTCTGGGCATCGTCTACGTGCAGCGTGATGCCTGTGGTGGCTGCTTCAACAAGATTCCGCCCCAGCGTCAGCTCGACATCAAGATGCACAAGAAGATCATCGTCTGCGAGTATTGCGGTCGCATTCTCATTGACCCCGAGCTGGCTGGCGTGAAGACCGAGGCCCCCGTAGCCCCCGTCGAGGAGAAGAAGACGCGCAAGCGCAGCACTGGCACCAGCACCACCGTGCGCCGCTCGTCGAACTCGAAGAAGGCCACCGACGCCAACGATATGGTCTAAAGCTCCTGGTAGTCGGGAATATCGCGCAGGAACTGGTAGCGATGGTGCTCGTAGTCCATGCGGCAGCAGTAATGCTGCAGGCCGTTTGAGACGATGAGATAGTCTACGTGGAGCAACATGTTGTAGACGGTGATCTGGTTGAACACCCGCTGCGTGATCTCTATCCCGGGAGCCTTGTACTCAATAATCATCTGCGGTGCGAGCGCCTTATTATATAATAAGGTGTCGCACCGCAGCTTCTTTTCACCCGTGCGCAGCTCCACCTCGTTGGCCAGCAGACCCTTGGGGTAGCCCTTGTGCTCTACGAGGAAATGCACAAAGTGCTGGCGCACCCATTCCTCGGGCGTCAGTGCCACGTAGCGGCGGCGCAGAAAGTCGAAAATCTGCTGTCGGCCGCCCTTTTCTTGTACCCTGATTTCGTAGGGAGGCAGGTTCAGTTGTGTCATATCAGGGGGCAAAGGTAGAAAATAATTGTGAATTATGAACGAAGAATTATGAATTATTTCGTACCTTTGCACGCAGATTAACTAAAAACATGCTATGGCAGAGACCAAAATAGTGACCTTCGACAGCCTGATGCGCGAGCTGAGGGAGGGAAAATACCGCCCCGTGTACTACCTGCACGGCGAGGAATCCTATTATATAGACAAGATAGCCGACTATATTGCCGAGCACGCCTTGCAGCCAGAGGAGCGCGACTTCAACCAGACCATCCTCTTCGGTAGCGACGTGACGGCCTCGCAGGTGGCCGATGCGGCCCGCCGCTACCCTATGATGGCCGAACGGCAGGTGATTATCGTGAAAGAGGCGCAGAACATCAAGAATACCGAGGCGCTGGAGAAGTATATGAAGCAGCCATCGCCCACCACCGTGCTGGTGATGTGCCACAAGAACGGCAAGATAGACGGTCGTAAGCGCGAGTATGTGAAAGCCATACAGCAGGCTGGCGTGCTCTTCGAGAGCGTGAAGCTGCGCGAGCGCGACCTGCCGGCCTTCATCGAGCGCTATCTGAGCAGCAAGCAGGCGAGCATAGACCCCAAGTCGACGCAGCTCATAGCCGATGCCATCGGTGCCGACCTGAGCCGACTGACCAGCGAGCTCGACAAGGTGCTCATCTCGCTGCCCGAGAACGACAAGCGGGTGACCCCTCAGGTGGTAGAAGACCAGATAGGGGTGAGCAAGGATTTCAATGGCTTTGAGTTGCGCGATGCCATCGTGAACCGCAACATTTTCAAGGCCAACCAGATTATGAATTATTTTGACAAAAATCCGAAGGCGGGTAGCATCTACTCTTTTCTCCCGATGATGTTCAGTTACTTCCAGAATTTGATGCTGGCCTACTATGCTCCGAAGAAAACTCAGGAGGGGGTAGCCGAGTGGTTGGAGCTCAGAACACCCTGGGCAGCCAAAGACTATATGACTGGCATGAGAAACTACACGGGAATGAAAGTGATGCAGATTGTGGGGAAGATACGCGAAATTGATGCCAAAAGCAAGGGGTTGGACAACCCAAACACCCCTCCAGGCGAGCTGATGAAGGAGCTCATTTTCTTCATTTTGCACTAAAAAAGCACTTTTTCCCTTGCTGTTTTTTCCAGATTGGGCACCTCGGCGAGGTGCCTTTTTTCTGCCCAAACCACCGTAGAATCAGGGCTTTAGCCCCAAATAACCCCCTCTGAAATTCGCTTATTTTCAGCTTTCCGAACCGTCGCTCAGAATTTTTCAAGCACGTCGATTTTGCGATTTTTCGAAATGTTAAAATTCGACGTTAGCATTGTTTAAGGTTTGAAAATCCGTAATTCGGTAGTTCGAATATTTGAATTTGTGACACTATTTTACAATTCGGAAATGTGAATGGCATCAGATTCGAGGTATTATCTATTTATTTAAATGTAAATATCAATATTTAAATTTGCCGATTTAAAATACCGAATTGATAAATATTCAAAATACGTAATTATAACGTAATTCGTTGATAATCATATATGTTACATAAATTTTGTGCTGAATATTTGAATATTTCGCCCTTCACTTAGATGTAAATAGTGAATATTTGATATTTATATTCAAATTGCACCGTAAATACTTGAAACATAACCAGTAAGTTATCGTTTTTGCCTCAACAGAAGCTAAGATTCGTTTTCGAGCTGTAAATTCGGATTCGTAAATGTGTAACAAAATTAAATCGTGAACGTATTTGGCGATTTAAATATTTGAATTGTTGAATGTAAAGTTTAAAATCTCATAATTCTCTATACATTTGTTGTGTAGTTCAAAAATTTGTTTTACCTTTGTAAAATCAAACAAAAAGGGCCAAAAAGCCCTCTTTTACCTAACGATTGACAAAAATGAAGGACAGAATCAAGCAGATTATGGAGTCGCAGCACATGACCCAACAGGTGTTCGCCGACTTCATCGGAATAGCCCCCGCCACCTTGAGTGGCATCTTCAATGAGCGCACCAAGCCCACCATTAACATTATAGAGGCTATCAAGAAGAAGCTGCCCTCGCTGAGCACCGACTGGCTGATGTTTGGCAAGGATCCTATGTATGTGGCAGCTCCCGACACTTCATCGTCTTCGGCTCCGTCGGCATCGGCCCGGAGTGCAGCGCAGGAAACTTTGCTCGATTTCGATCAGCCATTGTCTCCTGCCTCATCGACCTCAGTGCGGTCGTCGGCAAATTATAATGGTGTAAGGAATACACGGGCTGAGACCGAGATTGAATTTATGAAAAATATTGACAAAATGCCTCGCCGTGTCACTGAGATTCGTATCTTCTATGATGACCAGACCTGGGAGAGTTTTGTCCCCTCAAAGAAGTAGTCCCCATACCTTATTTATATATAAACGTTTGGTCGTTTCAATTTTTCTTCATAACTTTGCACACCATAAAAGCTGTATGCAAAGTTATGAAGAAATTTATTCTTGATCTAACGGTGAAAGAGGTCGTGCGGCTGCATGAGCGATATGTGCTCATCAAGCTGACCCAAAGCGACCCTCTGCCCCCGATGGCTCCAGGCCAGTTTGTCGAGGTGCGCGTAGACGGCTCGCCCTCAACGTTTCTTCGCCGTCCTATTTCCATTAATTTCGTCGACTATGAGGCAAACGAGCTGTGGCTCCTGGTGGCCACGGTGGGCGACGGCACCCGCCAGATGGCCCTGCTACAGGCGGGCCAGACGCTCAATTGTGTGCTGCCACTGGGCAATGGCTTCTCTCAGGAAGAGCCGCTGCCGGGGGCTGTCCTGCTCGTAGGCGGTGGCGTAGGCGTGGCCCCCTTGCTTTATTTAGGGGCTCAGCTTAGGCAGAAAGGGGCCGAACCCACTTTCCTTTTGGGGGCTCGCACGGCCAAAGACCTGCTTCTGCTTGATGAGTTCCGTCGTTATGGGCGCCTGCTCGTTACCACCGAGGACGGTTCCCTGGGCGAGCGTGGCTTCGTGACCCAGCATTCGGTGCTCGTGCAGGAGCATTTCGACCTTATCCAGTGCTGTGGTCCCACGCCTATGATGAAGGCCGTGGCCCGCTATGCCCGGCAGAATGGCATCGACTGCGAGGTGTCGCTTGAGAACCTGATGGCTTGTGGCCTGGGGGCTTGCCTGTGCTGCGTGGAGAAGGTGCGTACCGGCGATGAATCGCCGGCCACAGCGAACATAAAGGGCACAACGACCGCCGGGACCAGCAATGTGTGTGTGTGTAAGGAAGGGCCAGTTTTTAATATCAACCGACTACTATGGCAAGATTAGACGTAAAGATAGGCCATCTGGCGCTGAAGAACCCCGTGATGACCGCCTCGGGCACGTTTGGCTACGGCCTTGAGTTCCAGGATTTCGTGCCGCTCGACCAGATAGGCGGCATCATCGTGAAGGGTACCACCCTGCATCCCCGCGAGGGCAATGACTATCCCCGTATGGCCGAGACGCCAATGGGTATGCTGAACTGCGTGGGGCTGCAGAACAAGGGCGTAGACTACTTCTGCGAGCACATCTACCCCCAGCTGAAGGACATTGATACGCAGTGGATCGTGAACGTGAGCGGCTCCAGTCCTGAGGACTATGCCGAGTGTGCCGCCCGCATCGACGCTTTGGAAAAGGTGCCCGCCATCGAGCTGAACATCTCCTGTCCTAATGTGCGCGATGGCGGCATGGCCTTCGGAGTGACTTGCTCTGGGGCCGAGAGTGTGGTGCGTGCCGTGCGCGAGCGCTACCACAAGACGCTCATCGTGAAGCTCTCGCCCAACGTGACCGACATCACTGAGATAGCCCGCGCCGTAGAGGCTGCCGGAGCCGACTCAGTGTCGCTGATCAACACGCTGATGGGTATGGCCGTCGATATTGAGAAGCGCCGCAAGGTGCTCTCCATTGGCACTGGTGGCTTGAGCGGCCCCGCCGTCAGGCCCGTTGCCTTGCGAATGGTCTATCAGGTGGCCCACGCCGTTCAGATTCCCGTCATTGGCCTGGGTGGCATTATGACGGCCGAGGATGCAATTGCCTTCCTGATGTGTGGTGCCTCGGCCATCGAGATTGGCACGGCCAATTTCATCGATCCCGCCGTCACCTTGAAGGTACGCGACGGCATCAACGACTGGCTCGACCGCCACGGTGTGGCTTCAGTGCAGGATATTGTGGGGTGTATCGAATAGATTGCTGTGCTATTCCATTGGGAATAGGCCGTCTAGTTTAGCATCTATCATGTCGGTGACCTGCTTGAAGTGCTCAGGCTGGTCACCGAATTTGCAATGGTCGCCGTCGATGATGAGGAGCTGGCCCTGATAGGTGGCTATCCAGTCTTCGTAGCGGCGGCTGAGGCCCTCAAGGTAGTCCAGGCGCATGGACTGCTCGTAGTCGCGACCGCGCTTCTGAATCTGGGCCACGAGGGTGGGGATGCTGGAGCGGATGTAGATCATAAGGTCGGGCAGCCGCACGAGCGACATCATCAGGTCGAAGAGGTCGCGGTAGTTGTCGAAGTCGCGGTCGCTCATCATGCCCTGGCCGTGCAGGTTGGGGGCAAAGATGCAGGCATCCTCGAAGATGGTGCGGTCCTGGATGATGGTGTCGGGCGACTGCGAAATCTCGACCACCTCCTTGAACCGCTTGTTGAGGAAATAGATCTGTAGGTTGAACGACCACCGCTTCATATCGGCGTAGAAGTCGGCCAGGTAGGGGTTGTTGTCTACGGGTTCGAAACGCGGCGTCCAGCCGTAACGGTGGGCCAGCATCTTGGTCAGGGTGGTCTTGCCACTGCCTATGTTTCCTGCTACTGCGATGTGCATAATTTCTGTTTCAGCTAAAGAGACCGAAGAGGGTGCGGTCTATCTGGTCAATAATTTGTGCGAAGTCTTTGGGATTGTTCTGGAAGTCGAGCGGGTCTTTGTCGACGACCATCACGCGGCCCTTGTACTGGTGGTAGATGAAATCGTCGTAGCGACGGTTCAGGTTCTCCAAGTAGTCCAGCTGCAGGGCCTGCTCATAGCCCCGGCCGCGCTTCTGGATGTTGCCAACGAGGTGAGGCACCGAGGCGCGCAGGTAAATCATCAGGTCGGGCAGGCGCACCAGGCTCATCATCTGCTCGAACAGCTCCATATAGGTCTGGTAGTCGCGGTCGGAGAGGTGGCCCATGGCCTTGTTGTTCTGCATAAAGACGTAGACGCCCTCGAAGATGGAGCGGTCCTGCACGATGGTGTGCTGGGCCTGCGAGATGGCGATAAGGTCGCGGAAGCGCTCTTTCAGGAAGTAGACCTCGAGGTTGAACGACCAGCGTTGCAGGTCGCGGTAGTAGTCCTCGAGGTAGGGGTTATGGTCTACGGCCTCGAAGCGGGCCTCCCACCCGTAGTGGCGGGCCAGCATGCGGGTGAGGGTCGACTTTCCGCTCCCGATGTTTCCTGCTATGGCGATGTGCATCTTTTTTGAGGGGCTTAGGGTAGGAGCTTTTAGGAAATCCTAGGAAGTTCTAGGAAATCCTAGGTGGGCCTAGGAGGGCCTAGGATGGCCTAGGTGATCCTAGGAAGCCCTAGAATTTCCTAGGAATACAAGTAGCGCTTGATGCTCTTCTTGGGGGTCTTTTCAAACTCGTCCTGGTGAATCTCTATTTCCGAAATCTTCTCGTAGGCGGGCAGCATCTGGTTCAGGGTGTTGCGGTTCTGCTCCATCACGTCCTGCAGGTCCTTTTCAGAGAAGTTGAGCGACTTGGCCTCGTCGAGGTCGGGGTGCACGAGGGCCACGAGCTTGGTGTCGCGCTGCACCACGATGCTCTCGGTGACCATGGCCAGCGAGTTCAGCTTGTCCTCGATCTCCTCGGGGTAGATGTTCTGCCCGTTGGCACCGAGGAGCATATTCTTCGAGCGTCCGTTGATGTAGACGTTGCCGTCGCCATCCATCGTGCCCAGGTCGCCAGTGTGGTACCAGCCATCCTTGTCGATGGTCTTGCGGGTCTCTTCCTCGTTCTTATAGTAGCCCAGCATCACGTTCAGGCCACGGGCCAGTATCTCGCCAGGCTGGTTCTCGGGGTCGGGCGAGTCGATCTTCACCTGCATGTGCAGGGCGGCGCGGCCACAGCTGCCAGGGGCAAACTCGTGCCAGTCGGCATAGCAGATGATGGGGGCGCGCTCGGTGGCTCCGTAGCCCACGGTATAGGGGAAGTTGATGCGCTTGAGGAACTGCTCGACCTCCTGGTTGAAGGCGGCACCGCCGATGATGACCTCGTACATATTGCCGCCGAAGGCCTTGACTACCTCCTGGCAGATCATTTCGCGTACCTTTCTCGATATGACGGGCATCTGCAGCAGCAGGCGCATGCGGTTGTTCTGAATCTTGGGGAACACCTTCTTGCGAATGATCTTCTCGATGACCAGGGGCACGGCGATGATGATCTTGGGCTTCACGTCGGCAAAGGCCTGGGCAATGATGGCGGGCGAGGGGATGCGGTTCAGGTAGTAAACGTGGCAGCCGTGCAGGAACTCGAAGATGAACTCGAAGGCCATACCGTACATATGGGCCATAGGCAGGATGCTGATCACGTTGTCGCCCTTCTGAATGGTCTTGCCCAGCACGCTGCAGGCGAAGTCGTAGTTCGACCACAGGGCGCGGTAGGGTATCATCACGCCCTTGGAGAAGCCGGTGGTGCCGCTGGTGTAGTTGATGAGGGCCAGCTCGTCGGGGCTCTGCTCGTGGTAGTAGCTGACGTGCTCCTTGCGGAAGTACTTGGGGAACTTCTTGCCGTAGAGCTCGTTCAGATGTTCGCGGGCGTAGGTCAGCTGGTCGGTACGGCTCACGAGGAGCGAGTAGTCGGCGTTGTTGATGATGCCTTCCAGGTGGGGCATCTGCTCGGGCTGTATGGTGGTGGCCACGTGGTCGCCCACGAAGAGCAGGCGGGCGTCGCTGTGGTTCACGATGTTGTGAATCTGCTCAGGCATGAACTCGTGGAGTATGGGCACGGCCACGGCACCGTAGGTGAGTGTGGCCAGGAAGGCGGCAGCCCACTGGCTGCTGTTGCGGCCGCAGAGGGCAATCTTGTCGCCCCGCTTCACGCCCGAGTTCTCAAAAAGAATGTGCAGTTTCTCAATCTTGCGGGCCACGTCGTGGAATTGCAGTGTCTGGCCCTTGTAGTCGGTCAGCGCGTCGGCGTCCCAGTTCTTGATGACGCTTTTCTCGATCAGCTCGTTAAAGCTCGGTATAGTTTGTTCCATAGTATGAAATTTATGCTTGGTAAAGATAACGCTTAATGCTCTTCTTGGGAGTCTTCTGGAATTCCTCGTCGTGCAGGCGGATGTCGGTGATGCGGCTGTACTGCGGCAGCTGCTGGTTCAGCTCGCGGCGGTTCTGCTCCATAATATCCTCGAGCTCCTGACGGCTGAAGTTCATCTGCTCGTCGTGGTCGGGATGGACGAGGGCCACGAGGTGTTCGCCGCTCTGCAGCACGAGGCTCTCGCTGACCATAGGCATGGAGTTCAGCTTGTCCTCGATCTCCTCGGGGTAGATGTTCTGCCCGCTGGCACCCAGGAGCATGTTCTTGATGCGCCCACGAATGAAGATGTTGCCGCTGGAGTCCATCGTGGCCAGGTCGCCCGTGTGATACCAGCCCTCGGGGTCTATGGCCTGGCGCGTGGCCTCGTCGTTGTGGTAGTAGCCCAGCATCACGTTGCGCCCGCGGGTCACGATCTCGCCCGGCGTGCCAGGGGTGCTGCTCGCAATGCGCACCTCCATGCCGTCGACGGGGCGGCCGCACGAACCAGCCACGTGCTCGTGCCAGTCGTTGTAGCTGATGAGCGGGGCGCACTCGGTGGTGCCGTAGCCCACGGTGATGGGGAAGCCCACCGACAGCAGGAACTCCTCGACCTCCTTCGACAGGGCCGCGCCGCCTACGATGACCTCGTAGGTGCGGCCGCCGAAGGCCTCGTAGACCTGCTGGCAGATTCTCTCCTTGATCTTCTTCTGCACCACGGGCATGGCCAGGAGCAGCTTCATGCGGTTGCTCTGTATGAGGGGGAACACCCGCTTGCGGATGATCTTCTCGATAATCAAGGGAACGGTGACGATGAGTGCGGGACGAATGTCTGTGAAAGCCTTTGCAATCAAAGTGGGCGAAGGCAGGCGGTTCAGGAAGTAGAGATGGCAGCCGTTGCAGAAGCCGAAGATGAACTCGATGCTGAGGCCGTACATGTGGGCCATAGGCAGGATGTCGAGCATCGGTGCGCCTGGCTTCACGTGGTCGCCCAGTCGGCGCAGGCAGAACTCCAGGTTGCCCTGCAGGGCCCGGTAGGGCAGCATCACGCCCTTTGAGAAGCCGGTGGTCCCGCTGGTGTAGTTGATGAGTGCCAGCTCGTCGGCTGTGTTCTGGTGGTAGTGTATGTGCTCCTTGCGGAAGGCCATAGGGTACTTCGAGCCGAACATTAAATTAAGATGTTCGCGTGCGTAGGTCAGCTTTTCTGAGCGGCTTTCCATTAGCGAGAAGTCGGGCAGGTTGATGATGCCTTCCAGCTGGGGCATCTCGCTGGGGGTGATTTCCTTGACAATGTAGTCGCCTACGAAGAGCAGCTTGGCTCCTGAATGATTCACGATGTTGTGGATCTGCTCACTGTTGAACTCGTGTAGGATGGGCACTGCCACCGCCCCGTAGGTCAGCGTGGCCAGGAAGGCCACCGCCCAGTGGGCCGAGTTGCGCCCGCAGATGGCAATCTTGTTGCCTTTGCTGACACCGCAGTTCTCGAACAGTATATGCAGCTTCTCTATTTTGCGGGCCACGTCGTGGAACTGCAGCGTCTGGCCTTCGTAGTCGGTCAGTGCGTCAGCATCCCAGTGCTGCACGATAGTTTGTTCTATGTAGTGGTTGAAACTTAAAGCAGTCTCCATTGCACAATTTTCAAAATAATGTGCAAAGGTAATGTGTTTTCTGCACATTCGCAAATTTTTTGTGCAGTTTTTTACCTGTAGAGACTATATGACGTACTTTTTAAGAATTTTTTGGAAGAAAGGAACTATCGCGTAGATGTTTGTCCCTATTCGTAGCGCATGGAGCGGGCGGGATGTATGCGCGACACCAGGTGGCTGGGAGCGATGAGCACGAACACGCTGATGAGCAGCGTGGCCACGTTGAGC
Organism: Prevotella sp.; assembly: GCA_017478085.1. GTDB lineage: Bacteria > Bacteroidota > Bacteroidia > Bacteroidales > Bacteroidaceae > Prevotella. The sequence goes on along the minus strand of JAFVEE010000105.1, from coordinate 7,687 downwards.
AGCACCACGAGCGGCAGGCTGAGCTCCATCGGGGCCTTGTCGACGTAGTAGGTCTGGGCATCGAGCGTCACCAGTCCCGTGTATTGCTGTAGCAGCACCAGGCCAATGCCCAGGACGTTGCCCCAGAGCAGGCCCCGGCCAATGATGAACACGGCAAACCAGAGGAAGGTGCGGCGAATGGTGCCGTTGCGGGCTCCAAGGGCCTTCAGCACGCCAATCATCTGCGTGCGCTCCAGGATGATGATGAGCAGTCCGCTGATCATCGTGAAGCCAGCCAGGGCCACCATCAGGCCGAGGATGATCCAAACGTTGATGTCGAGCAGGCTGAGCCAGGAGAACACCTGCGGGTAGGCCTCCAGGATGGTGCGCGAGGAGAAGACGTTGTTGTAGTGGTCGAGCGTGCGGTTCACCTGCTCTATGACATTTTGGCTGACGGGCTCCAGCTGGTCGAAGTCGCTGATGAGCAGTTCGGCCCCAGAGCACTGGTCGGGGAACCAGCCGTTCAGCTTGCGGGTGGCATAGAGGTCGGTCAGGCAGATGGCATCGTCGAAGCGCTTCATCTGCGTCTGGTAGATGGCGCACACCGAGAAGCGGCGGGCCCTGACGCTCTCGTCGCCCACGAAGTAGGCAAACACGCGGTCGCCCACATTGAGGCGCAGCTTGTCGCTGATGGTTTTCGAGATGACGATGGGGTAGGTGGTGGCCGAGTCGCAGAACTGCGGCAGCTCGCCCTCAACCAGGCATTCTTGCAGGAAGCTAAGGTCGTACTCCGGCCCGATGCCCTTCAGCTGTATGCCCAGGAAGTCCTCGTCGGTCTTCAGGATGCCCTGCGTCAGTGCATAGCGCTCGGCATGGGCCACGCCCTCTATGCTGCCCAGCACCTGCCTCATACTGTCGTTGATGCAGATGGGATAGTCGGTGGCCGTGGTCATCGAGAGGAGGTTCATCACCTGGATATGGCTGCCAAAGCCCACCACCTTGTCGCGAATAGTGTGCTTGAAGCCCAGCACCACGCTCACGGTGACAATCATCACCGCCAGGCCGATGGCCACGCCCAGGGTGGCTATACGAATGGCAGGCCGACTCACCTTCTTGCGGTCGGCCTCAGTACCATAAATATGCTTGGCTATGAATAACGGGAAGTTCACCTTAACCTCCAGACAACTCTTAACTCTAAATTCTTAACTCTTAATTCTAAACTCTAAATTCAAATTCAGCTCACCACTCTTCCCGGGTAGGCCTCAAGAGCCTTCTGCAGCACCACGAGGGCGCGGGCCAGGTCTTCTTTCTCCAGCACGTAGGCTATGCGCACCTGGTCGCGACCAGCGCCGGGCGTGGTGTAGAAGCCGGCAGCGGGAGCCATCATCACCGTCTCGCCCTCGTACTCGAACTCGCTCAGGCACCAGCGGCAGAACTTCTCGGCATCGTCTACGGGTAGCTTGGCCACCGTGTAGAAGGCACCCATGAGAATGGGCGAGTAGACCCCGGGAATGCGGTTGAGCCCGTCGATGAGGCACTTGCGGCGCTCTACATACTCGTCGTAGACGTCGCGCAGGTACTCGTCGGGCGTGTCGAGGCTGGCCTCGGCCACAATCTGACCAATAAGGGGTGGTGACAGGCGAGCCTGGCAGAACTTCATCACGGCGGCACGCACCTCCTTGTTCTTCGTGATGAGCGCACCGATGCGGATGCCGCACTCCGAGTAGCGCTTCGACACCGAGTCGATGAGGATGACATTCTGCTCGATGCCCTCCAGATGGCAGGCCGAAATGTAGGGCGAACCCGTGTAGATGTACTCGCGGTAGACCTCGTCGCTGAAGAGGTACAGGTCGTACTTCTTCACCAGGTCGCGTATCTGGTTCATCTCGCGGCGGGTGTAGAGGTAGCCTGTGGGGTTGTTCGGGTTGCAGATCATGATGGCACGCGTGCGCTCATTAATCAGCTCCTCGAACTTCTCGACCTTCGGCAGCGAGAAGCCCTCCTCGATGGTGGTGGCAATGGTGCGTATCTTGGCCCCCGCACTGATGGCAAAGGCCATATAGTTGGCGTAGGCCGGTTCGGGCACGATGATCTCGTCGCCCGGGTTCAGACAGCTCAGGAAGGCAAAGAGCACCGCCTCCGAGCCACCGCTGGTGATGATGATGTCGTCGGCCGACACCTGTATGTTGTATTTCGCGTAGTAGCCCACCAGCTTCTCGCGGTAGCTCTGGTAGCCCTGCGAGGGTGAGTACTCCAGGATGCTGCGGTCTATGTGCTTCAGCGCATCCAGTGCTATCTGTGGGGTGGGCAGGTCGGGCTGGCCGATGTTCAGGTGATACACCCTCGTGCCGCGCTTCTTGGCAGCTGCGGCCAGTGGTGCCAGCTTCCTGATGGGACTTTCGGGCATCTCCAGTCCGCGAACTGAAATTTCAGGCATCTTTCTCTTCTTAAAAATTTAAAATCGGTTGCAAAGTTACACTAAAAATGACATACGACAAAACTTTTCGGGCAGAAAAATTTGTTTATTCAGATTTATTGCGTACTTTTGCGCGACTAAACCGAGTATTGAATGAACTACGAAGAGTATCTGAATGCCCAGGACGGGGTAGCCACTCACCGCGAGGAGCTGCCGTTGGGCGTGTTCTACAAGAAACTGATTGACAAGAAGTATCGCAACGTGCTGGAGCTGAAGACGGAACTGGTCGACGACATTGTGTTCTGCGAGGCTTTGAAGGCAGAACAAGAGAAAGTGGCCCAGATCACGGCTCCGCAACAATTGCACTATGAGCTGCACGTTGACAGTGGCGGCGTCTATGAAATTGAGATAGAGCAGGGCAACTTCCAGACCTTTGCCCAGCTCATCGACAACAATCCCGCCGTAGTGGCCCAGCCCGGCTTCATCGACAATACCGTAAGCTCGCTGCTCAAGTTTACCACTATGCTCAATGAGCAGGGCATCTACCATCTTTGCTTTGCACCCCAGAACGTCTTTGTGCGCAAGGGCGATAATATGGCCATGCTGCTTTGCCACGCATCGTCGTTTGGCGCCATGACCCATACGGACGCCCTGTTCAAGGGCTTCGAGGACTTTGTGGCCCCCGAGGTGCTGAGCCATGAGGCCCTGGACGAGCGGGGCGAGGTCTACTCGATAGGCAAGTTCATAGAGTGGCTCTACCAGCACGGCGAAATGCCCTATGAATATAAGAAGGTGGTGGCGCGGGCCACGCAGCAGGATGCCGCGAAGCGCTATGGCTCGGCAGCCGACATGCTGAGCGCCTTGCAAAAGAAGCGCGGCCTGAAGCAGTCTACCTTGATGCTGGTGGCAGCCCTGGTTGTTGCCCTGCTCTGTGTGGGCCTGTACTTCGAGCTGATGCCCCAGACGGCCAACATTGAGTTCGTGGAAGGTGCCAAGCAGGAATCTACCGACGACCTGCTCGACGATGGCATCAACCCCGTTACCGAGATGGGCGTGTGGGGCGATATGGACGAGGAAGGCGACACGCTGAACTCGGAAGAGCGGCTGCAGATGGAAGCCTACCAGTCCAAGGCCGAAGACATCTTCCGCAAGCAGTTTGCCAAGGAGGCCGACCGCATCTTCTCGAAGATGTATAGCAAGGACCGCATGAGCCTGAGCGAGGACACCTATATACAAAGCAACAACCTGCTGGCCAACGAACTGCTGAAGTTGCAAGGCGATCTGGCCACGCAGGCGGGAATCTCTGACGAAAAGGCGCAGACCATAGCTTCGGAGATCATCGACAAGCTGCGCGAGGAGAAGCAGAAGAGCGTGGTGCGCTACGGCGTCCAGAAAGGTGGCAGTCAGGAAGAAGAATAATCAAAAAAACGTAATATAGAAAAATGAGAAGCAGAACAGCAAACTGGTTTGAGTGCAAGATCCGCTACGAGAAGACGATGGAAGACGGCTTGCAGAAGAAAGTGACCGAGGCATACGTGGTTGACGCCCTGAGCTTCAGCGAGGCCGAACAGCGCATCATCGAGGAAATGTCGTCGTACATCAGCGGTGAGTTCAACGTTACCGACATCAAGAAGGCCGCCTACGGCGAGATATTCTTCGACGACAGCGACATGGCCGACAAATGGTACAAGGCCAAGACGCAGTACATTACCATCGACGAGAAGACCGAGAAGGAGAAGCGCAGCAACGTGAACTTCCTGGTGCAGGCCGGCTCGTTCAACGGTGCCGTGAAGAACATCGACGAGGTGATGGGCGGCACGATGATCGACTATGTCATAGTCTCGGTGGCCGAGACCACGCTGATGGACGTCTTTGAGTTCAAGAAGAAGGAGCAGAACGACAAGCCAGAGTTCGAGCAGCAGTAGTTTTCCCATGTACCCAGTAAAGCAAAAACTCAGCGAGGTGCTCTCGGCCCTGCCAGAGGGCGTGCGGCTGGTGGCCATCAGCAAGTACCACCCAGCCGACTACATACGCGCCGCCTACGACGAAGGGCAGCGCCTCTTCGGCGAGAGCCACGAGCAGGAACTGCGCCAGAAGCACGACGAACTGCCGAAGGACATTGAGTGGCACTTCATTGGCCACCTGCAGACCAACAAGGTGAAGTACATCGTGCCCTACATCTCGATGATTGAGGCCGTTGACTCCCTGAAGCTGCTGCGCGAAATTCAGAAGCAGGCCCAGAAGGCCGGCCGTGTGGTGCGGGTGCTGCTCGAGCTGCACATAGCCGAAGAGGCCACGAAGTACGGCCTCACGCTCGATGCCTGCCGCGAGTTGCTGGCCGGCGGCGAGTGGCGCGAGATGGCCAACGTGCAGATTTGTGGCCTGATGATGATGGCCTCTAACACCGACGACGAGGCCCAGATTTGCCGCGAGTTCGACGTCGCCGCCCGTTTCTTCGACGAGGTGAAGGCCCAGTACTTCGCCGCCAATCCCGCATTCTGCGAGCGTTCCTGGGGCATGAGCGACGACTACCACCTGGCCGTAGGCCACGGCTCGACGATGGTTCGCATTGGAACCACCATTTTTGGCCCCCGCGTTTATTAGAACCCTACAGACTTGATAGAGCGAGCGCCACGGCTTGGTACTTTTGGTACTGAGCCGTGGTTCCGTTGGTATAAAGCCCTTATACCATTGGTATCGAGCCTTTATACCGATGGTATATGGGCTTTATACCAACATAACTAAGCCTTCGTTGTCGTGCAGTCTGCCAGTTGGTGGGCTGAAGCCCTAAGATTGTGGCGCGATAGTTCGTTGGTTTCAGAAAAAAATGCTACCTTTGCAGGCAAAAAGCACAAGGAGCAATGAAAATCACTACACCTATTTATATCATAGAAGAGGCACGGCTGCGCCAGAACCTGCAGCTCATAGCCGATGTGGCCCGGCGGGCCGACGTTGAGATCATCCTGGCCTTCAAGGCGTTTGCCTTGTGGAAGACGTTCCCCATTTTCCGCGAATACATCAGCAGCACCACGGCCAGCTCGCTGGGCGAGGCACGGCTGGCCGTGGAAGAGTTCGGCAGCAAGGCCCACACGTTCTCGCCTGCCTATACCGACGACGAGATCGACGAGATTGTGAACTGCTCCAGTCACCTCACGTTCAACTCCCTGTCGCAATACGAGCGCTTCCACGCGAGGGTAGGGGGCCGGGCCTCCATCGGTCTTCGCGTCAATCCCGAGTACTCCGAGGTCGAGACGCTGCTCTACAACCCCTGCGCCCCCGGCACGCGCTTCGGCGTCACGGCCGATAAGCTGCCGCTCACCCTGCCCGCCGGCATTGAGGGCTTCCACTGCCACTGCCATTGCGAGAGCGGGGCCGACGTGCTCGAGCGCACCCTGGTGCACATCGAGGAGAAGTTTGCCCGCTGGTTCCCCCAGCTCAGATGGCTGAATCTGGGCGGTGGCCACCTGATGACGCGTAAGGACTACGACGTAGAGCTGCTCGTCAATATATTAAAAGGTTTGCGCGCGCGATACCCCTGGCTCCGGATTATCCTCGAACCCGGAAGCGCCTTTGCCTGGCAGACGGGCCCGTTGGTGAGCCATGTAGTCGACGTGGTGGAAGACCATGGCATCAGAACCGCCATTCTCGACGTGAGCTTCACCTGCCATATGCCCGACTGTCTGGAGATGCCCTACTACCCGGAAGTGCGCGGTGCGAAGCACACGGCAGAGGGAGCGCATCTGTACCGCCTTGGCGGCAACAGCTGCCTGAGCGGCGACTTTATGGGCTCTTGGCAGTTCGACCACGAGCTTCAGGTGGGCGAGGAAGTGATCTTCGAGGATATGATTCACTACACCACGGTCAAGACCACCATGTTCAACGGCATTACGCACCCCGCCATCGGTATGCTCCACACGGACGGAAAGTTGCAGATTTTGCGCCGTTTTGGCTATGAAGACTACCGAAACCGTATGGATTGAAAACTTTTTTTGAAAAAAATGCCGAAAAGTTTTGGTGGTTCAAAAAAAAGTTGTACCTTTGCACCCGCAATCGAGAGAGATGCACATCGAATTGAAATGATGGTATTGCGGAAATAGCTCAGTTGGTAGAGCACAACCTTGCCAAGGTTGGGGTCGCGGGTCCGAGTCCCGTTTTCCGCTCAACGGTTTACTTATCACAACCCCTCTAACGGATACGTTAGACTGGTTGTGATAATTTATTTTAATATGTGCAAATGAACATTTATGCTCGTTTCTTCGACCAGGAAACACTGGTCGCTTCCGTTGAGGAGCTCGTCATGTTTTTACAGAGCATCCCTGACATCCGCGTGACCGACACGCTAATGGAGGACATCCGCGCCTACGTGGAAGGGGACATGCCCTATCCGAAGCGCTACAAGGTGCGTCCGCGCGTCTATTTCATCCTCATAAAGACACCCGCCGCCACGATGGAGGAGTTCAAGGCCAACCGTAAGAAACCCGCCGCGCCCACGGAGTCCATGCCCGAAGCCGAGATGCTGAACCGCAAAGAGCTGAAGCTGGCACTGCTGGCGGAACAGAAGCACGGTTGGTACCGGGGGCAGATAACCTTTAAACGCGTGCTGCTCATCCCCGGCACAGGGAAATTCCAGTATCAGGACACGGACTTTGAGGCCTATGTGCTGGCCGATAGCGGGACGGACTGCTACAACCGCATCATCAGCCACCTGAGAAACCGTCCCGATGTGGACATGCGCAGCCAGTTCCCCTCGGCACGAGGCACGAGCTACGCCTTTGAATTCATCGGCGAGTCCTTGCCCGAAGCCATAACCGAGGAAGCGGACAACGCGCCACAGGAAGTGCTGGCAGAATAGCCGCACCGACACAAGTCGAAGCCCTTGCCCGTTCCGCCCGAATGCACTATCTTTGCCGCGCGGCCTCGGGAGGGGGAAAACAGGTCGGTTCCGTAGCTCAGCTGGATAGAGCAACAGCCTTCTAAGCTGTGGGTCTTGGGTTCGAATCCCAACGGAATCACAACCTTGCCCAAGGGCATTGCAACAGTGAGTTACCGCAAACGGGTAACTCACTGTTTTATTATATCCACTTCGAGTAGCGGTATCCACGCATCTCCCCGACGGGAGCACGGCATAAAGCTACGGAAAACTAAAGCTATCTATTGCTGTCCGCTAAAAGTTGAAAAGCGACAAATTATGTGTCCGCAGTGCCGATAAACAGGCATTGCGGACTTGTTTTTTGAAAAGTAAGCCCCCCTTCATACCTCATATCCTCCTTTTTTAGCGGACAGCCGTTCCTG
>JAFVEE010000104.1 GCA_017478085.1 Prevotella sp. | reverse complement strand
GTGCCGCTCAGCGTAGCACCGGCAGCCACCTCGAACAGGGCCACGGGCACCTTCTGCACCTGGTTGCCGCTCTTGGTGAGCGTGCTCACCAGCTGCTCGGAGTAGTCGTTGTACTTGGCCCACATGGTGTTGTACTTGTTGTCCTGGGCAAAGTAGGCATAGCCCACGTAGGTGGAAGACTGCTTCTCGATGGCCACACGCACACTGTTGGTTCCGTCATAAAGGATGGGGTTGGCCGTGAGGTCGAGCTCGATAGGTATGCGGATGGGGTTCACCGACGAGGCATCGGGTGCGCTGAAGGTGAAGGTAGCATGGTCGAATACCTGAGTGAGCTGGTCGTGACCCGTGCTGGGATCGTAGGTCTCGCTATCGTAGACCACCGAACCGGCCCAGGCCGTCAGCGTGTAGTCGAAGGTCTTGGGGCTCTCGGCCTGCACGTAGAAGATGACCTTCTGAATCTGCGAGCCGGGCACCACGCCAGAAGCGTTGAGCATCTCGGGCGTATAGACAATGTCGGAGCAGCTGTAGTTGTAGTAGAAGTTCACGGGGTAGTAGTTCTCGCGACCCGTGCTATCGCCCACCTGCACCAAACCGCCAGCAGTCTCCTCGGCGATGGTCACGTCGATAGCGTCGCTGGTAGCCACGTTCTCACCCTCGGTGAAGCGCACAAAGGCCTGGAACTGGCCAGCCTCGTGGGGCGTGAAGGCAAAGTTGAAGGTAGCCGTCTCGCCAGCCTTCACCTCAACGGCGGGGGCGGTGGCCACAACCTTCTCGCCGAACACCAGCTCGGCGGTGTAGGTCTGTGCGCCAAAGTCGCGGGCCTCATAGTTGGTGGCGGTGGCCGTTGCGCTGTAGCCGTAGTTCACCTGGCCAGCTGCAGGCAGCTCGGCACTCTCAATGAGGAAGCCCTTAGCCTCGGTCAGCTCGATGTTGCGCACCTCGCTGCCCAGTGCCACGCTGACCTTCTCGCTGTGGGGGAAGTAGCCCGCCTTGTTGACCACGAGGTCGTACTCCTGGTTGTCCTGCAGGATAGCGAACGAGTAGTTGCCCTCAGTGTCGGTGGTGGCACCATAGAGCACTTCGTCGTTCTGGGCCTTCACGTCGACACCGGCCATGGCAGCACCCGTGACCTTGTCGGTCACCTTGCCGCTCACGGTGTTGGGCTCGGCCTCGATGCCCAGACGAATGTCGGGACGATAGGTATTCTCCGAGTAATAGTCGGTGGCAGAGAAGTCGCCACTGTCGCGACGGCGCACAATCGACTTCACACCGCTGACGCGCTGCGACGAGTAGGTAAGACCCGAACCGGGATAGACGTCGCACACACCGTAGGTCTGCACCACGAGGTTGCCACCCTGATAGACGTAGGGCGTAGCCAGGTCGAAGGTGATAAGGCTCACCTTGTTGTCGATGGTACCGGCCGAGACGAGCGTGGCCACGCCGTCGAACTGCGGTGCATTGTTCTCCTGGCCGGTGGTGAAGTAGTAGTCGTTCCAGCCAGAGTTCTCCTCGTCGATGGTGAAAGCATCCTGCGAGGTCTCGCTGATCCAGAGCTTGGCCTGGTAGTCTACCTGCTTGCCGGTGTTGAAGCCATAGAAGGCCACCTTGGTGATGGTAGTGCCCGTGGTGATGCCCTGGGCAGCCAGCTCGTCGGCAGTATAGATGTTCTCGGCCTGCGTCTTATAATAATAATAGTTGAAGGGGCTTGCGTTCTGGCTGGAAGAGCCGTCGCCGACGGTCTTCAGTGCAGCGTAGACCTCCTCAGCAATGGTCACCTCCTGGCTTACCGACGTGGTGTAGCCATCGGCAAAGGCCAGCTCGATGCGGGCATTGTAGGTGCCTGCTGCGTGGGGCGTGAACGAGAAGTCGAAGGCCACCTGCTGCTGCTTGGGCAGGGCTACGGCCTCGAGCTCCTTGACCACCTCATCGCCGAAGTACAGGCGTGCGGTGTAGCTGCCAGCGGCAATGTCGTCCTTCAGGTTCACGGCCTTGGTGGTAGCCACGAACTTGCTGTTCACCGTGCCGTTCTCGGGCAGCACCGTGCTGCTCAGGGCCACGTCGTGAGCCACGTCGACAATCTGTCCACCAATGATGTTGTCGAGATAGATCTCGCTCTCGTAGGTAATCTCGAAGGCCACGTACCACTCGCCGGCAGGAATGTTCTGCAGCGTGACAGTAGTGCTTGTGGTGGTGAGCAGATCGGCCTCGCGCTCGGCATCGTGAGCCATGCGGCGCAGCTGCGTCCACTCATTGCGGTCGGCAGAGTAGTAGATGGTCACGTTGGCATCAGTATAGCTCGAAGCCTTCTGCACGTCGAACTGCAGGGCGTCGCCCTCCTCGAACTTCAGTTTGGGCAGTATCAGCTTGAAGGGGCCGGGCGTGCTCGACGAAGTAGCGTAGCCACGGGCCACGGAGTTTGAGCTGCCATAAGAGCTATAGGGCACAATCCAGCCGTAGGTGTAGTAGCCGCTGCCGTCCTTCTCGACGAGCAAGCCGTCGAGGCTGGCATCGCTCTCAAAGTCGGCAAAGAACACGTTGCCGCTCACGGTGGTACCCGTCAGGTTGATGGTGGCATCGCCGGCATTGGTGTGGATGACGAAGGCACCCTGCTTGGCACCGGGCACGGTGGGATCGAGGGCCACCTCGATGGTATCGTTGGTCAGTGCGGGAATGGTCTTCGGCACAAGCGTGGTGGTGAAGCCCGTGGGCACGTCGACGCTGTTGATGACGAGCGGAGCGCCACCCGTGCTACGGATGATGACCTGCTTGCTGGAAGCCTCTTTCGAAGCACCCAGGTTCACGGTGCCGCCATCGGTGAAGTTGCTGTTGTCAATGCGCAGGCTGAACTGCGGCTCGTAGGGAATGACCGTGATGGTCTTGGTCGATGCATACGTATGAGAAACGTTCTCGTAGATGCGGAACGAGATGCCGTTGGTGGCAGCTGCCGGATAGTCGGCCACGTTCAGCGTGGCCGAGATGGTGAGGTCCTCAGGCAGCGACTCGCCCTTGGCCAGGTTGGTCGTAATGGGCAGCGTGGCCACGAGCGTATGGTCGTCGGGCTCGGTGCCACCGGCGTTATACTTGCGCAGCTCTATCGAGTAGCCCTCGGTAGCGGTGGTCAGGTCCAGATCGCCGGTATTCTTCACGCTCACCACGAAGTTCACGGTGAAGGTGTTGTCCTCGTTGGCAGCAATGGTGGTGCTCACCGAGGGCGATACCAGCGTGACGCCCAGACCGGGCTGCGGGTTCAGGTCGACGGCTTCAGCGGTGAAGTTGTCGATGTAGCCCTGCTGCAGGCGAATACCGATGCGGGTACCGGCGGGCTGTGCGGGCAGGGTGTAGGTCACCCAGTCGTTGGTCAGCTCGGTGATGCCGTAGCTGGTCTCGCCGATGGGATAGATGATTTCGCCACGCACCAGGCTCTCGCCGCTGCGGGTCACTCTGTAGAAGCCGATGGAGCCAATGGCATTGAAGCGCTTGGCCTGCACGGTGACGGTGCCCTCGATGGGGGGCGATACGAGCAGGTCGTAAGTGTCTTCGTAGTCGCCATAGGCGTCAGCGAAGTACTGGCTTCCTGCATAGATACAACCGGTGCCGTCGACACCATTGGTAGCCTGCCACTCATAGGGAGTGTAACGCTTGGCTCCAGAGTAGTTGTACTCCACGCCGTCGACGATGTGGCCCCAACCCGATGCAACCTTCCAGTCGCGGTTGGTGTCGCCCGTCTGCGACGAGTTCGTCTCAATCTGGGTGTTGAAGTCAACGACGTAGGCCTGAGCCGCAGCGTTGCTTGCACCCGTTAGGATTGCGACGAGCATGAGCAAAAGATAGGAAAATCTCTTTGTCATACGCTTAGTTTTTTTTGATTGTGAAACATGTTGATTATATAATTTGTTTTGTTTTCTTACTTCACCAGCACCTTGCGCACGCTGCCGTCGGTGTGGCGCTGCAGGGTGAGGCCCTTGTGGCTGGCACCCACACGCTGGCCCTTCAGGTCGAAGGTGGCTGCAGGCACGCTCACAGCGGCACGCTCCAGCTGCTGAATGCCGGTGACGGTGGCCTCGTCGGGACCCAGCAGCTCTATGATGATCTGCTCGTTGGTCTCTTCGTTGGCGTTCTTCACGATGTCAGAGGGAATGATCACGTAGTAGGCACCGTCTTGCTCGGCCTGCATCGTGCTGGTGCTGCCGTCGTCGGCCTTGCGGCTGATGTAGAGCTTCTTGCCGTCGACGCTGGCCTTGAAGCCCTTGTAGGGGGCCATCAGCGTTGAGTTCCAGGTGTATTCCTCGCGAATGAACACCTGCGGTTCGGCATTGAGCAGCGTGAGCTCGTCGTCGAAGGTCAGCTCGAACGACAGCTCGTTGTCGGTGAGCGAGGTGAGCATGCTGCCGCTCTCGGGCAGTGTCTCGGTGGGCAGCAGGGTGCCCTTGTCGCTCTCTACCACTTTCATATAGCCGTCGTAGCCGGCCTTCTCGTAGGCAGCCTTGCTACCCTTGGGCACGGTGATGGTGGTGCTGCCGGGGCCGAAGCCGTAGAAGGGGAAGTCCCAGTCGTCGTAGTAGTCCATAATCTCGGGGGGCACAGAGCCCTTGGCCACGAAGTTGCGCAGGGCGGTGCTGCCCGTGAAGGCGTGGTTGTAAATCTCGCGCACGCTGCTGGGGATGGTCACCTGGCTCAGTGCGGTGCAGCCATAGAGCTCGGCATCGTTCACGTAGGGCACGCTCTCGGGCAGCTCCAGCTGGGTGAACTTGGTCTGGGCAAAGGCCTGCTCGTCGATGAACACCAGCGTCGAGGGGAAGTTGATGGAGCGCAGCTGCGAGTTCTCGAAGGCGCCGTAGCCTATGGCCACCAGCCCCTCGGGCAGGGTAATCTCCTGCAGGTCGCTGTCCCAGAAGGCACCGCCGTTGATGCCCAGCACGCCCTCGGGCACGTCGAGCTTGGTGAGGCCCTTCAGCGGAGCCAGGTACAGGATGGACTTCTGCGTGTTGTAGACGATGCCGTCTTCCATGATGAAGTTCTTGCAGCCCTCGTCGACCGTGAGATTGCTGACCACGGTGCCGCCAATGACGCACTCGCCCAGCTCTTTCAGGTCGCGGGGCACGTTGAAGCTCTCCAGCGCCCTGTTGTTCAGGAAGGCCTCACGGCCTATGTACTGCACACTGGCGGGCAGCTTGACGCTCTTCAGCGAGTTGTTGGTGTCGTAGGCATAGACGCCCGATACGAAGGCACCGTCGCCCAGATGGCGCAGGCCCTCGCCCTGGAAGGTGAGCGTCTGTAGCTTCGGGCTGTAGAGGAAGGCACTCTTGCCGATGGAGTCGACCGAGGCGGGTATGACCAGGTTCTCGATGCCGTTGGCATAGAAGGCGCTGGCGCCGATGGTCTTCAGGCCCTCGCTCAGGTTGAGCTCCTTCAGGTAGAACTTGCTCGTCGAGCCGAAGAAGGCCGAACTGCCGATGGTGGTGACGGAAGAAGGGATGGTGACCGAGGTGACACCCCAGTCGTAGCTGGTCGTAAAGGCGCTGTTGCCTATCTGCGACACGACGTAGGTCTTGCCATCGTACTCTACTTCCGAGGGGATGACGAGGTTGGTGCGGCAGTCGTCGTCGGTGGCAAAGCCCAGCACCTTGACCGTTCCGTCGCTCAGGACCGAGTAGCCCAGTCCGTCGACGATGAATTTCTGTGCCTGCACGCCCACTGCGGTGAGGGCCAGCAGCGCACTCGTAAGAACAATCTTTCTCATAGTTCCAGTGTTTACATTATTTATTGATGATGATTTTCTTGCCCAGCCCGTTCACGTAGATGCGGCCACGCATGGGCTTGCCCACGGGCTGCCCCAGCATATTATAATAAGTGGTGGGGGCACCGGCCTGGCGGCTGTGGGCCTCTATGTCCAGCAGTGTCTCGTCCTCGTCGGCCACGCGCACGGCATCGATGTGCACCTCGGCGGCACGCGGGAAGGCCACGATGAAGTCCAGGCGCACGTGGCGCTGTCCGGCCAGCTGCTTCAGGCTGAAGTGCTGCGCGGTGTAGTCCTTGGTGGGCGTCAGGGTGCCCAGGACGTGCTGCTCGCCGTCGGGGGTAAGGGCCACGACGCTCAGCTCGACCGTTGCCGTGCTCTTCACGCTGAAGGTGAGGGCGGGCTCCTTGGCCGTGGCCAGGCTGATCTTGCCCGTGGTGAGCTGGACCTGGCTGCCCGGCGTGGTGCCAGCCATATAGAGGGCACCGCCGTCGGCATCGGCAGCCTCGCTGTCGTAGCCCAGCTGTATGTTGTCGTGGCTCACCACGTAGTCCCAGTAGTAGGTCAGTTCCTCCTGCTGCACGCTCTCGAAGAAGGGCAGCTCGTAGTCGTCGCCCACCAGCAGCCCAACGGCCAGCGGGTCGGCCTCGCCGGCCACGTTGGTGGGCTGCACGGCCCAGTAGGCCATGTACTGGTCGGCATATTCGGGCGTGAAGTCGGCGGTGTACTCGTCGCCGTCGGTCACGTCGGCTATGAAGTTGTGGGTCAGTATGCTCACGGTGTAGGCAATGGCGTCCCATACCTTGTAGACCACCTTGGCCGGATTGACCACGTGGCCCTGCTGGCCCACGTTGCCCACCTTCTGCCATTGCAGCAGCACGCTGCCCTCGCCCTCGGTGGCGGTGAGCTTGGTGAGCACCTGGGGCACGTCGACGCCCACGTAGGCGTTCTGTTCGGCCTTGCGCCCCTGTCCGGCCTCGTTGTAGGCCAGCACCTCAAACATGTTGTTGCCGTTCAGCAGCCACTCCTCAACGTCGTAGCTGAGCTGTGCGCCGGGTGCCACCTGCTCGAAGGTAGTGGCCTTCTCGTGGTTCACGAGCAGGTCTATGTGGTCTATCTTGCCCGCAAGGGCATTGCCCTGCAGGTCCTTGGTGGGGGCGCTGAAGGCCACGCGGGCCTGCAGCTCGCCAATGGCATCGGGGCTGATGGTGAGGGCGGTCACGCTGTCGGGTGCGGCAGCGAGCACCACGGCCTCGACCGACACCGAGTCGACCATGATGCACGACGAGCCTGCGGGGCTCATGGCGTGTATGGCAATGCGGTAGTTGCCGTCTTGCGGGAAGCTGACCTCCTGCTGGTAGCGCACGTACTTGTCGACGCCATAGGCGCGCGTGTCGGGAATGATCACGGTGGTCATCTTAGCGGGCGCGCCCGTGCCCATGCGGGCCTCGAAGCGCTCCTCGTAGAGCGACGTGCCGCACTTGATGGGCACGGTGACCAGGTAGCTGCGGCCACCCTTCAGGGCGATGGGGGGCGACACCAGCCAGTCGTCGGCGTCCTGATCCTGCTCCGAGTGGCCATAGCGGGCATTGGTGCCGGGGCCCCACATCTGGTGCTGGCACCAGCTCCAGCCGCCTGCCAGCGAGTAGTAGCCTCCGCCGGCATCGCCGTTTACGTCGATGGTGGTCCACAGGTCGAAGGCGGCCTGCGAAAGGAAGTCTTCGAAGAAGGGCGGCTCGAAGGCGCTGCCCAGCACCTCGCTGTTCGACGAGGCCAGACGGCTGCGCTGCGTGCCGTTCACGGCCACCACACCATATATATAATTACGACGCAGGCGCGCGTCGAGCTGTTCGCTGAAGTGGGTGTCGGCAAGGTCGTGGGCCACGAGCAGCGTGTCGGTGCCCACGATGCGATAGACGTCGTAGGCAAGCGGGCCCAGATAGCCCTGGTGCACGGTGGCCGTGGGGGCGGTCCAGCTCACGCTGGCCGTGGCTGTGGGGGCGTCGATGGCAAGCTGCACATCGGTGGCGGGCTGTGGCTGGTCGAAGCCTATCCACTGCTCGATGGTGGCCTTGGGCGAGAGACCGGCGTCGTTGCTGGTGCGCACTACGATGGTGTGCAGCCCCTCGCTCACGCCGCTCACGCTGACGGTGGCCTGACTGCCTGCGGCTACGGTGCCGGTGAGCAGCTGGCCGTCGATGCGCACGGTGTAGCCCAGCTGGCCGCTCAGCGCGTCGCCGCCGAAGGTGGTGGCGGGGGCGGTGAAGCTCACCTGGCCCGTGGTGGCTCCCTCGCTGAAGAGGGCCGTCAGGCCGGTGGCGGCGGCGGGAGCCTCGGCCACGGCCTCGGGCCCGTGCAGGGCCAGACCCAGGATGCGCTCCTCGAGGTCGGCCAGCTTGGTGGCCTGGCCGGTGGTCAGGTCGACGGTGTAGAGGGCTGCGCGGCCCTGCCCGTCGACGGCCGACCAGTAGAACGTGTCGTCCAGCTGGTCAATCTCGCCGCTCTGGCTGTAGTACTGGTTGCTGGTGGTGAGCACCTGCACGCCGGTAGCGCCCACGAGGGTCTCCTGGGCGCTGCTCTTGTCTATCTTGTAGAGGTTGCCGTCGAGGGCCACGCCGTAGATCTGGCCCGCACGGGTGATGCCCATGGCCACGTACTGGTTCTGCAGCTGGCCTATGACCTGCTTCTGGTGCGTGGCATAGTCGACGATGGCCAACTGCAGGTCGGTGGCATCTTCGTTGAAGAAGGCGCCATAGACGGTCTCGGTGTCGCGGTCTACGCAGGTCTCGGTGGCAATGAGGTTGTAGTCGTAGAGAAACGTCAGCCCCTGCACCACGCGCCAGTTCTTCACGTCGACCTGGTACATGATGGGGAAGGCATTGCTCTCCTCGTCGCCGTTGTCGTAGAGCTCGCAGCCGTAGTACTGGTCGCCCACGAGGGCGCTGCCGTAGCTCAGGAACACGCCGCAGGGAAAGAGCAGCGTCTCGGTGTAGGGGCTGGGCGCAATGCTGTAGATGCCACGCTGCGACTGCGTGCGCTTGAAGATGTTGCCATAGATTTCGGTGTTGGGCAGCACGCGGCGCAGCACCTGTGCGGCATCATGGCGGGGGGCGGCGCCCGTGGCGGCGGGCAGCTCGCGCTGCTTCACCTGCATGTCGAGCAGACTGCTGCGAACAGCAGGCTGTGCCTGGCTGCTCATGGCCGCCAGACACAGACCCAGTATAGTTAAGGCTTTCTTCATATCTTACAAAAATTATTTTATCAACTCTCGCAAGTTCCGCAAAGACGGTCTATGCTCGACCTCTGTCGCTTGCTACCGCAAAGACGGTCTATGCTCGACCTCTGTCGCTTGCTACCGCAAAGACGGCCTATGCTCGACCTCTGTCGCTTGCTACCGCAAAGACGGTCTATGCTCGACCTCTGTCGCTTGCTACCGCAAAGACGGCCTATGCTCGACCTCTGTCGCTTGCTACCGCAAAGACGGCCTATGCTCGACCTCTGTCGCTTGCTACCGCAAAGACGGCCTGAAAGGCCAGAAAGCTCCCAGCCCAGGGCAGCGCCCTGGGTAAACGGGTTGCACAGGCTGCGCCCTGAAAGGGCAAAAGCATGAATACGGTAGGTGTGCTTTTGCCCTTTCAGGGCGTATTCACACACTCCCTTGTACCCAGGGCGCTGCCCTGGGCTGGGAGCTTTCTGGCCTTTCAGGCCGTTGCTGTGCGTTGCTTTCATAACTTGCGAAACTTGAATTACGTTCTCTCTCACGTAGTATTACTTCACGATGAGCTTCTGCGTCTGGGTGTTGTCGCCCTGGCGCAGGGTCACCACGTAGACGCCGGCGGGCAGACCGATGCTGCGCTGACCGGTGACGGTGGTGCTATAGGCGGTCTTGCCAGAGAGCGAGGTGATGGTGACCTCGGTGGCACCGCTGGCCGACGCCACGCTGATGCAACGCTCGCAGCCCTCGGCCAAGGCCAGCTGTGTGCTCGTGCCGTCGATGCCGGCACCCACCAGCTGGAAGCGCACGGCCACGTCGGTGATGCGGGTCACGGTGAACTTGCCGTCGACGGCATCAGCACCGTTGGCCTTCACCGACTGCACGGTGTAGCCCTCGGCGGGCGTGGCCACCACGGTGAGCTCGGTGCCCTTCTTCACGGTGGTGCCGCTCTCCACGGTGTTCAGGTCGGGGTCGAGCAGGCTCACCTCGCCGTTCTCGGTGGGCAGGATGAACACATACGAGCGGTCGCAGCCGGTGCCGTCGCCCTTGTCGGTGAAGTTGCCCACCCAGCCCTTGTCGCTCAGCAGCAGCGTCTCGCTGTGGGCCACGTCGTTGCTCTTGGCGTCGTTGCCGGCAATCCAGAGCTTCGTGCCCGTAAGCTGAGCCTCGATCTCCTCGCCGGGGCTCTTGTAGGTGGGCAGCAGGTTGAAGAAGTCGTTCACCGCGCAGGCATCCCACTGGTTGTCGCGTATCTCGATGTAGTAGATGCTGTCGCACTTAGACAGGTCTACGGCCTGCTGCAGCTTGTTGGCCTGGGCCGAAAGCCGCTTCAGCAGCGTGTTGCCGGTCACGTCGAGCTCGGTCAGCCCGTTGTTCGACACGGAGAGCTGCTCCAGGATGGGGTTCTTCGAGAGGTCCAGCTCGGTCAGCTCGTTGTTGTCCAGGGCCAGATCGTTCATATAAAGGTTCTGCGAGAGGTCTATCTCGGTCAGGTAGTTGCCCTGTGCCTTCAGCGTCATCAGGTAGGGGTTCTGGGTCACGTCCAGCTTTTCAATCATGTTGTTCTTCACGTCGGCATACATCAGGCGGGGGCACTTCGTGAAGTCCAGCTCGTCAATCCAAGTGCCGTAGGCACGCAGCTCCACGAGGCTTTCGCTCTGTGTGAGGTCCAGCGCGTCGAGGTCTTCGTTCATCGACACGTCGAGGTAGGCCAGGTTGTGCTGCTTGGTGACATCAATCTTGCTGAGCTGGTTCCAGTAGGCATCGAGCCAGTAGAGGCCGTCGTTGTGCGAGAGGTCGATGGCGGTGATGGCGTTGTCGTAGCCATAGCCGTAGGGCAGGCTCGACACGTCGACCCAGGTCACGTCGCCGTAGATGGTGATGGTGTTCGACTCAGCCTGGTGGTTGAACTCGGTCCAGCGCGTGTTGCTCAGCGATGCCTGCTCCAGGCCGCCGTCGCCCCAGTCGATGGCAATCTTGGTGTCCATCACGTCGGCAGCCAGCACGAAGTCGAGCGTGTTGCCGGCATTCACCGTCAGCTTGATATACTTGCTCATGTCAACGCCCTGCGGGGTGTCCTGCTCGTCGCCGCCCAGGGTGCCCCCTTCTTCGCCGGGCCTCACGCCGCCTTCGCCGAAGACGGCCTCGATGGTGGCATCGGCGGTGACGTAGAACAGCGAGTCGGCCACGAACTGGCCGTTCACCTTCACGCCCTTATAGCCCACGCCGTCGTTGGGCTGGAAGCGCACCACGTTGACATAGCCCGGCACCACCTTGCCGTCGGCGGCCAGCTCGTAGTTCTTGGCAAAGGCATCCTTGTCGATGCTCCACACGAAGTCGCGGCGGTACACCTGGTAGGTGCCGCCCTCGGCGGGCAGCAGCGTGAGCTGCACGGGCGTCATCGATGCCGAGCCGTCGCCGTCGACGTCGATAGACCACTTCGAGTCGGCATCGTTGCTCATCAGGTACTTGTCGGGATCGGCCTGCTCGGCACCCGTGGCACCCTCCACGTAGACGTAGCCCGAGCGGTTGGGGTCGCTCGTGGTGTAGAACATGAAGTTCAGCGTCTGTGCGGTGAAGTTCTTGCAGCCGCGCACGTCGAGCGAGCGCAGGGTGAAGTAGTTGGCCGTGAAGTCCAGGTACTCAATGTCGGTGGCACGGGCCGAGAAGTTCTGCAGCCACTTCAGCTCGCTCACGTCGACCTTCTTCAGCCGCAGGCTGTCCAGGTAGAGGCTCTTCAACGAGGCCAGGTGGCTCACGTCGACGCTGGTGATGCCCGTGTTAGAGAGGTTGAGCGAGGTGAGCTGGGTGTTGTTCTGCAGGTTCAGCTTGGCGATGTCCTTGTTGCCGTTCACCGCCAGCGAGGTCAGGGCGGTGTTGGCCGCCACGTTCAGTGCAGCGAGGCGGTTGTTGCTCACGCTCAGGTCCTCGAGCGTCTGCAGCCCGCTCACGTCGAGCTCGCTGATGTCGTTGCCCGACAGGTTGATGCTGCGCAGCTTGGGGTAGTTGGTCGGTGTGAAGGTGATGTCCCAGAGCGAGTTGTTGCTCAGGTTCAGCGTGGTGAGCGAGGGGAACACGTACTCGTCGTAGAAGTGCACCACGTCGCAGCCGTACATCGTGATGCCAGCCAGGTCGGGGTTCTGGTCGGCAAAGGCCACGGTGGTCAGCTCGGGGTTGTTGTACAGGTCCAGGTAGACCAGCGACGAGAAGTTGCGCAGGTTCAGCATGCCGATGTTGTTCTCGGACAGGTTCAGCATCGTGAGCCCGTAGGCATCGCCCAAGTCGGTGGTGTAGTAGGTCAGCTCGTTCTTCTGCAGGTACAGGCGCTTCAGGTCGCCCTGGCCCTCCAGCTTCACGCCGGTAATCTGCTGGTCGGTGCAGGTCAGCTCGGTGAGCTTGCCGTATATCTTGATCTGCGAGCCTTTCACCGAGTGGGTCTTGCGCAGGGTGTAGGCCATGTCGCTGGGGCTCATCTCATAGCTCTCCAGGTTGCCGTCGCCCCAGTCCACCTGTATGCTGCCGGCGGTGAGCGGCACGGGGTTGAACGATAGTTCTTCGCCATACTCCTTGGCGGTGGTCAGTGTGATGACCGATGATGAGGTCTGTGCCAGGATGCCCGTCACGGTGCCCAGCAGCAATGCTAACAAAAGTAGTGTTTTTTTCATTTTGCTTTTTCTTAACTCTGTTGGTTGTTTTTGAGTGTTACAATTTGTTTCTTTTTGGGGTGCAAAGTTACAATAATTTGTAGAAAAGAGAAAGAAAAATTGACAAATTGTTGTTTTTGTCAAACAAAAAATACCCTATTTAGGGTACACACCAACAGCGGGGTATGGCGTCCTGCGGGGGGCATCGGGAGGCTTTTGTCCAAATATTTCATAAAAAACAGGCCTCTGCGCGCAGGGTGTTTTAGCTTCGCGGAGAGGCCGCCGTGGGGCTCTTGGCCAGCTTTCCGGGGCTTGTTACGGGGGCATCGGGGCTGTTTCTGCCCCCAACGGAGGCTGTTTCGGTGGTCAGTTTGCCCTGTTTGGGGCAGGAAAGAAGGCTTCCTTGTTGCGCAAAGAAGCCTCCGTTAGGTGGCAAGGAAGCCTCCGTTGTTGCGCAACGAGGCCTCCGTTGTATGGCGGTGCGGCGGGGGTTGCCCTTCCAAAAGCGCCTCACAATTCGCAAGTGATTAGTCTTCAGTCACTTACCAAAACTTCGCTGAGATTTAAAAATTCCGACCCGCAGTCCCATTTCCTGACCGCCGCGCGATTCTCAGCGAGGCATTTGTCCTGATTTTTCATAACACGGAAGCTGTGTAACCAAAGCGCCCCGAAGGGGCAACACCGATTTACCGCAGCCACACCAGCAAAGCGCCCCGAAGGGGCAACACCCCACAGCCCAGGGCAGCGCCCTGGGAATGATGTGTGCGCAGCCCACGCCCTGAAAGGGCAGAAGCACACCTGCCG
>JAFVEE010000002.1 GCA_017478085.1 Prevotella sp. | reverse complement strand
GGCATCCCCCTGGCCGTCTTTGGCATCTGCCTGACGCTCTATGTCGAGCATGCCACCTCACCCACTGGCCTATTCTTTGCGGCTTTTGGTGTCATGGCTGGAGGCGTATGTGGCTGGATGGGCTGGAAGAAGCATCAGTTCACGGTGCAAGACATAGAAAAGAGCCTTGCCGAACTGAAAGAATTTGATGCGGATTGAGGGCATGAAGTGACGAAACAGGACATTTCTTATAAAATATTCATAAAATCGCATACGGATGATACGCTGTATGCGATTTATTGTTTTGCGGCCTCCTGCCAGTCCCGAATCAGTTGCAGTATCTTGTCGGCCACTTCCTGATGCTTCTGCTGGTAGGTGTGGCCAGTGCGCTCGATGAAGAGCAGGCGGTTCTTGCTATGGCAAGCGTCCCTTCGGGCCGAGCGCTGGGCGGCGGTGGGAATGTGCGAGTTGATGGTGCGGAGGAAGCCGGAGGGGTCGCTCATTGCGACCGCAAAGTTACAACGATTCTGCGAAGCCGCCAAACGACGGAATACTGATAATTTTCGTAGTATTCAGGGAGAAATGGCGATAATCTGTGAGATTTAAAAGCCAACTGACAAAACAGGAGTTGTCGAAGAATCCTGAATTACTACAGAGAAGTGCATCGTAACGGCTGGCGAGCGAGGCACGTTTTTCTTCGAGCAGCACTTGCTTTACGTGGTGCTGGGAGGAAGCGTAAAACTGACTTGCGGACGGCAATCGTGGACGGTGCGGAAGAACGAGATGATTCTGCTACGACGGGCGCAAAGCGTCAGTTACGAGAAACAAGGCTCCGCGGAAACAGGCCTTTTTGAGAGCCAGCTCTTTGCCATTAACGACGAACTGCTGAAGGACTTTCTCACTTCACAGCAGGTGCAGATACCACAGATGACAGAGGAACTTGGAACGCAGGTAGGTTATGCTCCGTCGCAGTCGTAAACAATGCAAATCAGGACGCACATTGTCGTGCAAATTCGGATAATCACTCCCTGAAGTCGCTCGGCTTGGCGCCCAGGTTGGTCTGCACATAGCGGCTGAAGTGCGAGAGCGACGAGAAGCCGAATATGTCGCTGATGTCGGTGAACGACAGGTTGCGGTTGCGCAGCAGGCGGCTGATGTCGAGCGAGGCGTAGCGCGTTATCCAGAATGCGGCAGGCAGCCCGCTCACCTTCTTCGACACCTCGGAGAGATATTTCGTCGTGACGCACAGCTGGTCGGCATAGTAGCTTATTTCGCGGTTCCTGCGGAAGTCGCCCCGCTCCAGCATCTCAATGAACTGCTCCATCAACTGGTGCTGCTGCGACGTAATCTTGTCGGCCCCATAGAGCTTGGCGTGGAAGTCGAAGAAGTCGATGATCATACACTCCACGGCGTTCTTCAGTGCATCGTGGCGGAAGCTGTGCTCCGTCTGTGCCAGCCGCCGCTTCACGGCATCGAAGTTCTGCCGGCACACCGCCTGCTGGTTTGGTGTGAGCCGCATAATAGGGTTCTGAAACAGCGCCAGATGGCCGCGCATACCGTAGTTGCTCTGTGGCGTGGAAAGTTCGATGAACTGCTGCGTCACATAAATCACGTCTACCTGGAAATCTTCACTCTCATACAGGTCCTTCACCAAGTCGCCCCGTCGCGGGATGATCATACAGTCGCCCGCCTCGAAACGGAACTGCTGCTCATTACGACAGAACGTGCAATACCCGCCATAGCAGTAGGCATGGCACAGGTAGTCGGCAAATGCGGCATCGCCTATTCGCGCCAGCGTGTGGTCAATAATGATATGCTGAATGGTGTCCATGACTTAATCTGCGATGCGCTGGTAGCACAGGTAGTACTTGCGTACTTTTTTCGAGAGCAGTTGCACGTTGAGCAGCTCTGAGGCTGAGGATATGTCGCGAATGGTACCGTCTTTATAGAGAATGTCGATGGAGTCGTCGTCGACGGAGTACATGTCTTTCTGAATGGTGTTCACGCTCATGAGGTAGTGGGCATCGTCCTTGCTGATGTCCATGGCCTGGGCAATGTGCTCCTGCAGCGCGTCGATTGCCTCGGGGGCAATGGGCTCCTCGTGCACCTCGACGCGGAAGATGCGGCGGTCGAGCATGTCGGCGGCCAGCGTCGAGAGTATCTTGTCCGTAGAGTGACGCCACACCTTCATGGCGCTCCAGATGTCGCTGTCGTCCAGTTCCTCGTACATCTGCAGGGTCTCGGGGTGCTGCTGGAACCACGGCGCGTCGACATCGTTCTGCAGGAAGTAGGCCAGTGCGGGTGTAACGTGAGAGGTGAGAGGTGAGTGGTGAGAGGTGAGAGGTGAGTGGTCTTCTCTCTCCCCTCTGACAAGGTCCTTGGCGCGGGTCAGCATATTGACCAGCACCTTCTCGTAGGCCACGGCGGTCTTGTGCAGATACACCTGCCAGTACATCAGCCGGCGGGTGGTCAGGTAGTTCTCCAGCGAGTAGATGCCTTTCTGCTCCACCACCAGCCGGTCATCGACCACGTTGAGCATCTTGATGATGCGTGCCGAGCCTATGTTGCCCTCGGTCACGCCGGTGAAGAACGAGTCGCGCCGCAGGTAGTCCAGCCGGTCCATGTCGAGCTGGCTGGAGAGGAGCTGGTGCAGGAACCGCTTGGGATATTCGTCCTTGAAGATAGAGATGGCCAGGTTGAGCTGGCCGCCCAGGTCGCGGTTCATCTGTTCCATCATGAGCAGCGAGATGTCTTCGTGCGAGATGCCGCTGATGAGCGTATGCTCCAGCACGTGCGAGAACGGGCCGTGGCCTATGTCGTGCATCAGGATGGCGGCCTCTACGGCCTCGGCCTCGCTGTCGAAGATGAAGAGCCCCTTCTGCTGCAGCGAGAGGATGGCCTCGCTCATGAGGTGGAAGGCGCCGAGCGAGTGCTGGAAGCGGGTGTGGCGGGCACCGGGGTAGACCACCGAGGCCAGGCCGAGCTGGTTGATGCGGTTGAGTCGCTGCATGAGCGGATGCCGGACGATGTCGTAGAGTAGTCCGCGCGGAATCTTGATAAACCCGAACACAGGGTCATTGATGATTTTGGCGTCGTTCATTTTTTTTGCCCATCTTGTTTCTTTTGTGCAAAGTTACGCCTTTTCAGCGAGATAAGCAACATTTTGCGTCATCATTTATAGGTATTTTTTTCGCAAAGTAGTTGATATTGCGGGAAAAATTGCTAAATTTGCACAACTTTATATTTAAATGGCTATGAAATTATCGGAACTGAAGACGGGCGAAAAGGGTGTTATCGTGAAGGTGCTGGGCCACGGTGGCTTCCGCAAGCGCATCATGGAGATGGGCTTCGTGAAGGGTCAGACCGTAGAGGTGCTGCTCAATGCTCCCCTGCAAGACCCTGTGAAGTATAAGCTGATGGGCTACGAGGTGTCGCTCAGGCACGACGAGGCTGAGATGATCGAGGTCGTAAGCGAGGCTGATGCCCAGGAGAAGCCTGTCGAGAAGGTAGAGGCCCTTCGCCAGCGGCGCACCATCAATGTGGCACTGGTGGGCAATCCCAACTGCGGCAAGACTTCGCTCTTCAACTATGCCAGCGGGGCCCACGCCCGTGTGGGCAACTACAGCGGCGTGACCGTCGATGCCACCGAGGCCCGGGCCTCGATGTTCGGCTACGAGTTCAACCTGATAGACCTGCCTGGCACCTATTCGCTCTCGTGCTATTCGCCCGAGGAGCTCTACGTGCGCAACTACCTGACCGAGCAGCTGCCCGACGTCATCATCAACGTGGTCGATGCCTCGAACCTGGAGCGCAACCTCTACCTCACCACCCAGCTGGTCGATATGAACATGCGAATGGTGTGCGCCCTGAATATGTACGACGAGTTCGAGCGCCGTGGCGACCAGGCCGACCTGGGTGTGCTCAGCACGCTCATCGGTACGCCCTGCGTGCCCACCTCGTTCAAGAGCGGTATGGGCGTGAAGGAACTGTTCCGCGCCGTGATTCAGGTCTACGAGGGCGTGAACCGACAGACGCGCCACCTGCACATCAACTACGGTCACGAGATAGAAGACGGCATCAGGCACATACAGAAGTACCTGAAGGCCGACGAGCACATCACCCGCCACTTCTCGACCCGCTACCTGGCCATCAAGCTGCTTGAGGGCGACACGGCGGTAGAGCAATACGTGGGCGAGCACCTGGTGAGCGAGCAGCGCGACCAGGACCGCCGGCAGCTGCTGGCCGCCCGCGACCGTGCCGCCACCCGTGTGCTGGAAGAGACCGACACCGATGCCGAGACGGCCATTATGGACGCGAAGTACGGCTTCATACATGGTGCGCTGATGGAGGCGGGCTACCAGATGGGCAGCGTGGACGACACCTACCGCGCCACCCATCGCATTGACCGGGTGCTGTCTCACAAGTACCTGGGCTTCCCCATCTTCTTCCTTATTCTCTTCGTGATGTTCCAGACCACCTTCTCGCTGGGCCAGTATCCTATGGACTGGATTGAGGCTGCCGTGGAGTGGATAGGCGAGTGGGTGGGCCGCAGTCTGCCCGACGGCCCCCTGCGCTCTATGCTGGTCGACGGCGTGGTGGGCGGCGTGGGTGCCGTCATCGTGTTCCTGCCGCAGATACTCATTCTCTACTTCTTCATCTCGTTAATGGAAGACTCGGGCTATATGGCCCGTGCCGCCTTCATTATGGACAAGCTGATGCACAAGATGGGACTGCACGGCAAGTCGTTCATCCCGCTGGTGATGGGCTTCGGGTGCAACGTGCCCGCCGTGATGGCCACGCGCACCATCGAGAGCCGTCGCTCGCGGCTGGTCACGATGCTCATTCTGCCCTTTATGTCGTGCTCGGCCCGCCTACCTATTTATATTATGATAGCGGGCACGTTCTTTGCGGCGCAATACCGCTCGCTGGTTATGATCTCGCTCTACGCGTGGGGCATCGTGATGGCCGTGCTGATGAGCGTCGTCTTCTCGCGCTTCCTCATCAAGGGCGACGACACGCCTTTCGTGATGGAGCTGCCGCCCTATCGCTGGCCCACGGCCAAGGCCATTGGCCGACACACGTGGGAGAAAGGCAAGGAGTACCTGAAGAAGATGGGCGGCATCATCCTCGTGGCCTCGGTCATCGTCTGGGCCCTGGGCTACTTCCCCCACGACGAGACCCTCACGGTGCAGGAGCAGCAAGAGCAGTCGTACATAGGGCGGGTGGGCAAGGCCATCGAGCCCGTGTTCCGGCCGCAGGGCTTCAACTGGCAGCTCGACGTCAGCCTGATAGCAGGCGTGGGTGCCAAGGAGATCGTGGCCTCGACCATCGGCGTGCTCTATGGCGACGAGGCGGTGCTGCGCCAGTCGGTCACTCCGCTCGTGGCTTATAGCTACCTCATCTTCATTCTGCTCTACTTCCCCTGCATAGCCACCTTTGCCGCCATCAAGAACGAGACGGGCTCGTGGCGGTGGGCCCTCTTCGCCGCCTTCTATACCACTGCTGTGGCGTGGGTGGTCTCGGCCCTGGTCTGCCAGGTGGGCCGCCTCGTGGTCTGAGCTCCGCTAATTTTGCAACAAACGCTCTGTTAGGTTGGTATATGGGCTGTATACCATCGGTATAAATACTGTATACCATCGGTATAAAGGCCATATACCATCGTTATAAAGGCTGTATACCGATTTACTTTTAGTCGGGCAGTGACATCATTTTGCAAAGAAAAGTCCGAATCGCTTGGCGGTTCGGATTTTTCTTTGTATTTTTGCACCGTGCCTGCTGCCGCGAGGGGCGGGTGCGAATACATTAACTGACATACTTTTGTTTTGATATGGAAAGGAATATGGAAAGCGACATAGCCTGTGAGGCACTGGCCGTTGAATATGATTCGCCGGGACGCACTACGATAGATTGTAGTTTTCGTGGGCAGGATTTTGGTTATCCCTGCACACTGGAAGAGCTGAACGCCGCTCTTGACAAGGCCGATGCAGAACGCAATGACCCGACCAAGTGGATATCGGCAGTGGAATTCCATAACAGACTGGAACAGAAATACCCATGGCTCAGGTGATATGGAGCGACCGCGCCGCGCGCCAATTGGAAGCGCATATAGATTATGCGCTTATGGAGTTTGGCCGTAAAGCAGTCAATAACTGGTACAAAGACATTAAGCGCATAGAGGCCCGGTTGGCCCTCCAACCACAGTCATATACAATAGAACAGCTGTTGGCGGAAAGGGACAAGGTCTATCGTGGGGCAACCTTGATGAAGAATTTCAAACTGATTCATTACTATGACGAAACAGCTGAAGTGGTTTACATCGATGCAATCTGGGATATGCGGATGCATCCATCCAAGTTATCACGATTGGTCGAGTAG
>JAFVEE010000103.1 GCA_017478085.1 Prevotella sp. | reverse complement strand
CCGGCATGCCTGTGCCAGTTGCTCCACCTCACCGTCGAAGTTGTCGCGTATTTCCTGTTCGGTCAGGCCGCACACGGTGGTGTAGCGGTCCCACATCGAGATGTCATCAAGATTGTTCAGGTCGCTGAACACGCTGACCTTCGAGAACTTGGTGACACCCGTCAGGAAGCCCATGCGGATATAGCGGTCACAGCTCTTCATCACGCCATAGAAAGCCTTCAGAATGCCCCGGAACTCATCTTGCAGCGCCTCATTGTTCAGGTTCAGCGCCATAGGCTTGTCGTACTCGTCGATGAGGATGACAACGGGGCTGCCAGTCTGCTCGTAGGCCCGGCGAATAATGCCCGCAAAGCGGGTCGATGGCGACGTTTCCTGTGGTTCGCTGCCATACAGCTTCTCCCACTCCACAAGGAAGATGTTCAGCATTCGGAGCAGGTCTTCCTTTGATTTGTACTGTTCGGCGTTCAGGTCCAGATGCAGCACAGGGTACTTCTTCCACTCTGTTTCCATACGGCTGATAGCCAGCCCCTCGAACAATTCGCACTTACCTTCAAAGTAAGCTTCCAATGTGCTGATGAGCAGTGACTTACCGAACCTGCGCGGGCGGTTCAGAAAGTAGTAGCGGCCTTGGTTGGCCAGCTGCCAAACCAGGTCGGTCTTGTCCACATACGTATAGCCCTCGCGTCGCAGGCTCTCGAAATTCTGCACCCCGATGGGGTACTTCACGAAGCTCTTTTCAATCATATCGCTCTGTTTTTCGGCAAAAGTACGAAATATTATTCAATTGGCAAAGTGAAAGGGCGAAAAAAATGTTGCTATTCAACGGAGCCTTCGTTGCGATTCAATGGAGCCTCCGTTGCAAACTAATGGAGCCTCCGTTGTGTTGTAACGAAGGCTCCATTGAGTCGTAACGGAAGCTTGGTTGCGTCAATGACAAATATAATAAAAAACAGACTTCATACACGGTTCGTTTTTTATTAGTCTTTTATACTGGAGAAATAGCTTTCAAAGTTCATAGATTGAACTGGTAGCCCAGCGTGAGCATGAACACGCTGTGACGACCACGCGAACCTTCGTTCTGAATGGTCTGCCCTGCCAGTGTCATCTCTGACGACTCGATGTTGCTCAGTCCTATGTAGTATCGGAAGTCGAGAACCACACCGGCACCCGTGTTGAAGGCGAGGCCCACAGGAGCCGTAAGGTTCCACGTCTCGTGTCCATCGCTCATATCGAGGCTCATCTCCTGGCCCATCAGCTTGAAGCTGGCATTGCTGGCCAGCAGACAGGCGGGTTGCAAGCCAATCTTCAGCGTCAGTCCATCGGAGAGGCGGAAGTTCATCAGCAGGGGAATATTCAGGTAGTTCAGGCTCATCGTCATATTGGATGAGGTATTGACTTTATAGCCCTGCTGCGAGTAGAGCAGGCCGCCCGACACGCTGAACACCTCCTGCCGTGGCGGCTGATAGATGACTTCGGCCCCGGCGGTAAGCCCCAGCTTGTACTCCAGATTGTCCATTCCGCTGCCCGCCGGGCGGCTGTACGTTCCGCCCACCATCGGCTTCACCCACCATTGGTGCGCCGCCTGTTCCTGGGCTTTCATCCCCGTGGCAGCCACAAGCAGGGCTGCCAAGCAAAGTAGTTTCTTCATAGCCATTTTCTATCTCTTTTGTGGGTCTTCACAGGAATGACGTGATACCGGCATCGTGCAGGGCCAGCAGACGAAGCTCGAAATAGCGGTCATCTGTGAAGCCATAAGCATCACGCTTCATCACCTTAATCTTGTTGTTGATCCCCTCCACCATAGCCGTTAAATTATCTCTTAGAAATTCCACAAGGAAACAGGGCTGTTGTATCCGAAATAGGAGTATAGTCCTGTATGCATCCTCTCGTAGTTAAGATAAAAGTTTTGGTGGCCAATAGGAGAAGAGGGTGGAACGACATGGCTGCGGGCACTTATTCGGCTATCTTCCAGTCATCCACTCGGCGCTGCTGGCTGTTGAAGTTTACGCCGATCTTGTAGAGTTTGCGGGGGTCGGAGGCGAAAGGCAGGGCATAGCCCTTCTCCTCAATCTGGCGAAGGGCGACATCGGCACTCTGGTCGAGCTTAAACTCCATAATATAGACGTAGTCCTTGGTCTGCACCACCATATCGGTGCGACCATCACTTGTTGCCCGCTCCACCTGTACATAAAGGCCCAGCAGACGGAAGAAGACGAAGAGGAAGTTCTGCAGGTAGAGCTCTGCCTTACCCACGATGCGGTAGTCGGCATCGGCCATCATCGCCACGAGGCGCGTCATAAAGGCCTCGGGCTGGCCAGAGCGCACTTCGCGTATGAAACGGGAAATGCTGAACTGCGTTTCATCTTTCCCCTGGTTGGTATAGAATGGCAACAGACACCTCACGAAGCCATCCTGCACCTCGGTGTTGGGAAAGCCCAATGTGTACTCG
Source organism: Prevotella sp. (assembly GCA_017478085.1). GTDB lineage: Bacteria > Bacteroidota > Bacteroidia > Bacteroidales > Bacteroidaceae > Prevotella. The sequence goes on along the minus strand of JAFVEE010000103.1, from coordinate 459 downwards.
CCGAACTCTTCATCGTAGTCCTTGATGGTGAGGTAGCCGCTCTGGTAGAACACCGAAACGGGGTCCTGCTTGATGGAGTCGACACTGCCTAAGAGCTGGGCCGACACCTCGCTGTCGAGCAGGTTGTTCAGGTTGTAGTCGGTGCTCTTCAGCAGTTCTATAAGATGCGTGGGCGTGCCCGTCTCGAACCAATAGCTGCCGAACTCGCGTTTGTTGAGTGTGTTCAGCACGCTGAAGGGATTGTACATTCCTATGCTGGCCTGCCTGAAGTGATAGCCGTCGTAGCGGCGGCGCAGCTCGGCATAGCACTCGTCCTTAGTCATCCGGCATGCCTGTGCCAGTTGCTCCACCTCACCGTCGAAGTTGTCGCGTATTTCCTGTTCGGTCAGGCCGCACACGGTGGTGTAGCGGTCCCACATCGAGATGTCATCAAGATTGTTCAGGTCGCTGAACACGCTG
>JAFVEE010000102.1 GCA_017478085.1 Prevotella sp. | reverse complement strand
GAAGCAGGCCGTTGCCAAGGGCTTCGTGGATTGGAAGGACATTAAAGTAAAAGGAGACTAAAGACCATGGCAAGCAAGAAAGCAAAGGGTAACCGCGTCCAGGTTGTTCTGGAGTGCACCGAGATGAAGAACAGCGGTCTTCCTGGCACCAGCCGTTACATTACGACGAAGAATCGTAAGAACACGCCTGAGCGCATGGAGCTGATGAAGTATAACCCCATCCTGAAGAAGATGACTCTTCACAAGGAGATTAAGTAAAAGTAAGACAGAATGGCAAAGAAAACCGTTGCTACCCTCCACGAAGGTTCGAAGGATGGTCGCGCTTATTCGAAAGTGATTCGTATGGTGAAGAGCCCCAAGACGGGTGCCTACATCTTCGACGAGCAGATGGTTCCCAACGAGGCCGTTAAGGACTTCTTCAAGAACTAATCGGGTTTGAATTATATTAAATACTCATAAATTGAGGCTGCAATCTTTTGGATTGCGGCCTTTTTTTTATACCTTTGCATAACTTTTAATATAGCTATATGGGATTATTCGGATTATTTGGAAAGAAAAACAAGGAAACGCTCGACAAAGGTCTGGAGAAGACGAAGTCATCGGTGTTCGACAAGCTGGCACGTGCCGTGGCCGGAAAGTCGAAGGTAGATGAGGATGTGCTTGACAATCTGGAGGAGGTGCTCATCACCTCGGACGTGGGTGTCGACACCACGCTCAAGATTATTCAGCGCATCGAGGAGCGCGTGGCACGCGACAAGTACGTGTCGACCGGCGAACTGAACAACATTCTTCGCGAAGAGATTGCCGCACTGCTTGCCGAGAACCATTCTGAGGATAACGACAACTGGGACCTGCCCAGCGACCACAAGCCCTACGTCATTCTGGTGGTAGGCGTGAACGGTGTGGGCAAGACCACGACGATTGGCAAGCTGGCCTATCAGTTCAAGCAGGCAGGCAAGAAGGTCTATCTGGGTGCTGCCGACACCTTCCGCGCCGCCGCCGTAGAGCAGATTTGCATCTGGGGCGAGCGTGTGGGCGTGCCAGTGGTCAAGCAGCAGATGGGCAGCGACCCGGCCTCGGTGGCCTTCGACACCCTGCAGAGCGCCAAGGCCAATGGTGCCGACGTGGTGATCATCGACACCGCCGGCAGGCTGCACAACAAGGTGGGCCTGATGAACGAGCTGAAGAAGATCAAGGACGTGATGAAGAAGGTGCTGCCCGAGGCTCCCGACGAGGTGATGCTGGTGCTCGACGGCTCTACGGGTCAGAACGCCTTTGAGCAGGCCAAGCAGTTTGCCGCCGTGACGCAGATCACGAGTCTGGCCATCACCAAGCTCGACGGCACGGCCAAGGGCGGTGTGGTCATAGGTATCAGCGACCAGCTGAAGGTACCCGTGAAGTACATCGGCCTGGGCGAGGGCATGGAAGACCTGCAGCTTTTCAACAAGCGCCAGTTTGTCGATTCTCTTTTCAATAAGGAATGAAGCGCAAGACGGTAGACATCATCACCATGGGGTGCTCGAAGAACCTGGTCGACTCAGAGAGGTTGATGGGGCTCTTCGAGGCCAACGGCTATCGTTGCACACACGACAGCGACAATCCGCAGGGCGAGATCGTCGTGGTGAACACCTGTGGCTTCATAGCCGATGCCAAGGAAGAGAGCATCAACACCATTTTGGAGTTTGTTCAGGCCAAGGCCGAGGGTAGGGTAGAGCGGCTCTATGTCATGGGCTGCCTGTCGGAACGCTATCTGGCCGATCTGGAACAGGAGATTCCCGAGGTCGATGGCTGGTATGGCAAGTTCAACTATGCCAAGCTGCTGGACGACCTAAAGGCCTCTCACGCCGAGCCAGCGGGTGTGGCTCGCCATTTGACCACCCCCTCGCACTATGCCTACCTGAAGATCAGCGAGGGCTGCGACCGCCAGTGCGCCTATTGCGCCATACCCCTGATCACGGGCAAGCACCAGAGCCGTCCTATGGAAGAAATACTCGATGAAGTGCGGTGGCTGGTGAGCCAGGGAGTGATGGAGTTTCAGGTTATTGCCCAGGAGCTAACCTATTATGGTGTAGACCTTTATGGCGAGCAGCGCATAGCCGAACTGGTGGAGCGTATGGCCGAGATTGAAGGCGTGGAGTGGATACGTCTGCACTATGCCTATCCCGCTCACTTCCCCTGGGATTTGCTCCGGGTGATGCGCGAAAAGAAGAATGTGTGCAAGTATCTGGACATCGCCTTGCAGCACATTTCCGACAATATGCTGACGCGAATGAAACGGCACGTCACCAAGGAGCAGACCATGGCGCTCATAGAGCGAATGCGTCGCGAGGTGCCCGGCATACACATTCGCACCACGCTGATGGTGGGCTTCCCCGGCGAGACCGACGAGGACTTCCAGGAGCTCATCGACTTTACGAAGTGGGCACGCTTCGAGCGGATGGGGGCCTTTGCCTATTCAGAGGAAGACGGCACCTATTCGGCCGAGCATTATGCTGACAATGTGCCCGACGACGTGAAGCAGCGCCGCTTAGACAGGCTGATGCGCGTGCAGCAGAACATCAGTGCCGAGATAGAGGCCGCTAAGGTGGGGCAGACGCTGAAGGTCGTCATAGACCGCCGCGAGGGTGACTACTATGTGGGCCGCACCGAGTTCTGCTCGCCAGAGGTAGACCCCGAGGTGCTGGTGCCTGCCAATGAGGAGCTGACCATAGGCCAGTTCTACCAAGTAAGAATAACCGATTCAGAGGAGTTTGACCTCTATGGAGAAATAATGTATGAATAACAAAGAGTTTGTGGCGGAGTTATCTCGCCGAATGGGGTATAAGAACGAGCAGACGAGCAAGTACCTGCAGACGATGGTGACCGTGATGGGCGATGCCTTCACAGAGGATTGCTCGGTGCAAATTCAGAATTTCGGAGCCTTCGAGGTGAAGAAAAAGCTGGAGCGCGTCATCGTGAACCCCACTACGGGACAGCGTATGCTGGTTCCACCCAAGTTGGTGCTTGGCTTTAAGCCCAATCCCGTGTGGAAGGAGAAAATAAAGAATGGAGGAAGCGAGCAATGAAAAAGCTGACGATTCATCATGTGGCCGAGCATCTTGTGGCCAAGCTCGGCATACAGAAGCGCGAGGCTCTCGACTTCATCATTGCTGCTTTCGATATTGTCAGGGAAGAGCTCGACAAGGGCGGCACCGTGAAGATAAAGGGTCTCGGCACATTCAAGATAATAGGTGTTGAGGCCCGTGAGAGTGTGAACGTGAACACGGGTGAGCGTGTGTATATTGAGAGCCATGGAAAGCTCTCGTTCACGCCCGATGCCTCGATGAAAGAGCTGGTGAACAAGCCATTCTCGGGCTTCGAGACGGTAATCCTGAATGAAGGCGTAAACTTTGCCGATACCCCAGAGTCCAATGGCGAGGAAGAACCAGAAGCATCAGAAGAGCAGGAAGTCCCAGAGCCCCAAGAAGTCTTAGAGGCCCCAGAAGTCTTAGAAGAACCCGAAGCTCCCGAAGACTCAGAAGCCCCAGAAGACCCAGAGGTCTTAGAAGACTTAGAAGTCCCAGAGGCCCCAGTGGAAGCCCCCGTTGAGGCCCCCCTCATCGAGGCCCCCGAAGAACAAGAAGAAGAGCAAACAACAACAAAAAATACAGAACCTAAAAAGACTATTCTACCTATGGAAGACGAAAAACGTAGCAAGTCGTGGATCGTGTGGTGCGCGCTTTGTGTCCTGTGCTTTGCAGGCGGCTATTATCTTGGAGAACAGAAAGACGACAACCGTGAAGTGAAGATTGCCGAGGTGATTCAGGGTATGGAGCTCGAGGCCGCCACGGCTGACTCGGTGGATCAGGAGAAGGCCGATTCGTCAGTGACTGAGAAAAAGCCAGAAGTGGCAGAAGTGAAGGAAGTGAAAGAAGTGGCAAAAGCGACCGAGCAGCCTGCATCGAAGCCCGTATCGCAGCCTACATCACAGCCCGCGTCGAAGCCTGCATCGCAGTCCGCTGCCAATATGGGAACGGCTGACTATCTGAAGTATGAGGCCAAGGACGCACGTGTGAGGACTGGCGCCTATTACATTATGGGAACCGCCGAGGTGGTGAAGGCCCGTGAAGGCGAGACGCTGGAGCACCTGTCGCGCCGCATTCTGGGCGACGGCATGGTGTGCTATCTGGCCGTCTACAACAATCTGGAAGACAAAGCCCAGCTCAAGGGCGGACAAGACATCAAGATTCCCAAGCTGGAGCTGAAGAAAAAGATCAAGAAACAAAACCAAAAATAACAACAGGAAATTATGGCAGAAGCTATTGACATTCGTGAATTGAATATTCGCATTGAGCAGCAAAGCGCATTTGTAACGAACTTGGTGACGGGAATGGATCGCGTCATCGTAGGACAGAAGCATCTGGTTGATTCTTTGCTCATCGGGTTGCTGAGCGATGGCAACATCTTGCTCGAAGGTGTGCCGGGTCTTGCAAAGACCCTGGCCATCAAGACCTTGGCACAGCTTGTTGATGCAAAATACAGCCGCATACAGTTCACCCCCGACCTTCTCCCCGCCGACGTGACGGGCACGATGATCTACTCGCAGAAAGACGAGAAGTTCATGACCAAGAAGGGCCCCGTGTTTGCCAACTTCGTGCTGGCCGATGAGATCAACCGTGCCCCGGCCAAGGTGCAGAGCGCCCTGCTTGAGGCCATGCAGGAGAAGCAGGTCACCATCGGTGGCGATACGTTCGACCTGCCTTCGCCCTTCCTCGTGATGGCCACTCAGAACCCCATCGAGCAGGAAGGAACCTATCCGCTGCCCGAGGCCCAGGTAGACCGTTTCATGCTGAAGGTGGTCATCGACTATCCCAGCATCGAGGAGGAGAAGAAGATCATTCGCGAGAACATTGGCGGCGGACTGCCGAAGGTTACGCCTGTCACCACTGGCGAGGACATTCTGAAAGCTCGCGAGGTGGTGCGCGAGGTGTATATTGACGAGAAGATCGAGCAGTACATTGCCGACATCGTCTTTGCCACCCGCTACCCTGACCGCTATGGCCTGAAGGGCATGAAAGACATGATTTCGTTCGTCGGTTCGCACCGTGCCAGCATCAACCTGGCCAAGGCTGCTCGTGCCTACGCCTTTATCAAGCGCCGTGGCTATGTGGTGCCCGAAGACGTGCGTGCCGTGGCCCACGATGTGCTGCGCCATCGCATTGGCCTCACCTACGAGGCCGAGGCCAGCAACGTGACCAGCGAGGAGATCGTGTCGAAGATTATCAATAAGGTGGAGGTGCCCTGATGGAGACATCAGAAATCATCAAGAAGGTCCGTAAGATTGAGATTAAGGCGCGCGGCCTTAGCTCCAACGTCTTTGCAGGCCAGTATCACACGGCCTTCAAGGGGCGCGGTATGGCCTTCAGCGAGGTGCGCGAATATCAGTATGGAGACGATGTGCGCGATATTGACTGGAACGTGACGGCCCGCTTCCATAAGCCCTACGTCAAGGTGTTCGAGGAAGAGCGCGAGCTCACGGTGATGCTGCTCATCGACGTGAGCGGCTCGCAGGACTTCGGCACGCAGAAGCAGATGAAGCGCGACATGGTGACCGAGATTGCCGCCACGCTGGCCTTCTCGGCCATACAGAACAACGACAAGATCGGCGTGGTGTTCTTCTCCGACAAGATCGAGAAGTACATCCCGCCCAAGAAGGGTCGCAAGCACATTCTGTACATCATTCGCGAGATGCTCGACTTCCACGCCGACTCTAAGCGCACCGACGTGGGCCAGGCCGTCGAGTTCCTGACCGGCGTCTCGAAGCGCCGTTGCACGGCCTTCCTGCTGAGCGACTTCTACGTGCGGCAGGACTTCCTGCAGCAGCTCACCATAGCCAATCGCAAGCACGACGTGGTGGCCATACAGGTCTACGACAAGCGTGGCAGCGAGTTGCCCAATGTGGGCCTGATGCGCGTTGTCGATGCCGAGACCGGCTTCGAGCAGTATGTCGACACCAGCAGCCGCAGCATTCGCGATGCCTACAGCCGCTACTGGCACAGCCGCCAGAAGCAGCTGAAGGAGACCTTTGCCAAGAGCAACGTCGACTGTGTGAGCATAGCCACCGACGAGGACTATGTGAAGTCGTTGCTGGGATTGTTTAAACAACGTGGATAGAATGAAACGACTATTATCTTTCTTCTCATTGATTGTCAGTGCATTATCGGCATTGGCACAAGTTTCTGTTGAAGCCAGTATCAGCCCTATTGAGATACTCGTTGGCCAGCAGACCCAGGTCACCGTTACAGCCACGATGAGCGAGGGGGCGCAGGCCGTGTTTCCCGTGTTCAAGCCCACGCAGCCCATCATCCCTGGCGTCGAGGTACTTGCCAGTCAGGAACAGGGCGTGAAGAGCGTGGGCGAGGGGCAGGTGGAGCGCTCGGTGGTCTACACCCTCACTTCGTTCGACGATACCCTGTACTACCTGCCGCCGTTCGTGGTGCAGGTCGACGGCAAGCCCTACCAGAGCAAGAGCCTGGCGCTGAAGGTGCTGACCATCGAGGTCGACACCCTGCACGCCGAGAACTTCTTCGGCCCCAAGGGCGTGCAGGACAACCCCTTCCAGTGGAGCGACTGGAGCCTGTCGTTCTGGCTCAGCGTGCTCATGATTGTCCTGCTGGCACTGGGCTACTACCTCTATCTGCGTCTGCGCGACAACAAGCCCATCATTGCCAGCATTCGCATCGTGAAGCGGTTGCTGCCCCACCAGAAGGCCATCAAGGAGATTGAGGCCCTGCGTGTGGAGCACCGTGGCATGAACGACGACAACCAGGAGAGCCAGAAGGAGTACTACACGAAGCTGACCGACGCCCTGCGCCGCTACATCGAGGAGCGCTACGGCTTCTCGGCCATGGAGATGACCAGCAGCGAGATTATAGACCGTCTGACGAAGAGCCCCGATGCCCGCTCGCTCGACGAGCTGCGCCAGCTGTTCTCTACGGCCGACCTGGTGAAGTTTGCCAAGTACTCCACGCTCATCAATGAGAACGATGCCAACCTGATGAACGCCCTGGAGTTCATCAACGAGACGAAGCTCGAGAACCAGCCCACCGAAGAGGTCGTGAAGCCCGAGCTGACCGAGGAGCAGCAGCGCTCGCAGCAGACGCGTACCGCCCTGAAGTTCATCATCATGGGCATTGCCGTGGTCTGCGTGGTCATCCTTGTCTTTGTAGTCTATAGTTTGTACCAGTTATTTGTTTAGAAAGTCAATGGAGTTTGCCAATAAAGAATATTTCTTCCTGCTTCTGCTCATCATACCTTATATATTATGGTATGTGATGTATCACAAGAAGAGCGAGCCCACCATTCGGATGGCCGATACCTTTGCCTTCCGCTATGCCCCGCGCAGCTGGCGCGTAGCCCTCATGCCCGTTCAGTTGCTGCTGCGCCTGCTGGCCTTCACCATGCTCGTCACGGCGCTGGCCCGCCCGCAGACGTCGAACTCGTGGAAGAACCAGACCGTCGAGGGCATCGACATCATGCTGGCCATGGACGTGTCGACCTCGATGCTGGCCGAAGACCTGAGGCCTAATCGCTTGGAGGCTGCCAAGAAGGTGGCCGCCGAGTTTATCGCCGGTCGTGCCGACGACAATATCGGCCTCACCATCTTTGCCGGAGAGTCGTTCACCCAGTGCCCCATGACCACCGACCATGCCTCGCTGCTGTCGCTCCTGCAGGGCGTCCGCACCGACATTGCCGCCCGCGGCCTCATTGAGGACGGCACCGCCATCGGCATGGGCCTGGCCAATGCCGTGAGCCGCCTGAAGGACTCGAAGGCCAAGAGCCGCGTGGTCATTCTGCTGACCGACGGCTCTAACAACCGTGGCGACATATCGCCCATGACGGCGGCCGAGATAGCCAAGAGCCTGGGCATTCGCGTCTACACCATCGGCGTGGGCACCACCGGCACGGCCCGCTACCCGCTGAGCGTGGGTGGCGGCACGCAGTACGTCAACATTCCCGTGGAGATCGACGAGAAGACGCTGCGGGGCATCGCTGCCGCTACCGACGGCGACTTCTACCGTGCCAAGAACAATAAGGAGCTGAACCAGATTTACAAGGAAATTGACAAGCTGGAGAAGTCGAAGCTCAACGTGACCAAGTTCAGCCGCCGCTACGAGGCCTTTCAGCGCTTCGCCCTGGTGGCCGTCATCGCCCTGTTGCTCGAAATCCTGCTCCGCATCACCGTTTTCCGTAGAATACCCTAAAAGACCGAGAGAAGCATGTTTAGATTTGAATCACCAGAATACCTGTATCTGCTCTTGCTCGTAGCCGTCCTGGCCGTGGTCAGGCTCATCACCTACCGCAACCAGAAGAAGCGACTGCGCAAGTTCGGCGAGCCCCAGCTGCTCCGCGAGCTCATGCCCGACGTGTCGCGCTGGCGTCCGGGAGTTAAGTTCGTGATCCTCGAGGTGGCTGCCGCCCTGCTCATCGTCATGCTGGCCCGTCCGCAGTATGGCGTGCGCATCAGCCACGAGAAGCGCACGGGCATCGAGACCATCATCGCCATGGACATCAGCAACTCCATGCTGGCCGAAGACGTGGAGCCCAGCCGACTGAGCCGCGCCAAGATGATGGTCGAGAACCTTGTTGACAATTTCACCAACGACAAGATTGGTCTCATCGTCTTTGCGGGCGACGCCTTCGTTCAGCTGCCCATCACCAGCGACTACGTGTCGGCCAAGATGTTCCTTTCCAGCATCAGCCCGTCGATGATGCAGGCCCAGGGCACCGACATTGCCGCCGCCATCGACATGGCCACCCACAGCTTCACCCAGCAGGAGAAGATAGGCAAGGCCATCATCATCATTACCGATGGCGAGGACCACGAGGGTGGGGCGCTGCAGGCCGCCCAGGACGCCCGCGAGAAGGGCATGCGTGTCTACGTGCTGGGTGTGGGGTCGCCTAATGGTGCGCCCATCCCCGTCTCTGGCACGGGCGACTATATGCGCGACAACACTGGGCAGACCGTGATGTCGGCCCTCAACGAGCAGATGTGCCGCGAGGTGGCCCAGGCCGGCGGCGGTGCCTACATTCACGTAGACAACAACTCGAACGCCCAGCGCCAGCTGGACGAGGAGCTCGACAAGCTCGAGAAGAACGAGACCGACAGCACCATCTACAGCGACTTCGACGAGCAGTTCCACGGCGTGGGTCTTCTGGCCCTGCTGCTGCTCATCATCGAGGTGTGCATCCTGGACCGCCGCAACCCCCTGCTCAGGAACATTTCGCTCTTCGGCAAGAAGAAGCCCGCCGTGGCCGCCCTGCTCCTGCTGCTGTCGCTCGGTGCGCAGGCACAGACCGACCGCCAGCACATACGCGAGGGCAACCGCCACTTCCAGCGGGGCGACTTCGAGAAGGCCGAGGTGGCCTACAGCAAGGCGCTCGAGAAGAACGACAAGAACCCGCAGGCCCACTACAATCTGGGCCTGTCGCTGATGGCCCAGAAGAAGGATTCTGCCGCCGTAGATCAGTTTGCGAAGGCCAGTCTGCTTGAGCCCAACCCGCTGCGCAAGGCCCGTTCCTTCCATAACGTGGGCGTGGTGTGCCAACAGCACAAGATGTATGCCGAGGCCATCGAGGCCTACAAGCAGGCCCTGCGCCTGACCCCCGGCGACGATGAGACGCGCTACAACCTGGTGCTCTGCCAGCACCAGCTGAAGAACCAGCAGCAGAACCCTGACCAGCAGAATCAGCAGCAACAGCAGCAGAACAAGGACGAGAAGCAGCAGCAAGACCAGCAGCAGAAGCAGCAGCAGGACCAGCAGAAGCAGGAACAGCAAGAGCAGAAGCCGCAGATGAGCCGCGAGAATGCCGAGCAACTGCTGAACGCTGCCATGCAGCAGGAGAAGCAGACCCAGCAGCGCCTCAAGGAGACCGAGAAGCAGGGCCAGCGCCGCCAGAACGACAAGAACTGGTAGGCGGTCCAGTAGCCCTGCCTTTGGCATAAAAACAACGAATGCTCCGTTACGATGAAACGGAGCATTCGTTGTTTTTTAATGGAGCCTCAGTTGCAGCGCAACGGAGTGCCCGTTGCGGGCTAACGGAGCGTCGGTTTCCGGCACACCTTAGAAGGGCAGGTCGTCGGCAGCGCCCTCTTCGGCAGGCTCCTGTGTGGGCGGGAAGGGTGCCGTGGCGGCAGCGGCGGGCTGTGCAGGAGCGGCAGCGGCGTCCTGTTGCGGCGGGAACGGCGTGGCGGCGGGCACCGCCTGGGCTACCTGACCGCGAATGATATTGTAGGCGCGAATGTCGTTGTACCAGCGGCCATTGTACTCGCGGGCATCAATGTCGAACTGCACCGTGATCTCCTCGCCGGGCTGAATGTTGAACTGCTTGATGCGGTCCTCGCCGAAGATGTTGAACATCATCTTGCGAGGGTATTGGCCAGGCATTTCGATTACATACTCTTGTGTCATCCATGAGTTGCCAGTGCGGGCTGAAACACCGCCTCTTGCCTCCATAATGGCAATTACTTTTCCAGTTAAATCCATATTGCTATTTGTTATTAATATTTGTTTTTTATCGAAATCGTTCGCGAAATTACTAAAATAGTTTGAAAAGAAGAAAAATTTTCGCGATATTTTTGTTCTTCACACATATTTTTTGTATTTTTGTGCCTCATTACAGAACTAAAATTAATAAGCGAATATGAGATTTTCCGTTTCAAGTACTGCCCTGAGCAGTAGGCTGACAGCCCTTTCAAGGGTTATCAACAGCAAGAACTCATTGCCCATACTGGGTGACTTCCTTTTCGAAATAGTCGACGGACGGCTGCATCTCACTGCCTCTGACAGCGAGGTGATGATGAAGACCTCGATGGAGCTGAACGAGGCCGACAGCGACGGTCGCTTCTGCGTGGGCAACCACGACCTGCTCGAGGCCGTGAAGGGCATCTCGGAGCAGCCCATCTCGTTCGAGGTGAACCAGGGCGACGGCGGCAGCATTGCCCGCATCAGCTATATGAACGGTATGTTCTCGCTGCCTGTCGAGAATGCCGACGAATATCCCCAGGCACAGCTCATAGGCGAGGGTGCCCACGCGATCACCCTGCCCACGCAGGTGCTGGCCGACAATATCAACCGCTCTATCTTCGCCACCGCCCAGGACGAGCTGCGCCCCGTGATGAACGGCATCTACTTCGACCTGACGCCCGAGTGCCTGGCCGTGGTGGCCAGCGACGGCCACAAGCTGGTGCGCAACAAGCTCTTCACCGTGAAGAGCGACGAGCCCGCCGCCTTCATCCTGCCTAAGAAGCCCGCCTCGCTGCTGAAGGGCGTGCTGGGCAAGAACGGTGGCGACGTGGTGATTCGCTTCGACGAGCGCAATGCCGAGATCAACTACGAGGAGGGCGTCATCATCTGCCGCCTCATCGAGGGCCGCTATCCCAACTACAACTCGGTCATCCCCCAGTCTAACCCCAACCAGCTCACCGTCGACCGCCAGAGCCTGCTCTCGGCCCTGCGCCGCGTGCAGCCTTTCTCCAACGACTCGAGCAACCTCATCCGCTTCCACGTGGAGAACGGCACGCTGCAGCTCGATGCCGAGGACTACGACTTCTCGAAGACCGCTACCGAGCGCATGACCTGCGACTACAACGGCATGGCTATGAGCATTGGCTTCAAGGGCTCGTCGTTCATCGAGATCCTGAGCAACTTCGACTGCGAGCAGGTCATCATCCAGCTGGCCGATCCCAGCCGCGCCGGACTGGTGCTGCCCTCGGAACAGCCCGAGAACCAGGATGTGCTGATGCTCATGATGCCAATGCTGATCAATGACTAACACGAACACATGAAACTGAATCTGAACAAACCGCTGGTTGTCTTCGACCTTGAGACCACGGGTCTCGACATGGTGAAGGACCGCATTATACAAATCTCTTATATCAAGGTGTGGCCCGACGGTCGCGAGCAGCGGGCCAACTACCTCATCAACCCCGAATGCCACATCAAGCCGGAGATCACCCAGCTCACCGGCATCAGCGATGACGACGTGAAGGACAAGCCCAGCTTCAAGCAGATGGCCAAGCAGCTGAACGACGAGTTCACGGGCTGCGACTTCGCGGGCTTCAACTCCAACCACTTCGACATTCCCCTGCTGGCCGAGGAGTTCCTGCGCGCCGGCATCGACTTCGACTTCTCCCGCTGCCGCATGATCGACGCCCACCTCATCTTCCGCAAGATGGAGCGCCGCAACCTGGCCGCTGCCTATAAGTTCTACTGCGGCCGCAAGATGGAAGACGACTTCGAGGCCCACCGCGCCGACCAGGACACCGAGGCTACCTACCGCGTGCTCATGGCCCAGCTCGACTACTACACCGAGGAGCATCAGCGCCAGCTGGGCGAGGAGCCCGAGGGCCGCGTGCTCCAGAACGATATGGACTTCCTGGCCGATTTCTCGAAGGCCAACAACAATGTCGACTTTGCCGGGCGCATCGTCTGGGGCGAGGCCAAGGACAGCCACGGCAAGGTGATACTCGGCGACGACGGAAAACCGAAGATGGTAGAGTACTTCAACTTTGGCAAGCACAAGGGCAAGACCGTGGCCGAGGTGCTGCGCACCGACTCGGGCTACTATGCCTGGATCCTCTCGGGCGATTTCACCTACAACACCAAGCAGGTGCTCACCCGCATCAGGCTGCGCGAGGCCCAGAAGTTCAAATGATCAATAGAGCGAGCACATTGTTTTTACACCTATTTTATTATTATGTCAGATAATCACACTATCGTAGGATCGAAGATCAAGGGGATTAGAGAATCCAAGAACCTCACTATCGAACAGATTGCCGAGCGCAGTGGCCTCTCGGCTGAGCAAATCACCTCTATCGAGAACGACCAGAACCTGCCCTCGCTGGGGCCGCTCATCAAGATTGCCCGCGCACTGGGCGTGCGCTTAGGCACCTTTATGGACGATAACGATGCCCTGGGCCCCGTGGTGTGCAGGGCCGCTGATCGCGAGCAGAACAGCAGCATCAGCTTCAGCAATGGCGCTGCCAGTGCCCGCAAGCACATGGAGTATCACCCGCTGGCCAAGGAGAAGGCCGGACGCCACATGGAGCCCTTCATCATCGACATCAATCCCACCGAGGAGCGCGATTTCCAGCTCTCGGCCCACGAGGGCGAGGAGTTCATCTACGTGATGAGCGGCGAGATCGAGATTGACTATGGTAAGGAGAAGTATGTGCTGCGCCAGGGCGACAGCATCTACTACGACAGCATCGTGAAGCACCACGTGCACGGTGCCCCCGGCCAGCAGGCCAGGATCCTGGCACTGGTGTATATTCCGTTCTAACAGCGAGACCCACCCCCAACCCCTCCCTACAGGGAGGGGAGTAGAGAGTCATTAAGCTTATCAAAATAGAGATTATTTAAATGGTACAGAATAAGGATAGTTTTTCAGCCACCAAACTGACCACTCTCCTCCCTCAGAGGGAGGGGGCGGGGGAGGGTCTTTACCCCGCTGAGACCCACGGTGCTGGCTACACCCTCTCTGAGCGCACGCTGGGCCAGTGGCTGGAGCACTGGGCCGAGACCACGCCCGATAAGGAGTACATCGTCTACAGCGACCGCGACCTGCGCTTCACCTGGTCCAAGTTCAACGAGCGCGTAGACAACCTGGCCAAGGGCCTGTTGGCCATCGGCGTGAAGAAGGGGTCGAACGTGGGCATCTGGGCCACGAACGTGCCCGACTGGCTCACCTTCCTCTATGCCACGGCCAAGATAGGTGCCGTGCTGGTCACGGTGAACACCAACTACAAGCAGAACGAGCTGGAGTACCTGTGCAAGGACAGCGACATGCACACCCTGTGCATCACCGACGGCACGTGGGACTGCAACTACGTCGACATGACCTACACCATGCTGCCCGAGCTGAAGACCTGCGAGCGCGGTCACCTGGAGAGCGAGCGCTTCCCCTGTCTGAAGAACGTGGTCTTCATCGGTATGGAGAAATACCGCGGCATGTACAACACCGCCGAGCTGTTGCTGCTGGGCCAGAACATCGAGGACGAGGAGCTCGATACCGTGAAGAAGAGCGTCAGCTGCCACGACGTGTGCAACATGCAGTACACCAGCGGTACGACGGGCTTCCCCAAGGGTGTGATGCTGACGCACTACGGCATTGCCAACGACGGCTACTTCACGGGTGAGAACATGGGCTTCACGCAGGATGACAAGCTCTGCGTCTGTGTGCCGCTGTTCCACTGCTTCGGTGTGGTGCTCGCCACGATGAACTGTCTGACCCACGGCTGTACCGAGGTGATGGTCGAGAAGTTCGACCCGCTGGTGGTGCTGGCCTCCATCCATAAGGAACGGTGTACCGCCGTCTATGGCGTGCCCACGATGTTCATCGCCGAACTGAATCACCCGATGTTCTCGATGTTCGACCTTACCAGTCTGCGTACGGGTATCATGGCAGGCTCTCTCTGTCCGGTGGAACTGATGAAGCAGGTCAGTGAGAAGATGTATATGACCATCACCAGCGTCTATGGACTCACAGAGTCGTCGCCGGGTATGACGCAGACCTGTCTGAACG
>JAFVEE010000101.1 GCA_017478085.1 Prevotella sp. | reverse complement strand
TCACTTTTTTCGCAAAATATTTGCAGGTGTCGCAGAAAATGCGTACCTTTGCAGCGTTCAGTGGAATGAGGGACTTGCAAAAGTCCCTCATTTCTATTATAAATCGAAGTCGAATGATAACGAAAGAAACTGTAAAAACACTGGTGGAAGAGTGGCTGCAAGAGCGCGACTACTTCCTGGTTGACATTGAGATGGATGCCGACCGCATCGTCATTGAGATTGACAACGCCGACGGCGTGTGGATTGAGGATTGCGCCGAACTGAGCCGCTTCCTGCAGGACAAGCTGGGCGACGAGGTGGGCGACTACGAGCTGGAGGTGGGATCGGCAGGCATTGGCCAGCCCTTCAAGGTGTGGCAGCAGTATGAGAACCACATCGGCGACGAGGTGGAGGTGCTGCTGGCCGACGGCAAGAAGCTCACTGGCGTGCTGAAGAGCGTGGGCGAGGACCGCCGCTTCGTGGTGAACACGAAGGAGAAGCAGGTGCCCGAGGGCAAGAAGCGCCCCGTGCTAGTGGAGGTCGACCGCGAGTTCTCGATGGACGAGGTGAAGTCGGTGAAGTATCTGATTAATTTTAAGTAGAAAGATAAATGGCAACAAAGAAAGACGCGAAAGGTCCCTCGATGTTTGAGACTTTTCAGGAGTTCAAGGAGACCAAGAACATTGACCGCACCACTCTGGTGAGCGTGCTCGAAGAGAGTTTCCGCAACGTGCTGGCCAAGATGTTTGGCAGCGATGAGAACTTCGACGTGATTGTGAACCCCGACAAGGGTGACTTCGAGATTCACCGTAACCGCATCGTGGTGGACAATGGTGATGTGAAGGACGAGAACAAGGAGATAGAGCTGAAGGAGGCACAGAAGATTGAGCCTGACTATGAGGTGGGCGAAGAGGTGAGCGAGCCGGTGGACTTCACCAAGTTCGGCCGCCGCGCCATCCTGAACCTGCGCCAGACGCTGGCTTCGAAGATTCTGGAGCTGGACCACGAGGTGCTGTACCAGAAGTACAAGGACAAGGTGGGCACCATCGTCAGTGGCGAGGTGTACCAGATGTGGAAGCGCGAGGTGTTGCTCATGGACGATGAGGGCAACGAGCTGCATCTGCCGAAGAACGAGCAGATTCCGGCCGACAACTATCGCAAGGGCGAGACCGTGAGGGCCATCGTGAAGGAGGTGCAGAACGAGAACAGCAATCCCCGCATCATCCTCTCGCGTACCAGTCCCGACTTCTTGAGGAGGCTGCTCGAGGCCGAGGTGCCCGAGATTAACGACGGTCTCATTGCCATTCGCCGCGTGGCCCGTATGCCGGGCGAGCGTGCCAAGGTGGCCGTGGAGAGCTTCGACGACCGCATCGATCCCGTGGGCGCATGCGTAGGTGTAAAAGGTTCGCGCGTGCACGGCATTGTTCGTGAGTTGCAGAACGAGAACATCGACGTGATCAACTATTCCTCGAACACGCAGCTCTTCATTCAGCGTGCCCTCTCGCCTGCCAAGGTGACCAGCATCACGCTCGACAGCGAGAAGCACAAGGCCGAGGTCTATCTGCAGCCCGAGGAGGTCAGCCTGGCTATTGGTAAGGGTGGTATGAACATCAAGCTGGCCTCGATGCTCACCGAGTTTACCATCGACGTGTTCCGCGTGGTGCCCGAAGGTGCCGATGCCGACGAGGATATCTACCTCGACGAGTTCAGCGATGAGGTCGACCAGTGGGTCATCGACAGCATCAAGGCTATCGGCCTCGATACTGCCAAGGCTGTGCTTAATGCTCCCCGCGAAATGCTCATTGAGAAGGCCGACCTGGAGGAGGAGACCGTGGACCATCTGCTGGAAGTGCTGAAAGCTGAATTTGAATAAGATTTGAGATTTGAGGTTTGAGAAATGGGAATAAGATTAAATAAAGTATTAACAGAACTGAACATAGGACTTCAAACGGCAGTTGATTTCCTGAAGAACAAACGAAGCCTGGGCGAGATTCGCGACGATGCCACCTCGAACACCAAGATCAGCGACCAGCAGTACGACGCGCTGGTCACCGAGTTCCGGGGCGACAAAGCCGTGAAGACGCAGGCGGCTAACCTCTTCCCCAAGAAGAACAAGGAGAAGAAGACCGAGATGGCCAAGACCAAGACCGAGGAGAAGATGGCACAGCGCCAGCAGTTCACGCCGCTGGGCAAGATAGACCTGAGCAGTGTGGGCAAGCCAAAGCCTGCCGCTGCTCCTGCACCTGCACCGTCGGCTGCACGCCCCGAGAAGAGTGAGGCTCAGCCCGTGAAGGTGCAGCCCCAGCCTCAACCTGCACCGAAGGCTGCTGCCGAGAGCCCGGTGAAGAAGGTTGAACAGCCCAAGCCCGCCCCTGTCCAGGAGGCACCCAAGCCACAGCCCGCCCCCGCTTCTGTAGAGAAGCCGCAGCCTGCTGCCCCCAAGGAGCAGGAACAGAAGGAGCAGGCTCCTGCTGCAGTTGCCGTCAAGGAGAAGAGAACCGTGAGTACGGATTCTCAGCCTGCAGAGCCCGCCCCCGTGGTGAGCACTCCTGTGGAGGTCGCTTCCACAGACGATGCCGCTTCCACCTCTTCGGGTCCGGAGATCTACACGCTGAAGAGCGAGGCCAAGCTGGCTCCGAAGGTCAACGTGCTGGGTAAGATCGACTTGTCGACCATCAACCAGAGCACTCGTCCGAAGAAGAAGTCGAAGGAGGAGAAGCGCAAGCAGCGCGAGGAGAAAGCTGCCCAGCAGCGCGGCCAGAATGGCGGCGGTGGCCAGGGTGGCGAGAAGCGCAAGCGTGAGCGCATTCGCAATGGTAAGGTCGACATTGAGGCCGCTGCCAAGCAGCAGAGTCAGCCCAGCCAGCAGCAAGGCCAGGGCGGTGGCGGCAAGAAGAAGAACAAGGGTGGCAACCAGAACTTCAGCGACCAGCCTATGAACCAGCAGGGCGGCGGCAAGAACAAGAAGAAGAACAAGCAGGCCCCCAAGCCCATCGAGGTCAATGAGGAAGATGTGGCACGCCAGGTCAAGGAGACGCTGGCCCGCCTCACCTCGAAGACCAACCAGAACAAGAAGGGTGCCAAGTATCGTAAGGAGAAACGCGATGCCGTGGCCGAGCGTCTGAATGAGGAGATGGCAGCCGAGGCAGCACAGAGCAAAGTGCTGAAACTCACCGAGTTTGTGACCGTCTCGGAGCTGGCTACGATGATGAATGTGCCTGTGGTCAAGGTCATCAGTACCTGTATGGCCATCGGCATTATGGCATCAATCAACCAGCGTCTGGAGGCCGAAACCATCAACATCGTGGCCGAAGAGTTCGGCTTCACCACCGAGTATGTCAGTGCCGAGGTGCAGAACGCTATCCAGGAGGAGGAAGACGATGAGAACGACCTGAAGCCGCGCGCCCCGATTGTGACGGTGATGGGCCATGTGGACCATGGTAAGACTTCGCTGCTTGACTATATTCGCAAGACCAACGTCATTGCTGGTGAGGCTGGCGGCATCACCCAGCACATTGGTGCCTACAACGTGACGCTGCCCGACGGTCGCCAGATAACCTTCCTCGACACCCCTGGTCACGAGGCGTTCACCGCCATGCGTGCCCGTGGTGCTCAGGTAACGGATATTGCGATTATCATCGTGGCTGCCGACGATAGCGTGATGCCTACCACGAAGGAGGCCATCGCCCATGCTCAGGCTGCCAACGTGCCTATGGTCTTCGCCATCAACAAGATTGACAAGCCGGGTGCCAACCCCGACAAGATTCGCGAGGATCTGGCCAACATGAACCTGCTGGTCGAGGACTGGGGCGGCAAGTACCAGTGCCAGGAAATCTCGGCCAAGAAAGGCCTTGGCGTGGAGGAGCTGCTCGAAAAGGTGCTGCTCGAGGCTGAGATGCTCGAGCTGAAGGCTAACCCCAACCGCAAGGCTACGGGTTCAATTATCGAGTCGTCGCTCGACAAGGGCCGTGGCTATGTGTCTACGGTGCTCGTCAGCAATGGTACGCTCAAGGTGGGCGATGTGGTGATTGCCGGTACCAGTCATGGTAAGATCAAGGCCATGTTCAACGAGCGCAACGAGCTCATTATGGAGGCTCGTCCCGCTCAGCCCGCTATCATCCTGGGTCTGAATGGAGCTCCCACGGCAGGCGATGCCTTCCACGTGATGGACTCGGAGCAGGAGGCCCGCGAGATTGCCAACAAACGTGAACAACTGGCCCGCGAACAGGGACTGCGCACGCAGACCCGACTGACGCTCTCCGACATCAGCCACCGCATTGCGCTGGGCGAGTTCAAGGAACTCAACCTCATTGTCAAGGGCGATACCGATGGTTCTATCGAGGCACTCAGCGACTCGTTCATCAAGCTTTCCACAGAGAAGATCAAGGTCAACGTCATCCACAAGGCTGTGGGTCAGATCTCAGAGAACGATGTCACGCTGGCCGGAGCCTCCGATGCCATTATCATCGGCTTCCAGGTGCGTCCTTCTTCGGCTGCCCGTAAACTGGCTGACAATGAGGGCGTTGAGATCAACACCTACTCCATTATCTACGATGCCATCGAGGATGTGCGCTCTACGATGGAGGGCATGCTCGACAAGATTATCAAGGAGGAGGTCACCGCTCAGGTCGAGGTGCGCGAGGTCTACAAGATTTCGAAGGTGGGTACCGTGGCTGGTGCCATGGTGGTCGAGGGCAAGGTCCACCGTTCGGACAAGGCCCGTCTCGTTCGCGATGGCATTGTGGTCTTCACCGGTGCCATCAACGCCCTGAAGCGCTACAAGGACGATGTCAAGGAAGTGGCCACCAACTTCGAATGCGGTATCTCGCTGGTCAACTTCAACGATATTCAGCAAGGCGACATCATCGAGACCTTCCAGGAAATCGAGGTACAGCAGAAGCTGTAAAACAGCGCATACCATCAGAAAGCAACGGAGCCTTCACTACTACATTGCAGTGGAGGCTCCGTTATTTTGTAGGCTAAGATAGTATTTCTATCTCGTCATGGGTAAGTGACAGGCTTTTTGCTATGAGGTCAAGAGGTAGCCCGTTTGCCAGGAGACTACGTGCGTTAGCCAGACGTTCCTCCTTTCTTCCTTCTTCCATTCCTTCCTTTCTTCCTTCTTCCAGACCTTCCTTTCTTCCTTTTTCCAATCCTTCTTTTCGTCCTTCTTTTCTTCCTTCTTCCAGACCTTTTTTCCTTCCTTCTTCCAATCCTTTTTTTCTTCCTTCTTCCAGTCCCTCCCAGTGGCCTTCGAGTTTTCCTTCGCCACGGGCAGTGAAAATCTGGTCTGCCAGGATGACGCGGTCATCCAGATAGCGGCGATAGGCGGCCTGCTCTTCACGGCTCATCTTCGAGACGAGCAGCTTCTCGCGGGCCTCCTGAAGGCCAGGCGCATCGGCATCTTCGGGAATCTCGCTGGTTGCCAGGAAGTAGATCCATTGCTCCAGAGGCACCTTGGACCATTGGTTGAAATCGTTCACCTTCAGGATGTAGTATTCCGGATAGAGCTGGTAGACCTCGCTGACACCAAATTGCTGGCGCTGGAAGGTAGACAGCTGCAAAACATCGTTATGATGAACGCCCCGGAACTCCGTCTTGCCGTGATAGACGAAGTCCTTGCCTTGGCCCAGGTCGAAATAGACAATGTTGATGCTATAGACCTTCTTCACATTGTCGTAGTTGGTGCCACTGTCTATATACTCAGTGACCAGCTTGGATGCACCGAACAGGATGCGCTGGAAATAGGCATATTCCGACTCGCCCTGCACTTCGATGAGCAGCAGTTCGCCTTCGGTGTTTTCTGCCAGGATGTCCACGCGGTTCATCTTCGAGTCGTCGCGGTCTTTGTTGCCTTCGCTCTCCAGCAGGCGGTGAATCTTTATCTCCGTGTTCAGCAGTGTAGACAGGAATCCCTCCAGCACGCCGAAGTTTGCCTTGTTGCGCAGCAATCGCTTCAGTGCCCAGTCAAAACTGATGAAAGTTCTTTCTTTAGCCATTTTATCGTTGTTTTGCTTGCAAAGATAGCAAAATTCTGTGAAACGACAAGTGTTTCGTACTTTTTTTTGTATCTTTGCAGCCTAATTGAGATTCAGTAGAGACTGCAATGAGCAACAACAACGAATTTGTGAAGCAGGTGGCAGAGCAGAAATACGAGTTCGGCTTCACCACCGATGTACATACCGAAATCATAGAGAAGGGTCTGAACGAGGATGTCGTCAGGCTGATTTCGCAGAAGAAGGGCGAGCCCGAGTGGATGCTTGACTTCCGTCTGAAGGCTTTCCGCTATTGGAAAGAGCAGACGGAGCCTCGTTGGGGCCATGTGCACGTGCCGCCGATTGACTACCAGGAAATTTCTTATTATGCCGACCCGATGGCCAAGAAGCCGCAGGGCGATGGTAAAATCGATCCCGAGTTGGAGAAGACGTTCGACAAGCTGGGCATTCCTCTGGAGGAACGCCTGGCCCTGAGCGGCAATACCGCCGTCGATGCCATTATGGACTCGGTGTCGGTGAAGACCACCTTCAAGAAGGAACTGGCCGAGCGGGGCATCATTTTCTGCTACATTGGCGAGGCCATCAAGGAGCACGGTGATCTGGTGCGCCAGTACCTGGGTACGGTCGTTCCCTATAAGGACAACTTCTTTGCCGCGCTCAACTCTGCCGTCTTCAGCGATGGCTCCTTCGTCTACATTCCCAAGGGCGTGCGCTGCCCCATCGAGCTGAGCAGCTCTTTCCGCATCAACGCCCGCAACACCGGCCAGTTCGAGCGCACGCTCATCGTGGCCGACGACGACAGCTACGTTTCTTATTTAGAGGGATGCACCGCCCCGATGCGCGACGAGAACCAGCTGCACGCTGCCATCGTCGAGATTATCGTGAACGACCGCGCCGAGGTGAAGTACAGCACCGTGCAGAACTGGTATCCCGGCGACGAGCAGGGTAGGGGAGGCGTGCTGAACCTTGTGACCAAGCGTGGCGACCTGCGCGGCGTGGACTCGAAGCTGTCGTGGACGCAGGTAGAGACCGGTTCGGCCATCACCTGGAAGTACCCCTCCTGCATCTTGCGGGGCGACAACAGCGCGGCCGAGTTCTACTCGGTCGCCGTGACCAACAACTACCAGGAGGCCGACACGGGCACGAAGATGATACACCTGGGCCGCAACACCCGCTCCACCATCATCTCGAAGGGCATCTCGGCCGGACACTCGCAGAACTCCTATCGCGGACTGGTGCGTGCCGCCGCCACGGCCGAGAACGCACGCAACTACTCCTCGTGCGACTCGCTGCTCCTGGGCTCGGAGTGTGGTGCCCACACCTTCCCCTATATGGACGTGAAGAACCCCACCGCCATCTTCGAGCACGAGGCCACCACCTCCAAGATCAGCGAAGACCAGCTGTTCTATTGCAACCAGCGCGGCATTCCCACCGAGCAGGCCGTGGGCCTGATCGTCAACGGCTATGCCAAGGATGTGCTCAACAAGCTGCCTATGGAGTTTGCCGTTGAGGCCCGCAAGCTGCTCTCGGTGTCGCTCGAGGGAACGGTGGGCTGAGGCAGACCCCGGAATCAGCCGTTTTCCGCCCTTTTGCAAAACAGGCTCCGTTGCGTCTCAATCCGGCCTCCGTTCCACTTCAATCCGGCCTCCATTGTTTTGCTATCCGGCCTCCGTTGTGTCGTTATTCAGCCTCCGTTGCGTGGCAGTATGCAAAAAAAACGTGGAATAGCCCCTAAATTCAGTAGAAATTGTGTAACTTTGCAGTCATAAAAGAAATAAGATAGACTATGTTAGAAGTACGTAACCTGCACGCCCGCATAGGCGACAAGGAGATATTGCGGGGCATCGACCTGACCATTCGCGACGGCGAGACCCACGCCATTATGGGCCCCAACGGCTCGGGAAAGTCTACGCTCTCGGCTGTGCTCGTGGGCAATCCGCTGTATGAAGTAACCCAGGGCGAGGTGTTCTTCAACGGCAAGAACCTCCTGGAGATGAAGCCCGAAGACCGCGCCCACGAGGGCCTGTTCCTCTCGTTCCAGTACCCCATAGAGATTCCCGGCGTGCCCATGACGCAGTTCCTGAAGGCCGCCGTCAACGAGAAGCGCAAGTACCTTGGCCAGCCCGAGATGAAGACCCCCGAGTTTATGAAGCTGATGCGCGAGAAGCAGAAGATTGTGCAGCTGGACAACAAGCTGGCCAACCGCTCGGTGAACGAGGGCTTCAGCGGCGGCGAGAAGAAGCGCAACGAGATCTTCCAGATGGCCATGCTCGAGCCAAAATTGTCTATCCTGGACGAGACCGACTCGGGCCTCGACGTCGATGCCATGCGCATCGTGGCCGAGGGCGTGAACATGCTGAAGACGCCCGAGACCTCGTGCATCGTCATCACGCACTACGACCGTCTGCTCGATATGATCCGCCCCGACGTGGTGCACGTGCTCTACCAGGGTCGCATCGTGAAGACAGCCGGGCCGGAGCTGGCCGCTGAGATACAGGAACGTGGGTATGACTGGATAAAACGACCCACCCCCGACCCCTCCCTTTGAGGGAGGGGAGTATATAGTTTACTCCTCATAAAAAGAATCTGTTATGGAAGAACAAACGAAGAAACTAAATACTCCCCTCCCTTTGAGGGAGGGGCAAGGGGGTGGGTCTGCTATTCAGTACATAGACCTCTACCAGCAGTGCCGCCAGATGATCTGCGACCACGCACCGCAGGTGATGAACGCCGTGCGCGACGCGGCCTTCACGCGGTTTGCCTCGGGCGGCTTCCCCACCCGCAAGGTGGAGCGCTACAAGTACACCGACATACAGAAGCTCTTTGCCCCCAACTACGGGCTGAACCTGAACCGGCTGGACATTCCCGTGAATCCCTACGATGCCTTCAAGTGCGACGTGCCCAACCTCTCCACGCTGCTCTACTTCGTGGTAAACGACAGACCCCTCCTAACCTCCCCTGCAGGGGAGGGACAGACGGTTCCGAATCGCAAACTATTGCCCGAAGGTGTGGTCGTGACTAATTTCTCCTCCCCTGAAGGGGAGGCTGGGTGGGGTCTCTACAACCAGCTGGCCTCGGCAGATGCCGATGCCATCACCGACCTGAACACTATGCTGGCCCAGGACGGACTACTGGTCTACGTGCCCCGGAACACGGTGGTCGACAAGGCCATACAGGTCATCAACATCCTGCGCAGCGACGTCGACCTGATGGTGAACCGCCGCGTGCTCATCGTGGCCGAAGAAGGGGCCGAGGTGAAACTGCTGTTCTGCGACCACGCAGCCGACGACCGCAACTTTCTGGCCACGCAGGTCATCGAGGTCTTTGCGGGCGAGAATGCCAAGGTCGATATGTATTGCTTGGAGGAGACCCACGCCAAGAACGTGCGGCTGAGCAACGTCTACGTGCGGCAGGAGCGCAATAGCCGCGTGAACCACAACGTGATCACCCTGCACAACGGCGTCACCCGCAACAAGCTCGACCTGGTGCTGGCCGGCGAGGGTGCCGAGTGCCTGTGCAACGGCTGCGTGATAGCCGACAAGCAGCAGCACGTAGACAACAACACGCTCATCACCCACCAGGCAGCCCACTGCACGTCGGGCGAGCTTTACAAATATGTGCTCGATGGCCAGGCTACGGGTGCCTTCGCAGGCCGCGTCTATGTGGCCCCCGGAGCACAGAAGACCTCGTCGCAGATGACCAACCAGAACCTCACTTCCACCCGCGAGGCCCACATGTACACCCAGCCTATGCTCGAGATCTATGCCGACGACGTGAAGTGCGCCCATGGCTCCACCGTGGGTCAGCTCAACGACCAGGCCCTGTTCTACATGCGCCAGCGCGGCATTCCCGAGAAGGAGGCCCGCACGCTGCTGCAGGTGGCCTTCATTCGCGAGGTGGTCGACCAGATAGCCCTCGTGCCCCTGCGCGACCGTCTGCACCACCTCATCGACAAGCGCTTCCGTGGCGAGCTGAGCAAGTGCGAGGGCTGCAAGCTTTGCAAGTAGAAAACTTTATCTCATAAGAACTGAAAAATGAAAATACAGATTATCAATGGCCCCAACCTGAACCTGCTGGGCAAGCGCGAGCCGGGCATCTACGGCTCGTCGTCGTTCGACGACTATCTGCCCCAGCTGCGCCAGCGCTATCCCGACGTAGAGCTTGACTACTACCAGAGCAACCACGAGGGCTGCCTGCTCGACAAATTGCAGGAGGTGGGCTTCCAGGAAGAAGAGTATGCCGGCGTTGTGCTGAATGCCGGGGCCTATACCCACACCAGCGTATCCCTGCAAGACTGCATCCGCGCCATTCGCGTGCCCGTTGTCGAGGTCCACATCTCCAATGTTCATCAGCGCGAGGAGTTCCGCCACCACTCCTACCTGTCGCCCGCCTGCCTTGGCGTCATCTGCGGCTTCGGGCTCGACAGCTACCGGCTGGCCATAGAGGCGCTATGTGCAAGGAAGCGTTAGACTCCTACCTGCTCGACCATATATCGCCCGAGCCCGACTACCTGTACCGCCTGTGGCGCGCCACCAACATACACCTGCTGCACGGGCGCATGGCCAGTGGCCACCTGCAGGGCCGGCTGCTCAAGATGCTGGTGCAGATGGTGCGCCCCCGCCGCGTGCTCGAGGTGGGCACCTTCAGCGGCTATTCGGCCCTGTGCATGGCCGAGGGGCTGGAGGAGGGCGGCATGATCTACACCTTCGAGAAGAACGACGAGCAGGAAGACTTCACCCGCCCGTGGATAGAGGGCTCGCCCTGGGCCGGCCGCGTCAGCTTCATCATTGGCGATGCCATCGTCGAGGCGCCCCGGCTGGGCATCGAGTTCGATATGGTCTTCATCGACGGCGACAAGCGCACCTACGTTGAGACCTACGAGATGGCCCTGTCGGTGCTGAAGTGCGGCGGCTTCATCGTGGCCGACAACACCCTGTGGGACGGCCACGTGGTAGACCCCGCCTACGACCACGACCAGCAGACGCTGGGCATACGCCGCTTCAACGACCACCTGGCGCAAGACCTGCGCGTAGAGAAAGTGATATTGCCTGTGCGCGACGGGCTCACCATCATCAGAAAAAAGTAAACAATGAAACGCATACTCATCGCACTGCTGTGCTTCGTATTGCTCTGCATAGCGTGGCTCCTGCTTCCCGAAGGCCGGCGCCACGCCACGCTGGTCGTCCTGAAAGGCTGTTCCAGCGAGTCGGTAACACCGCCCTCACTGCCCCTCTTCGACAAGGGCGAGGCTGCCCTGTCAGGAGGCGATGCCGCCACGGCGCTGGCCTGCGTGGAGCAAGGCAAACGCGAGGCCCGCGACAGCGACGAGTACTATCGCTACGACGTGCTGCTGGCCAAGTACTACTTCTCTGCCATGAAGGCCGACTCGTTCATGCAGTGCAACCGCCGTCTGGGCCAGTACCTCAGCGGGCATCAGGGCGAGAGTGCCATGCAGCGCCTGCTGCAAGTGGAGTACGAAATGCAGCTGGGAGCCTACGAGGCCAAGATGGTGGGGCGCATGGACTCGGCGCTGAACCACGACCTGGAGGCCCTGAGGCTGGTCGACGAGCTGGGCTTCGACACCAGCAACCGCCTGGTGCTGCTCACCAACATTGCCGATGCCTACAAGCAGCTGGGCCGCTACGACGAGGGTGTGCGCTACTTCCGCAAGGCTATGGAGCTGGGCGACTCGCTGGGCATGAGCGACGCCACGCGCATCAACGTGAACATTGGCATCGCGTCGGCCTATGCCGCCATGGGCGACTTCGACCAGAGCAGCATCTGGTGGGAGCGTGCCCGGCAGCTGAAGCCCCGCATGCAGCGCCAGGAGCTGTTTCAGTACTTGAACAACCGGGGCAACGACTACTACTTGCAGGAGAAGTATCAGGAGAGCCTGCAGTGCTTCCTGGAGCTCGACTCGATGATAGCCCGCGACCCCAGCATGCTGTGGGAGAAGATGTATGGCCACTGCAACCTGAGCGATGTCTACATCAAGCTGGGGCAGCAGGAGAAAGCCCGCCCGCTTATCGATGAAACCGAGCGTTTCTTCACCCAGGAGCGCCAGTTGCTGCCCTTGTACTACCTGACCACCCAGCGCATAGACCTGGCCCTGATCGACGGCAACCTCATGCTGGCCCGGCAGCTCGTCGAGCAGAACCCTACGCCCCAGTGGATGATACCCGAGCAGCGCCTGCTGCGCGAGCGGGTGCTGCTGAAGCTCTATAGGCAAACGGCCAACTGGCAGAAGTATGCACAGGCCCTGCAGACGGTGAACCAGCTGCAAGGGGCCATCACCGACGTGAACACACGCATGCGTTTCCAGACCGCCCTCACCCAGTACGAGCACGAGAAGCAGATGCTCGACAAGCAGCGCCAGCTGGAGGAGAAAGAGCTGTCGTTCCGCTGGGCGTTGTCGCTCTTCGTGGCCTCGGCCATCGTCATCGTGCTGCTGCTCGTCATCATCATGATGAAGCAGCGCGAGCGGAAGCTCGAGGCCCGCAATATGCGCAACCGCATTACCGGGCTCAGAATGGAGACCGTGCGCAACCGCATCACGCCCCATTTCATCAGCAATGCCCTGACGGCCGAGATGCTTGCACAGATGGACGGCAAGGAGGTAGACCTGGACCCGCTGGTGCAACTGCTGCACCGGGGCATCGAGCTGACGGGCACGGAGCAGACCACGCTGGCCGACGAGCTGGAGTTCATCAGCTTCTATTGCGGCATTGAGAGCCGAAGCATTGGCCCCGACTTCAAGTATGAGGCCCGGTTGGCACCCAATGTCGATGCCGACCACGTGCTGCTGCCCTCTATGTCGGTGCAGATTCTGGTGGAGAACGCCCTGAAGCACGGGCTGAAGGCGCGCCCCGCCCAGCCTGGGCAGCAGCGCAGCGTCATGGTCAGGGCAACGCGGCGCGACCGTGGAACGCTCGTAGAGGTCATCGACAATGGCGTGGGCCTGCCCGAAGACCGCCAGATTCGCGAACGCACGGGATTGAAGGTGGTGCGCCAGACCATCGTGATGCTGAACGAGCAGCACGAGGCTGAGGCCCATGCTGCCGGCGACGACAACCTGATGAGCTATGCACTGGAGAACCGTACCGACGGCGTGCAGGGCTGCCGGGGCTGGATCTATCTGCCCGACGATTTTGACTACACCCTAAAGACCAACAATCATGGAGACTAAACGACTGGTAAGAACCTTCATCGTCGACGACGATGCCGCGGCCGCCGCCCTGTTGCGACGGCAGTTGGAAGACTATAGCGTGGAGATAGTAGGACTGGCGCAGGATGCCAACCAGGCTACGCTCGACCAGATCAGCGAGCTGGAGCCCGACCTGCTGTTCCTCGACGTGGAGCTGCCCTCCATGTCGGGCCTTGACTTCTGCACCAAGATACGCCCGCTGGTGAAGCCCGAAATGAAGGTGGTGTTCTATACGGGCTACGACAAATATATGCTCGAAGCCCTGCGGCGCGAGGCCTTCGACTATATGCTGAAGCCGGCCAGCCGCCAGGAGCTGGCCAAGATAATGACGCGCTACTACGAGAATAAGCTGAGCAATATTCAGCCCGTGGTGGGCAAGAACATCACCGCCACGCCACCCAGCGTGATGATTGTGAACGCCATCAACGAGCACACCGTGCTGCGTTTTCAGGACATCGTGTTCTTTCGCTTCGACGGTGAACGCCGCCTGTGGGAGGTGTTCACCGTCGATGGTGTTTCTCAGCCGCTGCGTCATCGCACCACGGCCGATATTATCCTGGCCTATTCAAAGGATTTCGTTCAGATTCACAAGCGCTATATCGTGAATGTGAATAAGATAAGCCGCATTCTCGACCAGCAGATTGTGCTTTGCGATCCACTGAGCCATATCACCGAGCTGAAGATCAGCAAGAACTACCGCCACGACCTGATGGCCACGTTCTATAATATGTAGTGAAACGGCAGGCGGAAACGGTCACTTCACTGCGATGGCCACTTGCTGGCTGAAGCCCTGCTGCTCGTCGCTGACCTTCAGCGTGAGGGTGCCTGCCTGCTTGGCGGCCTGTACCACTACTACCAGCTGACCGGAGAACAGCTTCATCGTGGGCTGGGTGAAGGGCTCGAGCGACGTGGCATCGCCATTGCATACGGCACGGAAGGTGCCTGTCCCTTCCACCTCGAAGCGCAGCTGGTCGGCAGCATCGGGAATGAGCGTGCCGTTCTCGTCGACCAGCGACACCGTGACGAAGGCCAGGTCGTCGCCATCGGCCTTCAGCGTGGCAGCATCGCTCTGCGTCCATACCTCCGTCTGCAGGCGGGCGGGCTTGCCAGCCGTCTTCACCACCTGCTCGCCACAGTTCTTGCCTTCCTTGTCGTAGACCACCACGCGCAGCTCGCCTGGCTCGTACTTCACGTCGTTCCAGCGCAGACGGTAGCGGTCCAGTCGCTGACCGGGGTTCTTGCTGATGCGGCCCTGGCTCTTGCCGTTCACGAAGAGCTCGGCCTCCGGGTAGTCGGTGTAGCAATAGACGGGAGTCACCATTCCTGTACGTTCACCCTGCTTTTGGGCTAAGTTAGGAGCTTTATGAGTGCCCCACGACCAGTGCGGCAGCAGGTGTATGGTGTGGCTCTCCTTGTTCCACTTCGAGCGATACAAGTAGTAGCGGTCCTTGGGCAATCCGGCCAGATCGCAAATGCCGAAGTAGCTCGAGCGCGAAGGCCAGTACTCGTCGTAGGGCGTGGGCTCGCCCAGATAGTCGAAGCCCGTCCACACAAACTCGCCTATCACCCATTTGTAGTCGTCCTGCCACACCCAGTCGTCGTCGGGCAGGTTGCTCCACGGGCACCACTCCACGTCGTAGCTGGAGCACTGGCCGTCGGGGTAGACGCCATTGTCGGTGGGGCGTACGGGGAACTTATACACACCGCGCGACGATACCGTTGAGGCCGTTTCGCTGCCCAGCAGGAAGCCTTGCGGCAGCTGCTGGTAGTTGTTCATGTACTTATGTACGCGGTAGTTGAAGCCCGGTACGTCCATGGCCTGCACGAAGCCCGTCTTCAGTGCTGCCTCGGCGCGGTCGCAGCCCTGGGTCACGGGGCGCGTGGGGTCCAGCCGGTGGCAGATGTCCTGCAAGTGCTTGGCAATGTCGGTACCGCCAGTCATGCCCTGCTCGGGAATCTCGTTGCCTATCGACCACATCACGATCGATGGATGGTTGCGGTTGGCCAGCACCAGGTTCTCAATGTCGCGGTCGCTCCACTCCTTGAAGAAGCGGGCATAGCCGTTCTTGCACTTCTTGTAGATCCACATGTCGAAGCTCTCGGCCATGACCATCATGCCCAGCGAGTCGCACACGTCCATCTGCATCTGCGAGGGCATGTTGTGGGCCGTGCGAATGGCGTCGCAGCCCATTTCCTTTAGGATCTTCACCTGGCGGATGAGTGCTGCCTTATTGACGGCGGCCCCCAGCGGGCCCAAGTCGTGGTGCAGGCACACGCCCTTCAGCTTGCGCGTCTCGCCATTCAGCTGGAAACCGCCCTCCTTCGACACGGAGACGGTGCGCAGGCCCACGTTTTGCACCATTTCATCGACCTGCTGGCCGTTCTTCATCAGCCGCACCACGGCCTTGTACAGGTAGGGTGACTCCGGGCTCCACAGGTTGGCCCCGGCCACTTGTAGGGTCAGCGTGGCCTCGCCTTGGGCGTTCAGCGTGGCGTGGCGCGCATCGGCCACGTGGCCCTTTTGGTCGCGCAGTTCCACCTCGATGGCGTTGGCCTGGCCTAAGGCCTTGGTCTGAACGCTCACCTTGGCGTTGCCGCCCTGTATCTGAGTGGTGCGCACAAACACTCCCCACTGGTCCAGATGGTCGCTGCCCGTGAGCACCAGCTTCACGGGGCGGTAGATGCCGGCGCCGGGATACCAGCGCGAGCTCTCCTCCAGGTTCTGCAAGTCTACTGCCAGCTCATTCTCGCCTTCCTTGATATAAGGCGTTGCGTCCACGCGGAAGGTGTTGTAGCCGTAGGCCCAGTAGCCTGCCTTCTGTCCGTTCACGAAGACCGTGGGCTCGGCCATGGCACCGTCGAACAGCAGTTCGGCATGGCCGCTGAAGCCCGATGGAATCGAGAATTTCCGCTTGTAGTGGCCCTCGCCAATCCAGGGCAGGGCACCGCTGCGGCCGCTCTTCTCGGTGGCCTGTTTCTCACCGTTCTGCTCAATGCGCACCGTCTGCAGGTCCCACTTCTTGTCGAAGGGGCCGCTGATGGCCCAGTCGTGAGGCACGCTCACCGTCTGCCACGACAGCTTGTCGTGCGAGAATTGCCAGTCGTCGTTCAGGGTAATTTCCTTGCGTTGCTGTGCCCCAGCGGTCGTGGCGGCAGCCAGCAAAGCCAGTGTCAGTAGTCTTGTCTTCATTGTTTATCTTGTTTTAGTCGTTATTTCGCCATGAAGAATGGTTATCGGCTACAAAAATACACATTTTTTTTGTATTAAAGTGCTTTTCGGGTTTACAATTTCGGTAATTCAATGTTTTTTTGTAAGTTTGCAGCGCATTAACCTGAAACAAGACGATGATGATGAAAAAAGCACTTTTGGTTCTGGCGTGTGTGTGGTGGGCGCTATCAGGTGCTGGGGCACAGCAGTTCGATGACGATTTCGATGGGCGTACGCTGCGGCTGGACTATATCCTGGCGGGCAACAACCGCGAGCAGCACATCTACTTTGAGCAGGCCTACGTCACCCCGCAGTGGGCGGGCAGGCGGAGCAGGCTGACCGACGTTCCCCTGCGCGGCAACGGACAGATAGCCTTGAGCGACCACGAAACGGGCCGGTTGCTCTACGTGCACACCTTTTCCACGCTCTTCCAGGAGTGGCAGGCTACCGAGGAAGCCACGCAGGTGGAGAAGGCTTTCCAGAACAGCTGCAACGTGCCTATGCCCAGGCGAAAGGTCGACGTGAAGGTGACGCTGACCGACTTCCACAATCAGGTGCAGGCCCAGCTGCAGCACGTCGTTGACCCTGCCGATATTCTCATTCGTCCGCTTGACACCAGCAGTACACCTTATTATTATATATGGAAGGGACAGACGCTGCCCCTCGCCAAGGAGAAGGCTACCGACCAGGCAGGCCGTCGCAACTTCATGCCCACCGAGGGACCGCTCGACGGCGAGCCCGACATCGTGAGCTGCATTGACCTGGCCATCGTGGCCGAGGGCTACACTCGGCAGCAGATGGGCAAGTTCTACGGCGACTGCCAGCGCGTGGTCGATGCGCTGTTTGCCCACGAGCCCTTCACCTCGATGAAGCAGCGCTTCAATGTGGTGGCTGTGGCGGCCGAGTCGCAGCAGAGCGGGCCCAGCGTGCCCCATCGGGGGCGGTGGAGCCTTACGCCCTCGAACGTGCACTACGACACGTTCTATAGCGACCGCTACCTCATGACACAAGACATGCACCGCCTGTACGACCTGCTGTCGGGCGTTCCCTTCGAGCATATCATCGTGCTGGTGAACAGCGACACCTACGGCGGTGGCGGCATCTACAACCAGCTTACCGTCTCAACGAGCGACCACCCCACCTTCCGGCAGGTGCTGGTGCATGAGTTCGGCCATGCCTATGCCGGTCTGGGCGACGAGTATTTCTATGACGACGGCTACGAAACGATGTACCCCGCCGACACCGAGCCTTGGGAGCCCAACCTCACGACGCTGGTCGATTTCCAGTCGAAGTGGGCCGATATGGTGCCGAAGGGCACCCCTGTTCCTACGCCTCCATCGGCCGATGTGCCCAATTATCGCATGGTGAAGACTGCCGAGGAGCGTCAGCGTCTGAACGCTGCCACCCGCCGGGTAGGCGTGTTCGAAGGGGGCGGCTACCAGTCGAAAGGGGTCTACCGCCCGGCTCAGGAGTGCCGGATGAAGATCAACGAAGTCGAGGATTTCTGTCCCGTTTGTGCCCGTGCCCTGGTGCGCATCACCGACTTCTACACCAGTCATTAAGCCTTAATCGTAGATGAGGGTCGAGAGGCGGTCGGGAGCAAACAGCTGCTGGGCCGTGCTGAGCAGGTCGTCGGCAGAAAGGTTGTCAATGTGGGCCAGCAGCTCGTCGAGGTTGCGCTCGCGCCCTTCGTGCAGGTAGTGCCGCCCGAAGTCGAGCGCGAACTGCTCGCGATTGTCGCTGGCGATGGCCAGTTGCCCGTGCACCTGTTGCTTGGCACGCGACAGCTGGGCCGCGCTCAGCGGGTGCTGCATCAGTCGGTCCAGCTCGCGGCGCACCAGCCGCAGGCATCGTTTCACGTCGGCCGGGTCGCAACCGAAGTACACCGACCACAATCCCGTATCGCTATAAGTCACCATCTGGCTGTCGACGGTGTAGACCAGCGCATTTCTTTCGCGCAGGGCCAGGTTCAGCCGCGAGTTCATCGACGGCCCGCCCAGCAAGTTGTTCAGCAGGAAGAGCGCCCAGCGTCGCGGGTCGCTGGCCGCGAAGGCCTGCGTGCCCACCATGACGTGGGCCTGGTGGGTGGAGCGGTGGCGGGTGATGGGGCTAATAGGACTAATAGGGCCTATGGGTCTTATAGGACCTATAGGGCTTATGGGGCTTATAGGACTTATAGGGCTTATAGGCCCCATAGGGCTCATAGGGCTTATAGGCCCTATGATGCTGGGCAGCTTCGCAAAATCCACATTGCCGCTCACGAAGAACACGGCGTTCTGGGGACAGTAGTAGCGCTGGGTGAAGCGGCGGGCATCCTCGCTGCGATAGCTGCGCACCTGTTCGGCAGTGCCCAGGATGTTATGGCCCAGAGGATGCCCCTCGAACAGCAGGTTCTCGAAATCGTCGTAGATGAGCTCGGAGGGCGAGTCCTCGTAGCTCTCGATCTCATCGCACACCACCTCGCACTCCTTCTCGACCTCGTGCTGCGGATACTCGCTGTGGAACACCAGGTCGGTGAGCACGTCGACGGCCTTGCGGAAGTGCTGGGGGGTGATGGCCACGTAGAACACCGTGTCTTCCTTGCCCGTGAAGGCGTTCAGCTCGCCGCCCACGCCCTCGATGGCGTTCAGTATCTGTACCGACGTGCGGCGGGCCGTGCCCTTGAACGAAAGATGCTCGCAGAAGTGGGCCAGCCCCTCCTCGCCCGGCAGCTCGTGGCGCGTGCCGCCACCCACGGCGTAGCCGCAATAGACCACCGGCGAAGCCGATGGCAAGTGTATGATGCGCAGCCCCGAAGGCAGCGTGCAGGTGTTGTAATTTGTCATAACGGGTGCAAAGGTACGAAAAAAAGCGCTTCGCATTGCACTAAATATTGTAAAAAACAAACGTATGTGCCTGAAAATGCGTATCTTTGCACCGTATTAATACAATTGTAAGGAAATGAAAATAGCTTTAATCGGCTACGGAAAGATGGGCAAGATGATTGAGCAGATAGCCCGCGACCGTGGCCATGAGATTGTGAGTGTCATCGACATTGACAATCAGCAGGATTTTGACAGCGAGGCCTTTGCCTCGGCCCAGGTGGCCATCGAGTTTACCAATCCCACAGCTGCCTATGGCAACTACCTCAAGGCCTGGGCCAAGGGTGTGAAGGTGGTGAGCGGTTCTACCGGATGGATGAAAGAGCATGGCGACGACGTGCGCCGGGCCTGCACCAGCGAGGGCAAGACCCTCTTCTGGGCCTCGAACTTCAGTATCGGCGTGGCCATCTTCTCGGCTGTGAACCGTTACTTAGCCAAGATCATGAACCAGTTCCCCCAGTACGACGTTGAGATGGAAGAGACGCACCACGTTCACAAGCTGGACCACCCCAGTGGCACGGCCATTACGCTGGGCGAGGAGATCGTGGACGCCCTCGACCGCAAGACTGGCTGGGCCGAGGACACCACCGACCCGCAGCTGCTGCGCATAGACCACATTCGCCGGGGCGAGGTGCCGGGCATCCATACCATTCGCTACGACAGCGATGCCGACCTCATCACCATCAGCCATGATGCCCACTCGCGCCGTGGCTTCGCCCTGGGTGCCGTGCTGGCCGCCGAATACACCGCCGGGCACGAAGGCCTGCTCACCATCAGTGACATGTTTAAATTTTAAGCTATGAAAAAGAAAAACGAACCTAACATGAAGGTGCAGTGGACCAAGTTCATCATCGTGCTGGCCCTCTATCTGCTCTTCCTTTACTGGGTGAAGTCGTGGTGGGGCCTGCTCGTGGTGCCCTTCATCTACGACGCCTATATCTCCAAGAAAATAAACTGGCAGTGGTGGAAGGATGCCGAAGGCCCCACGCGCTTCGTGATGTCGTGGGTCGATGCCATCGTCTTCGCCCTCGTGGCCGTCTATTTCATCAACCAGTTCTTCTTCCAGAACTACGTCATTCCCTCTTCTTCGTTAGAGAAGTCGCTGCTCACGGGCGACTACCTCTTCGTGTCGAAGATAAGCTACGGCCCGCGCATTCCGCAGACGCCGCTCACCATGCCCCTCACTCAGCACACCCTGCCGGTGGTCGACCTGAAGAGCTACATTGAGTGGCCCCACTGGGACTATCGCCGCGTGAGCGGACTGGGCCCGGTAGAGCTGAACGACATCGTGGTGTTCAACTACCCCGCCGGCGACACCATCTGCACCGAGATGCCCTACCAGACCGAGTACTACAGCCTGGTCTACAGCTCGGGCCAGAGCATCGTGGGCATGCCCCAGCTCGACTCGCTCACGGCCCAGCAGCGCCGCGACTACTACGACTATGCCTACGCCATGGGCCGCCGCTTCATTGAGGATGCCAGCTTCCGCCGCGCCGTGTGCGACAGCAAGGGCTGGGACTTCAAGAACTTCGGCTCGATAGACTCGCGCCCCACCGACCGCCGCGAGAACTACGTGAAGCGCTGCGTGGGCCTGCCCGGCCAGACGCTGCAGATCAAGAACCGCGTGGTGTACCTGGACGGCAAGGAGAACAAGGCTCCCGAGAACGTGCAGTTCTCCTACGTGGTGCGGCTGAACAACCTCTCGGTCTACGACTTCGCTGGCACCCAGATGGACGACCTGCGCAAGGAGCTGGGCATCACGCTCGAGGACGTGCAGAGCCTGGGTGCCTTCGGCTTTATGCCGCTCACCACCTATGCCGCTGCCGAGCTGAAGAAGCGCGGCGTGGCTACCGACGTGCACATCGTGACCGACCAGGAGATGAACACCGCCGGCGAGACCTACCCCCTGAACGGCAACCTGCACTGGACGCGCGACAACTACGGCCCCATCTGGATTCCGAAGAAGGGCGAGAGCATCAGCCTGACGCTCGACAACCTGCCCATCTACGAGCGCCCCATCAAGGTGTATGAGGACAACGACCTGCAGGTGCGCGACGGCAAGATCTTCATCAACGGTCAGGAGACCACGAGCTACACCTTCAAGATGGACTACTACTGGATGATGGGCGACAACCGCCACAACTCGGCTGACTCGCGCTACTGGGGCTTCGTGCCCGAAGACCACATCGTGGGCAAGCCCATCTTCATCTGGTGGAGCAGCGATCCCGACCGCCACGGCTTCTCCGGCATACGCTGGAGCCGCCTGTTCCGCATCGTTGATAACATTAAGTAGCCCCCTTTTGGTTGCGATGCTATCGCAACCTCTCTGACAGAAATACTATCGCAACCTCTTAGACGGAAAAAATGCGAAGCACCCTGAAATTCCTGCTGGCACTGGGCGTGGCAATGCTGCTTATGATGGCATTCCGCTCGCTGGTCTTCACCATCTACACCGTGGGTGGTGAAGGCCTGCAGCCGGAGTTTCTGCCAGGCGACCGCGTGATGGTGAACCGCTGGAGCTACGGCCTGCGCACCGGCAGCCGCGAAGGCCTCTTCAGCTATGGCCGTGTGGGGCGACAGCCTGTAGAGCGAGGCGACATCGTGGCCTTCGAAGACCCGCGCGACTCTACCGGCACCCGCGTGCTCTTTGCCCGCTGCCGCGCCCTGCCGGGCGACACGCTGCGCCACAACGGGCGGGTGGAGCTGGTGCCCAGCCTGAACGACTGCGCCGATGCCGACTACTACTGGGTGCAGACGCTGAACCCCCACAACCCCATAGACTCGCGCCAGCTGGGCTTCATCAGCGAGGAGCGCATCATTGGCCGCGTGTTCCTGGTGGCCTATTCGCTCATGCCCGACTCGTCGTTGCTGCATGCTTTTCGTCGCGACCGCTTTTTCCTCTTGAAATGACGGCACTTCTCTCTACAACCTTTTTCGGCCCCGTGCAGTGGTACCAGAAGCTGGTGCGCCACCCCCACGTGCTCATTGAGCGGCACGACAGCTACGTGAAGCAGACCTACCGCAACCGCTGCCTCATTGCCACCACCAACGGGGTGCAGGCGCTCACGGTGCCCGTTACGGTAGAGAACTCTGCAGTCAGGGTCAGCGATCATGGCAACTGGCGCCACCAGCACTGGCAGGCGCTGTGCTCGGCCTATGGCGACTCGCCCTTCTTCCAGTATTACGAAGACGACATCAGGCCCTTCTTCACTGAGCGGTGGGAGTTCCTGTACGACTACAACGAGGCCATTCGCCAGACGATGTGCCAGTTGCTCGACATAGCGCCCAGCGTCGACTACACCTCTTATTATATAAAGGACACGGATGGCATGGCCGATTACCGCGATGCCATCCGTCCTAAGCATCCGTTGCCCGATGCCAAGTTTGCCCCCCGCCGCTATTACCAGGTCTACGAGCGCAAGCACGGCTTCCTGCCCAACCTGAGCATCCTCGACCTGCTCTTCAACATGGGGCCCGAGAGTATTTTCTTTCTGTAAGGTAGGGCAGGATTTCTGGCGAAATCCTGTTCGGAAAGAAATTACCAGAAATTAATCAGAAATTAACAAAAAAAAACTGGCACCTCTCACGCGAGAGGTGCCAGGCTTTAGCGGAAAGACTATTCGTACACCAGCCCGGGGGTGGGATAGTTGTACCAGTCGGTAGACACGTTGTGGTTCTGCGCCCACTCGCCGAAGGCGTGGCGTAAGGTCTGATAAGCACCGCTCAGCACGTTGCCCGCCTTGTTGCCTATGCTCTGGAACTCCACGGGATACTTGAACACCGGCGTGTTGGGCACGCAGATGGCCCACGGCATGTTGTTGGAGAACTGGCGATACTGGAACTTGTCGTTGCTGGCATACTCGCTGAGCACCTGCACCGACTTGAAGGGCACGGTGTGCACCTCCCAGTAGGCACCGTTGTAGTCCTCAACGATGAAGGCATCCATGTTCTCCTGCGTGAACTTGTTGGCAGCCTGCTCGCTGCGCAGCTCGAAGGTATAGGTGACGCTCTTTGCCGGCACGTCGCGCTCGCTGCGGTAGTCGGCGCTCTTCGTGTTGTAGAAGAAGTTCCTCACCGAGCCGTCGCTGGCATACTCAGGCTTCATGGCCCAGTGGGCGTTGCTGAAGAAGTTGATTACCACGTCGGTCGTGCCGTTCTTCATGTTGTCGGGCAGCAGTGCCTCGGTCGTGTTGATGATCTTGGGCACCACCGTGGGGAAGTTCTGGTCGAGGTCGTTGTTGCGCGTGCAGCTCACCACGTCGCTGCTGCTCAGTCCTGCTATGCGCACGGCGGCAGCCACCGACTTGGTGGCACCCACGGCATCGAGGCTCACGGTGAGCGTCACCGTAGTGCCGCTGACCACGGGCGTCACGGTGAGCACCACGTCGTTGAAGTCGTAGTCGCCCGGCTCGGGGAAGTTATCCTCGAAGCAGAAGCGGTAGCCCATAGGCTGCTCTACGGGCGTGGGGATGATCTCTTCACCGTCGGGCTCGGGGCCGTAGCCTGCGCCCGTGCAGTCGTCGTCGCTCTCGGCAGCGGGTATGTAGAACATCGAGTTCTCCGAGCTGCTGAAGTTCAGGATATGCTCGCGGTAGTAGTCCACCAGGTAGCCATAGGGATTCCACTGCTTCTGTTCTGCGGAAATGTCCTGGTACTTAGGATGGTCGTTCCACTTGCTGTATAGTTCGGTGATGTCCCAGTCGAAGTAGCAGTTCTGGCGCTGCATCAGGTCGGTGCCGTTGGCCACCTGGGCCTTTTGCATCTTCACGATGGCAAACTCGCCGCTCTGCGACGGGCCTTGGAACACGGTGTTGGTGAAGTAGCCCGTCTCGATGTTGACCACGCTCTTGTCCATCAGAATATTGGGGTTGGCGGGCACGTAGGCCAGTGCTTTGTCAGGTGTCGCGGCATCGAAACTCTCGTTCCAGCTTTGGTTGAACTCGCACAGGCCGTCAACGTCGAGACGCGAGTTCTTCAGCATCGTCAGGTGGCCTATGCCGGCCTGCTCGGTGTAGTGCATGTAGCAGCCGTTCACGAACGTGCAGTTGTAGGCATCGCTGGCACCCATGTTGGCGCGGGCGGTGATGTGGCCGAAGTTGGTGATGAGGCCGCCGCTGGTGTTGCGCAGCACGTCTACGTTGACGGTGCCGCAGTTATAGAAGATGGAGCCGTTGATGTTCAGCTCGCCGTCGAAATCTATGGTGCCAGCGTTGTAGCAGGGGCCGCCGTTGTTCACGTTGAACGTCTTGCCCTGCGTGCCCTCTATGCGTCCGCCGGCCAGCACCACGATGCGTCCGGCGTTGCTCATGTCGGTCTTGTCGTCTATCACGATCTTGCCGCCCGAGGCCACTACCAGCGTGGGGCCGTTCAGCGTGTTGCCCTTCAGGTGCACGGTGCCCTCGATGTAGACCACGGCATCGTTCCACTTGCCAAACTGGCTGTTGATGTGGAACACCTCGGTGATCTCCGTGCCAGCGGCCACGCGGTAGTGCTTGCCGTCGCCATGGCCGCCCCATTCGGTGGCCTGTCCGCTGTTGTCCCAGGCAATGGGGTCGCTCAGGTTGTGGTTGCCGTTGGATGTCTGGTTCACAATCACGTCGTCGGTAATCAGTGTGTAGGCCTGCATCTCGCCCAGCGTCACCGTGGCGGGGGTGGTGATGGAGCTGGCCAGCCAGCCCTGGTTGGCGCTGTTGAAATAGCCTTTGGCCTGTTCTACCATCTCGCTGCTCAGGTTCAGGAAGTCGCTGGCCGTCTTGGCATACGTGCCCTGGTAGTCGCTCTCCTGGGCCTTCTGGCGGGCACCGGCCGTGGGCGTGCCGCCCACCAGCGCGTCTATGCGGTCGTTCTCTATGCTCACGCGGCGAACCAGCCGGCGGCCCTTGCTGTCGAACACGCCTATGTAGGCGTGGCTATACGACGTGGGGCAGCTGAACTGCGCCAGCAGGTGGTCGCCGTCGGCTACGCGGGCGGTGTAGAGGGTGGTCAGCGAGTCGGTGGTCAGCGGGTTCTCCAAGTAGATGCCCACCTTGTAGCTGGTGTCGAATCCGCCCGTCACCGTCACGTCGGTCGTCACGGTGCGCATCGTGGCCCACGTCTGCTGCGGGTCCACGTTCTGCACGGGGAATGCCTTCACCACCAGCTCGTTGTAGGCGTCGGGGTCGAAATAGTCTTCTTTGCACGCCTGCGTGGCCCCTATGGCCAGCGCGGCAAGCGCGAAATGCAAATACTTCCTTGTCATCTTTCTTCTTTGTAGTTTATTGCGCAATAATTATGTAGTCGTTTTGCAGGGCTGTCGGGGGTGCTTCCCAACGAGGCCCTCGTTGTGTGTCAACGGAGCCCTCGTTACGCATCAACGGAGCCTCCGTTGTTTCATGGCGGGGCCTTCGTTGTCTTGCAACGGAGCCTCCGTTCGAATCACGGTGCAAAATTACAAAAATTTCTTCTACCTTATTATTTATTGGCGAAAAATAATTGTCTCTTTTTTATTATTATATGTAAAAATATGCGGTCTTTAATGGTTTTTAACGTATTTTGCTATACAACCTATACAATTTTTGCGTACTTTTGCACTCGAAATTTCAACATAACATTTGCTCGATACGCATTTTTGAAAATAAACCATTAATTAATATTCTTTCTTAAATACTAACAACGATGAACAAGTATTTGATGATTGGAGCAGCTGCGCTTGCACTGGGTGGTGCTTCGCTGACAAGTTGCTCGAACGAGAAGGATCTCTACGATCCCACGGCCAATGCCCAGAAGTTCTTG
>JAFVEE010000100.1 GCA_017478085.1 Prevotella sp. | reverse complement strand
ATGACTTTAAGTGAGCACTACTTCCAAAGTTTTGACACCAGTCTTTGGTTGCGCGAGGAATACGGTTATTATAAAGTACTCAGGCTGTTTGACCACGCCGAAGTGCGCATAGATTATATGGGCAGTAGCATAACTGACACCGTAAATAGTATGGTAATTAAACAGATAGAGACATACTTACCATTGTTATGTGCGCGGTCAGAACGTCCTTATCCAGAACTGAAGAAGGAATATTTGGCTTACTGCAACCAATACGTAGGCTTTGAAATAGAAAAGCATCAACACAACAAGTCATACTACGTGCAGGAAATATATATCCCTTCATTTCTTGAGCACTATATGATGGAACTTGGCAATAGGGATGAACAACTATTATTGGAGTTCAAGAATGGAGCGTTTTGTCAGCACCGAATGTGTTTTGACAAGGAGTTGGGTTACATCTATGTAATTCCGTTAGCCAATGGTGATCTTTTTATTTCCCAGATTGGGGACAATACTGGAAATGCATTTCTGCAAATAATGAAATTATGTAGTGGGCTGCAACTATAAAATCAATGTACAAAAGAACAATTAAGGCAAAACCCGAGGACATCTTTGAGGCGGTCATACCGCCAGTAAACAGCAAGTGCGTCCTGCTGAACGAATTGAGTGATAAACTGGATTTTCCGTCGTATTTTGGCCAGAACTGGGATGCACTATACGACCTCTTCACAGACTTCTTCTGGATTCAGCAAAAGGAAATCCGAATATATCATCAAGGACTAAGAGGCTTACCAGAAAGTGACTTGCAGGTGTATATGGACATCATCGGCGCTACCAAGAGATGGTGGGCAAAGTACAATGAGCATACAGTAAAGTTCTATTTAAACGAATAAAAAATGGCT
Organism: Prevotella sp.; assembly: GCA_017478085.1. GTDB lineage: Bacteria > Bacteroidota > Bacteroidia > Bacteroidales > Bacteroidaceae > Prevotella. The sequence goes on along the minus strand of JAFVEE010000100.1, from coordinate 10,629 downwards.
AAAATCAATTTAGACACAGAACCCCGGTTCAAAGCAATGCTAAAACAATTTGGGTTCAAGAAAAGAAGCTACCAATTCTGCAGAAATTACGGTGACACCATCCAGTCTGTAGGGTTTGGTCATGCTACAAACGGAGAGAAACATGTGCGCTATTATAGTTGCTCATATAGTTTCGAATTTCCAAAAGTGATGGAAATAGCAAAGGAAATCGGTGCAATCCCTTATGGCACTGGAGGTCTGTTAGGCTATCTAATGCCTCAGAGAAGTCCGCTTGTAGAATGGCGATTGTCAGAGCAGGATTCCGAAGAGTACTATCTAAGTATGATTCAAGAAATTGTAGATGCTATCAGAGATTACGCACTGCCCTTTATGGAACGCTATTCCACACTACAGGCTTATGTAGAGGGAGCCGAGCAAGATGCCTTCCGTCATGGGTCCTTTGACCGACAATGCATGCCGATAGCCTATTATCTGTTAGGTGATCTTGATAGTTCTATGAGATACATAGAAGAAACGCTGCAGAGATATTCAAGAGGAAACTCACCGAAGGGCATTGAGGTCATCAAGACAGCAGAATTTGAAGAGGTCATTATCCATCCTGAGCCTGATATAAACTATGTGAATTATCTCGATTTCTCAGAAAAGTTTAAACAATGGGTCGAACAGCAAGAAAAAAGTAAAGTAACCATTAAATAATAAGTTGGTATGGTTTTACTAAACACGAAGACACAAAGACACGAGTTTTTCACTCTGTGGCAATCCCTTTGTGTCTTCGTGTCTTCGTGTTCCATTAAATAAAGTACCAAGTATTTTTTTGATAATCACTTAGGCAATTTTGGGTGGTATAAAAGATGAAGACCAAGTCTGTAGAAGAAGCCATAGCATTGTTCAAGGAAAACGCAAAGAATCAGGCCAATACATTCGAAACGGGTGATTACTTATGCAAACAGAAAATATGATAATTCGGAAATGCACTTCAAAATAACCCATAGGAAGCTGAAAAAATGGAAAGAAAAGTACGAATAGCTTATCTGTCGGGGGCGCTTGCACTCATCTGCTGCTTATCGCTGACATCCTGCATCGTGGGGTCTCTGGCCAGGAAGTGGGTGAAACGGGATTTCTATAAACTTACCGACATCCAGAACCTGCAGCGTCCCCCGTTTCGCACCGATGGCTACTATGCTACGCCTGCCGACTCCTTTGAACAGAAGATGCTCTTTTTCGATGACAGGGTGTTTGTGGGTTATGCGACCATAGCCCGTGGTGTGACGGATGATAGCCTGAGAGCAAACTTTGCGCGGAATATAAGAAAGAATGGGTGTGGGAGAAAAAAGTTAAATAATGTGTCTTTACTTCTTTTTGCCGCCGCAACCCATCATAAAATAAAGAAAAAGTCGTAATTTTGCATTCGTAAATAATGATTGAGTGCTATTATGACTAAAACAACGATGGGCACGAAGCTTCCCAGAAAGCTTGAACAGAAGATGCAGACCGTTGGTGAGCAAATCAAGCTGGCCCGGTTGCGTCGTAACCTAAGTGTAGCACAAGTAGCAGAACGTGCGACTTGCTCTCCACTGACAGTTGCCCGTATTGAGAAAGGCGTGCCGACAGTTGCCATCGGCATCTACCTTCGCGTGCTCTATGCCTTGCAACTTGACGACGACATCGTGCTTCTTGCCCAGAAGGATGAGATTGGAAGAGCCTTGCAGGATCTCGCACTGAAACACCGCGAACGTGCATCCAAAAAGCAATAAAGTATGAAGACACTATCTGTATATGCGGATTTTGACTGGCTTGACGAAGCAATAATGGTTGGTGAACTGGGCTACGAATCGCTTCGTGGCTCCGATTCCTATTCGTTCAAGTACGACAACAACTGGTTGCAGCGATATGGCGGGCTTTTCCTAAGTGCTGACATCAACAACTATCCAGGTCAGCAATACACACAGCCGGACAGGGACATATTCGGCTGCTTCAGCGATGCTTTGCCAGACCGTTGGGGACGGTTGCTGCTGAACAGGCGTGAACAAATCATTGCTACAGAGGAAAAACGGCCCGTTCGTAAGTTATCCTCTTTCGACTACCTCATGGGTATCGATGACTTCTCACGCATGGGCGGCTTTCGTTTCAAGGAGGATTCTGATGGCGATTTCATCAATTGTGAAAAGTCTCTCCGCATTCCACCGTTGACCGATATAAAGGCATTGGTAGCAGCCAGTATGGAGATTGAGAAAAGCGAGGAACTGAACCAGTTGCCAGAAAAGAAGTGGCTGCAGCAGCTCGTTCACCCGGGCACATCGCTTGGTGGTGCCCGTCCGAAGGCAGGAGTCGTGGATGAGGAAAGAAAATTGTGCGTGGCCAAGTTCCCGTCGAGAAGTGATGATTATGATGTCGGCCTCTGGGAACATCATAGCCACCTGTTAGCCAAGGAAGCTGGCGTGGCAGCAGCCGAAACGAGTGTCATAGAGACAGGTGGGAGATACCATGCCTTGCTCTCCAAGCGCTTTGACCGGACAAGCGACGGACGCAGAAAGCATTTTGCATCGGCCATGACCTTGCTGGGCCTAACAGACGGATGCGATGCCAAGACGGGCAACGGATACTTGGACATCGTGGACTTCATCCTTCAGAATTGCTGTGACGTGGAAGCCAACCTGCGCCAGCTCTATCGTCGCGTGGCGTTCAATATAGCTATTGGCAATAGTGATGACCATTTCCGCAATCATGGTTTCCTGCTCACACCGAAAGGTTGGACGCTCTCGCCGGCTTATGATATGAATCCTACTCTGAATGAATACCAGGCATTGCTCATCAACTCCTCAACCAATCGTGCCGACCTCCAGGTTCTGCTCGACTCGTCTGAGGAATACATGATTGGCAAAGAAGAAGCCGGACGCATCATTGATGAAGTGAAGACGGGCGTAAAGCACTGGAAGCAGATTGCCACTCGACTTGGCATAGCCAAACGAGAAATGGATATGTTTGAACAGGTGTATGAACGCCATACCATCCTAAAATAAGTTAAATCATTGCCGCCTGGCGGGCAAAAGCTACGGGAATGTCGCAACTTTTTACTATCTTTGCAGCGAAATTGGTGTAATATGCCTATTAGCTAATGGGACAAAAACGTAAAGCGACCGCACCCTACCGTGGAATGCAGGTCGTTACATTGTGTATCAGCACCACAATGGTGCTCATCCTGATAGGGCTGGTTGTGCTGTCGGTACTAACCACCCGCAATCTTTCGAACTATGTGCGCGAGCACCTCACCGTGACCGTAATGCTGGGCGACAGCGTCCCGGCCAAGGAGGGACAGCAGCTGTGCGCCCGTCTGCGGCAGATGCCCTACGCCAAGGATGCCACCTACATCAGCAAGGAGCAGGCCCTGCGCGAGCAGACCGAGGCCATGGGCAGCGACCCCTCGGAGTTCCTGGGCGTGAACCCCTTCGTGGCCACCATCGAGATGCACCTGCAGGCCGACTATGCCAATGCCGACTCGCTGCGCATGATAGCCGCACAGCTGATGAAGAACAAGCGGCAAGTGAGCGAGGTGGCCTATCAGGAGGACCTGACCGACCGCGTGAACCACAACCTGCACCGCATGACGCTGGTGCTGCTGGTGCTGGCCGTGCTGCTCATCTTCGTGAGCTACTCGCTCATCTCGAACTCGGTGCGCCTGAGCATCTACTCGCGGCGCTTCGACATTCACACTATGAAGCTGGTGGGCGCCTCGTGGGGCTTCATCAGGCGGCCCTTCCTGAAGCAGGCCTGCGGCGTGGGCCTCATGGCGGCCCTTCTGGCGTGCATCGTCCTGGGCGCGGCAGTGCTCGCCCTGTACCGCTATCAGCCGGGCGTAGAGCAGGTGGTTGGCGTGCCGGTGCTGCTCATCACCGCCGCCGCGGTGCTGCTCTTCGGCCTGATTATCACGCTGTTCTGCTCGTGGATCGCAGTGAACAAGTTCCTGCGCATGACGGCAGGCGAACTGTACAAGATTTGACAGCTGACAAATAAGAAACATATCATATATGAACAAAAAAGATTTAGCTTTCGGACGGATGAACTTCATCCTGCTGGCCGTGGGCATGCTGGTAGTCATCATCGGCCTCGTGCTGATGGGAGGCGACGGCACCACCGACACGGCCTACAACCCCGACATTTTCAGTGCCCGCCGCACGAAGGTGGCCCCCATCGTGACTCTCATTGGCTTCGTGTCAATGATCTATGCCGTGGTTCATAAGCCCAAGGACGAGGCCACTGCCACGCCAACCGTAACCGAATAAAGCAGACTGAAAGTATGGATTGGTTCGAAGCACTGGTCCTGGGCATCATCCAGGGCCTCACGGAGTATCTGCCCGTGAGCAGTAGCGGCCATCTGGCCATTGGTCAGGCATTGTTCGGCATGAACGACGGTGCCGACAACCTGACGTTCACCGTGGCCGTCCACGTGGCCACCGTGCTCTCTACGCTGGTCATCCTGTGGAGCGAGATAGACTGGATTCTGAAGGGTCTGTTCAAGTTTGAAATGAATGCCGAAACGAAGTATGCGCTCAACATTCTGGTGTCAATGATTCCCGTGGGCATCGTGGGCGTGTTCTTCAAGGACCAGGTCGAGGAGATCTTCGGCTCGGGCCTGCTCATCGTGGGCTGCTGCCTGCTGCTCACGTCAACCCTGCTCATCTTCTCTTACATTGCCAAGCCCCGGCAGAAGGAGAACATCTCGCTGCGCGATGCCTTCATCATAGGCATAGCCCAGGCCTGCGCCGTGCTGCCGGGCCTGTCGCGCTCGGGCAGCACCATTGCCACGGGCCTGCTCCTGGGCGACAAGAAGGAGAAGCTGGCCCAGTTCTCATTCCTCATGGTCATTCCCCCCATTCTGGGCGAGGCCCTCTTAGACGTGCTGAAGGCCGTGAAGGGCGAGGCCGTGATGGGTGGTATCGGGATGCTGCCGCTGTGCATAGGCTTCCTGGCCGCCTTCGTGAGCGGCTGCTTCGCCTGCAAGTGGATGATCAACATCGTGAAGCGGGGCAAGCTGGTGTACTTCGGCATCTACTGCGCCGTGGTGGGTGTCATCACCATTATTTTCTCATTGATTTAAGGTATGAACTTTCAGGAAGGCGAGGTAATCTATATCAACAAGCCCTACGGCATGTCGTCGTTCGGGGCGCTGGCCTACGTGCGCACTCGGCTGTCGAAGCGGCTGCACGTGAAGCGGCTGAAGACCGGCCATGCCGGCACGCTCGACCCACTGGCCACCGGCGTGCTCATTCTGTGCACGGGCAAGGCCACCAAGCGCATTGAGAGCCTGCAGCTGGCCACCAAGGAGTACACGGCCACGCTGCAGCTGGGGGCCACCACCGCCAGCTACGACCGCGAGCACACGGTGAACATGACCTACCCCACCCGCCACATCACCCGCGAGCTCATCGACCGCGTGCTCCCCAATTTCGTCGGGGAGATAGAACAGGTGCCGCCCGAATACTCGGCGTGCAGCATAGGCGGCGACCGCGCCTACAAGCTGGCCCGCAGGGGCGAGAAGGTAGAGCTGCAGCCCAAGGTGTTGCAGATAGACGAGCTGCAGCTGACCCACTTCGACCCACGGACCATGCAGATGAGCATCCGCGTGGTCTGCGGCAAGGGCACCTATATCAGGGCCCTGGCCCGCGACATAGGCCAGGCCCTGGGCAGCGGAGCCTTCCTGACCGCCCTGTGCCGCACCCGCGTGGGGGATGTCCGTATAGAAGACTGTCTGACGCTCGACGAGTTTCCCGCCTGGCTCGACAAAAACATATAAGCAAGATATGAAGCTATCACAATTCAAATTCAAGTTGCCCGAGGAGCTGGTGGCCCTCTACCCTCCCCACAAGGCTTTCCAGAACGAGGACGGTACCGTGGAGCGCGTGTACAGCCGCGACGGCGGACGCCTGATGGTACTGCACCGCAAGAGCGAGAAGATAGAGCTCTTCAAGAAGGATGCCGACGGCCAAGACACCGAGGAGTACATGACCTTCCGCGACATCGTGAACTACTTCGACGAGGGCGACACCTTCCTCTTCAACGATACCAAGGTGTTTCCCGCCCGCCTCTATGGCACGAAGGAGAAGACCGATGCCAAGATTGAGGTGTTCCTGCTGCGCGAGCTCAACGAGGAGCTACGCCTGTGGGACGTGCTCGTGGAGCCTGCCCGCAAGATTCGCATAGGCAACAAGCTGTTCTTCGACGGCGACGGCCCCATGGTGGCCGAGGTTATCGACAACACCACCAGCCGTGGCCGCACGCTGCGCTTCCTCTACGACTGTCCGCACGACGAGTTCAAGCGCGAGCTCTACGGCCTGGGCGAGGCCCCGCTGCCCCGCTACATCGTGAACCACCGCCGGGCCGAGCCCGAGGATATGGAGAACTTCCAGACCATCTTTGCCAAGAACGAGGGTGCCGTCACGGCCCCGTCGACGGGCCTGCACTTCAGCCGTCAGCTCATGAAGATGATGGAGATACGCGGCTTCGGCTTTGCCTACCTCACCGTGCACTGCAGCCTGGGCTCGTTCGACCCCATCGAGGTGGAAGACCTGACGAAGCACAAGATGAACTCAGAGCAGATGATCATCACCGACGAGTGCTGCAAGATCGTGAACGATGCCAAGCTGGCCGGCCACCGCATCTGCGCCGTGGGCATCAGCACGGCCCGCGCCTCAGAGACCTCGGTGGGCACCGACGGTCTGCTGAAGCCCTACGACGGCTGGACCAACAAGTTCATCTTCCCGCCCTACGATTTTGGCATGGCCAACTCGATGGTGACCAACTTCTACCACCCCGAGTCAACGATGATGATGGCCACGGCTGCCTTTGGCGGCTACGACCTGGTGTGCCAGGCCTACGACCTGGCCGTGAAGCACAAGTACATGTTTGGCTGCTATGGCGACGCCCTGCTGCTGCTCGACGACTGACCACATGGTCTATCTGGGGCTGGGCTCGAACCTGGGCGACCGCCAGGCCACGCTGTTGCGTGCCTACGACGAAATACAGAAGCTGATTGGCCCCATCGTGCGCCAATCGGCTTTCTTCGTGTCGCAGCCCTGGGGGTTCCAGTCGGAGAACGAGTTTCTCAACTCCGTCGTCTGCTGCCGCACGCCCCTCACGCCCCACGAGGTGCTGGGCCTCACGCAGCGCATAGAGCGCACGCTGGGGCGGCGGCAGAAGTCGGCTGGCGGCGTCTACCACGACCGTCCCATCGACATCGACCTGCTGCTCTACGACCACTATTATATTATATCGGCCTGCCTGCGCGTTCCCCATCCGCTCATGCTCCAGCGCCCGTTCGTCATGCTGCCGCTGCTGGAAATATGGGACACAGACCGTTGTTTTTCTCCCGCCCGGCAATATTTTTCGCAGTAACCTGCCGTTTTCTCGCCAAAAAGCATTACTTTTGCAACCAATAACTAAAACTATCTACAAAAACAACAATGAAGAAACTACTCATTTGCGCAGTGCTCGCCCTGGCAGCACTCACGGCTACGGCCCAGAACCCCTATGCCGGGTTCACCCGCAACCTGCCCTTCCAGATGCCCGAAGTGCAGGCTCCCCAGTTCCCCGACAACCGCGTCAGCCTGACCGAGTTTGGCGCCGTGGGCGACGGCACGATGCTCTGCACCGAAGCCTTTGCCCGCGCCATCGATGCCCTGAGCAGCCAGGGTGGCGGCCACCTGGTGGTGCCCCGTGGCGTGTGGCTCACCGGCCCCATCGTTCTGAAGTCGAACATCGACCTGCACTTAGAGGCCGGAGCCGTCATTCAGTTTGCTGCCGACGAGAGCCTGTACCCCCTCATCGACACCTCGTTCGAGGGCCTCGACACCCGTCGCTGCCAGTCGCCGCTCAGCGCCTTGAATGCAAAGAACATTGCCGTGACAGGCCAGGGCGTGATCGACGGCAACGGCCAGTACTGGCGTCCGCTGAAGCGCGCCAAGGTGACCGATGCCCAGTGGAAGAAGCTGACCTCGGTGCCCGGCGGCGTAGAGTCGCGCAAGGGCTACTGGGTGCCCTCCGAAGGCTACGTGAAGGGGGAGGCCGGTGCCAATATGAACGTGCCCACAGCCACGACCGAGGCCGAGTGGCAGGCCATCAAGCGCTTCCTGCGCCCCGTCATGGTGAGCCTCGTGGGCTGCAAGAACGTGCTGTTGCAGGGCGTTATCTTCCAGAACTCGCCCGCATGGAACCTACATCCCCTCATGTGCGAGAACATCATCATCGACCATGTGCTGGCCCGCAACCCCGCCTACGCCCAGAACGGCGACGCCCTCGACCTGGAGTCGTGCAAGAACGCCCTCATCGTCGACTCGAAATTCGACGCTGGCGACGATGGCATCTGCATCAAGAGCGGCAAGGATGCCGATGGCCGCAAGCGTGGCCGTCCCTGCGAGAACGTGGTGGTCGACGGCTGCACCGTGTTTGCCGGCCATGGCGGCTTCGTGGTAGGCTCAGAGATGAGCGGCGGCGTGCAGAACATCATGGTGCGCAACTGCCAGTTCCTGGGCACCGACGTGGGCCTGCGCTTCAAGAGCACCCGTGGCCGTGGCGGCATCGTCGAGAACATCTACGTCGACGGCATCTCCATGACCAGCATCGAGACCTATGCCCTCACCTTCAATATGTACTACGGCGGCAAGTCGGTGGCCGAGGTACTGGCCGACGGCGATGGCGGCAACGAGGTGAAGCCCGTGCCGGTCGACGAGACCACGCCCATCTTCCGCAACATCGACATTCGCAACGTGGTGTGCAACCATGCCGGCTACGCTATGGAGTTCAACGGTCTGCCCGAGATGCCCATCGAAGGCATTCACCTGAAGGACATCAAGATCAAGGCCGACCACGATGCCACCTTCCAGTACTGCAAGGACATCACCCGCGACAACGTTGACATACAGATCGTGAAGTAAGTCCGCTGCCCCCCCGAAACCAGAAGTCCCCGCTGCTCTTCCAATGTGAGCAGCGGGGACTCTCTTTTTTTCTCTTCTTGTCGAAGCCTGTGTGAAGCGAAGTTTTACTTGCGCAGACCCAGGGCCTTGATGATAGCGCGATAGCGCTCAATGTCGTTCACATAGAGATACTTCAGCAGCTTGCGGCGGCGACCTACCATCTTGGTGAGCGAGCGAGCGGTAGCGAAGTCCTTGTGGTTCTTCTTCAGGTGCTCGGTGAGGTGCTTAATACGATAGGTGAAGAGAGCAATCTGGCTCTCTGCCGAACCCGTGTCGGTAGCCGACTTGCCATACTGGCCGAAAATCTCCTGCTTCTTAGCTGAATCGAGATACATAGTTTTTTAGAATTGTGATTAATAATTGTGTGCTCATAACATCTTTGCTGCGCCTGCCGCCCTAATCACGGGGCGGGTTACGCCGCGAGATGCATCGGATTTTCCGAAAAGCGGGTGCAAAGGTACAACTTTTTCCTGATATGACCAATTTTTTCAGAAAAAATGTGTAATTTTGCACCCACAATTAAGTATTAGTGACATGCAGGACATCAGAAACATCGCAATTATTGCACACGTAGACCACGGCAAGACCACGCTCGTGGACAAAATGATGCTGGCAGGCAACCTCTTCCGCGAGGGGCAGAACCTCTCCAGCCAAGTACTCGACGCCAACGACCTGGAGCGCGAACGAGGCATCACCATCCTTTCGAAGAACGTCAGCATCAACTGGAAAGGCACAAAAATCAACATCATAGACACCCCGGGACACTCCGACTTCGGCGGCGAGGTAGAGCGCGTGCTCAACATGGCCGACGGCTGCCTGCTGCTGGTCGATGCCTTCGAAGGCCCTATGCCCCAGACCCGCTTCGTGCTGCAGAAGGCCCTGCAGATAGGACTGAAGCCCATCGTCGTGGTGAACAAGGTCGACAAGCCCAACTGCCGCCCCGAGGAGGTCTACGAGATGGTGTTCGACCTGATGTTCTCGCTCGGCGCCACCGAAGACCAGCTGGACTTCCCCGTGGTCTATGGCTCGGCCAAGAACGGCTGGATGGGCGAGGACTGGCAGCAGCCCACCACCGACATCACCTATCTGCTCGACAAGATTGTGGAGGTGATACCCGCCCCGCAGCAGATAGAGGGTACGCCCCAGATGCTCATCACCAGCCTTGACTTCTCAAGCTACACCGGCCGCATCGCCGTGGGCCGCGTGCACCGCGGACAACTGCGCGACGGTCAGCAGGTGACCATCTGCCACCGCGACGGCTCGCAGGAGAAGACCAAGATCAAGGAGCTGCACACCTTCGACGGCATGGGCCACCAGCGCACCGACCAGGTAGGCTGTGGCGACATCTGCGCCGTGATCGGTCTGGAGAAGTTCGAGATAGGCGACACCATCTGCGACCTGGAGCAGCCCGAGCCGCTGCCCCCCATCGCCATCGACGAGCCCACCATGTCGATGCTCTTCACCATCAACGACTCGCCTTTCTTCGGCAAGGAGGGCAAGTATGTCACCTCGCGCCACATCAACGACCGCTTGGAGCGCGAGTTGGAGAAGAACCTCGCCCTGCGCGTAGAGCCTTTCGAGGACAGTACCGACAAGTGGGTGGTCTCGGGTCGCAGCGTGCTGCACCTCAGCGTGCTCATCGAGACCATGCGTCGCGAGGGCT
>JAFVEE010000099.1 GCA_017478085.1 Prevotella sp. | reverse complement strand
GTATGTAGCTGCGATGGTGAAACCAATCTCGTCGAGAGCGTAGGTCAGCTTGTCGATCTTGTTAGAGAAGAAGTTGTAAACAACGGTAGCAACCCAAGAAGTCAAGATACCAGAAGCCGAGTTGACCAGAGCCTCAGAGATACCAGCCGACAGAGCCATAGAGTCAGCACCACCACCGGCAGACAGAGCCTGGAACGATCCGATCATACCGAGCACCGTACCGAACAGAGCGGTCAGGGTACCGAGCGAAACGATGGTAGCGATCATGGGGAGGTTCATCGTCAGGGTAGGCATCTCCAGCTGAGTGGCCTCTTCGTGAGCCTGCTGAATCTTGGCAATCTTCTGGGCCTTCTTCAGGGTGTCGTCCTTCTCCACGGTCTCGTACATATTGATCGAAGCCAGCACCACGTTGGCCACCGAGCCCTGCATCTTGTTGCACAGATCCTTAGCCTTGCCGAAGTCCTGAGCCTTGATAGCGTCCTTCACCTGAGCGGTGAACTTGGCCAGATTGATCTTGCCAGAGGCGCTCTTGATAGCGAAGAAGCGCTCCACGCCGAGCACTACCACGGTGAGCAGCAGGGTGATAATCAGACCTACCACGAAACCGCCCTTGTACACCGTACCCATCAGGTCAGCGGGATGGCCGCTGCGGTCGCCGCCCTGGAAGTGGCTGGGATCACCGAGAACGAGGAAGTAGAAAGTGTAAGCCAGTGCACAGCAGATGACGAGGATAATCCATGCGTCCTTCACACCTTTGAAGCCCGAACTTTTCTTGGCTGGGGCTGCAGCCTTTGTTGTTGTTGCCATAATTTTGTTTTGTTTTTTAGTTATTAAAAAGATTAAGTTTGTAAATATCCGATTTAACGTTAATAATACGCTCTGACGGGCTTTTGTAGTCTCGGCCTGACAGAATCAACCGCAAAGATAACACAAAAATGCGTACTTTGGGAAGAATTAACCACTTTTAACTTCGAAAATCTTTCATTTTCTCAGTTTGCCCAGTGCCTCCTTGATGCGCCGCATGGCTTCGCGTATGTTGTCGTCGCTGGTGGCATAGCTCATGCGGAAGCAGTCCGGGTCGCCAAAGGCATCGCCGCCCACGGTGGCCACATGGGCTTCCTCCAGCAGGTACATGGCCAGGTCGGTGCTGTTGTTGATGGTCCGGCCATCGACCGTGCTGCCATAGAACGACGAGCACTTGGGGAAGAGGTAGAAGGCGCCCTCGGGCACGTTGACCTCCAGACCGGGTATCTGCTGGGCCAGCTCTACGATGAGGTTGCGCCTGCGCTCAAAGGCCTGACGCATCTGCTCCACGCACTCCTGGCTCTGGGTGTAGGCAAACTCGGCTGCTTTCTGGCTCACCGAGCACGGGCCGCTGGTGTACTGGCCCTGCAGCTTGTTGCAGCCCTTCACAATCCATTCGGGGGCGGCAATATAGCCGATGCGCCAGCCGGTCATGGCGTAGGCCTTCGACACGCCGTTGACGATGATGGCACGCTCCTTCATGCCGGGGAACTGGGCAATCGACTCGTGGCGGCCCACGTAGTTGATGTGCTCGTAGATCTCGTCGGCCAGCACGAAAAGGTCATTATGCTTTAATATAATGTTCGCGAGAGCGCGCAGTTCCTCTTTATTATATATAGAGCCCGTGGGGTTGCTGGGCGAGCAGAGGATGATCATGCGCGTCTTGGGCGTGATGGCGGCCTCCAGCTGTTCGGGCGTCATCTTGAAGTTCTGCTCGAAGGTGGCCTCCACGAAGACGGGCTCGCCACCGACCAGCTTCACCATCTGCGGGTAGCTCACCCAGTAGGGAGCCGGGATGATGACCTCCTCGCCGGGGTTCACCAGTGCCATCACCGTGTTGCACACGCTCTGCTTGGCACCATTGCTCACCAGGATCTCGCTGGGCTGGTAGTGCAACTGGTTCTCGCGCTCCAGTTTACGGGCAATGGCCTGGCGCAGGTCGGGGTAGCCGGGCACGGGTGAGTAGCGCGAATAGTTCTCGTCGATAGCCAGTTTGGCGGCCTGTTTGATGTGGTCGGGGGTGTTGAAGTCGGGCTCGCCGACGCTCATATTGATAACATCAATGCCCTGAGCTTTCATCTCAGAACTCTTTTGCGACATGGCCAGTGTGGCCGAGGGTGCAAGTCGCTGCAAGCGATTGGATAATTGTGCCATTATGTAAGTCTCTTTTTATTTCAACGTGCAAAAGTAATCATTTATTTCGTTTTAAAGAAAGAAAAGCGCCACTTTTTTGCTTTTTTCAGTTCAGCTACAGGTGCAGGGTGTGGCCCATGCGCTGCTGCTTGGTCTGCAGGTAGCGCAGGTTGTACTCGTTGGGAGTGACCTCGATGGGCACGTTCTCTACGATCTCCAGGCCGTAGGCCTCCAGGCCCACACGCTTCACGGGGTTGTTGGTCATGAGGCGCATCTTGTGCACACCCAGATGGCGCAGCATCTGCGCACCGCAGCCATAGTCGCGCTCGTCGGCCTTGAAGCCCAGGCACAGGTTGGCATCGACGGTGTCGTAGCCCTCCTCCTGCAGTTTGTAGGCGGCCAACTTGTTCATCAGGCCGATGCCGCGGCCCTCTTGCTGCATGTAGACGATGACGCCCTTACCCTCCTGCTCAATCTTCTCCATGGCGCGGTGCAGCTGCTCGCCGCAGTCGCAACGGCGCGAGCCCAGGATGTCGCCCGTCATACAGGAAGAATGCACGCGCACCAGGATGGGCTCGTCCTCCTGCCACTGGCCCTTGATCAGGGCGAAGTGCTCCTGGCCGTTGCTCTTCTGGCGGAAGGGAATGATGCGGAAGTGGCCGTGCTCGGTAGGCATATCGACCTCCTGGCCCACCTCGATGAGCGACTCCTGCCGCAGCCGGTAGCTGATGAGGTCCTTGATGGTGATGATCTTCAGACCGTGTTCGCGGGCGAAGACCTGCAGCTCGGGCATGCGGGCCATGGTGCCGTCGTCGTTCATAATCTCCATCAGCGCCCCGGCAGGATAGAGTCCGGCCAGCTTGCACAGGTCGACAGCCGCCTCGGTGTGGCCCGAGCGGCGCAACACGCCGTTGTCCTGGGCATAGAGGGGGTTGATGTGGCCCGGCCGACCGAAGGTTTTGGGCGTAGAGGCGGGATCGGCCAGCGCCCGGATGGTGGCGGCGCGGTCGTGGGCCGAGACGCCCGTGGTGCAGCCTTCCAGCTTGTCGACCGTGATGGTGAAGGGCGTGCCCAGCACCGACGTGTTCTCGCTGACCTGACGGGGCAGGTCGAGCTCCTCGCTGCGGCTGATGGTGATGGGGGCGCAGAGCACGCCACGGGCATACTTCAGCATGAAGTTCACCATCTCGGGGGTAATCTTCTCGGCGGCACAGATCAGGTCGCCCTCGTTTTCGCGGTCCTCATCGTCGACCACGATGACAAACTTGCCATCGCGAAAGTCGGCAATGGCCTCAGGTATGGTGGAGAGCAGACCCTCCCCCTGCCCCTCCCCCTGAGGGAGGGGAGTAGTTAGTATTGCTGGTGATACTGTCTGCATTGTGTAAGATTTATTTTAGGGTTGTTTTTTCTGTAAGCAGGTCTACCGACTCCCCTCCCTCGCAGGGAGGGGCTGGGGGTGGGTCAGCTCGATAATGGCCTGATTGGTCTTCTCTATGGTCTTCAGATCCTTGTACAGGCGCAGGCGGAAGCGCAGCATGCGGAAGTAGAAGAACGCACCCACGGGCAGCACCAGACCCGTGACGATGTTGAGCCACTTCTGGCGGAAGGGGCGCGTGTGGGCATGGGTGGCTATCAGCGGGTACTTGTTGAGCTCGACCAGCACCTCGCGGTCGGTGGTGTTCGAGAGATCCTCGATGACCGCCTCCAGCTCGTCGTTGATGCGGGCTATCTCCTGATCGTCGCCGGGGTGGAAGAACACCTTGAGTGGCGACGGCCAGCGCAGCAGCTTGTGCTCCTCAGTGTAATGGGCTATATCGCTGCTGATCTGCCGCAACAGCGCCACATCCTGCTCGTAGCGGGGATCCTCGATGATGACCTCCTTGCGCATAATGCTGCGCTTGCGGCGCAGGCCCAGCACGCGCATGAGCAGCTCGCGGTAGGCGTCTATGTTGAAGACGGTAGAGTCCTGGTTGGCCTTGTAGGTGAAGAACACGGCCAGGGGCGTGAGCACCATCGTCGAGATGCCCTTGCCGAACCACACCGTCCACTCGTCTTCCCGCGCCATGCGCATGCCCGAGTTCTCGAAGATGTAGTACACGATGAACACCAACACCGAGATGATGACCGGCACGCCCAGTCCGCCCTTGCGGATGATGGCGCCCAGCGGGGCCCCGATGAAGAAGAAGATGATGCACGACAGGGCCAGCGTCCACTTGCCGATGACCTCCATCTGGTGCTTGCGCACGTCGCGGTTCAGGTATTCTGAATAGTCATACTTCATAGAGAGGTCGCTCTGGGCCTGCTGGGCCTGGCGCACGGCCTCCTTCACCGCCATCACCTTGCGGTCGCCCGTCAGGCTGGCGTAGGCCGAGTCGAAGGTCTCAGCCGTGACAAGCGCCCGTTGCAGGCGGGCCGAGTCGTCACGGTTCAGCTCCGTGAGATGGAAGGTGAAGTCGCGCGCCCCGGCATAGAACGCCCGCCCCACGCTGTCGACGCTGCGCTCTATGGAGTCCAGGTCGTGCAGGATGCGGCTGTTCGACTTGGTCTTGGCGTTGTGGCTCAGGTCGGCCACGTCGTCCATGCTGAAGCCGCCGTCGTAGTCCAGCAGAATCTGCTTGTGGCCGAACGTCTCGCGGCGGTAGGGCACCTCGGCCGTGCCGCCAATGTCCTGCGAGCGCATGTTCTCGAACCACTCGCCGCTCCACAGCGTGAGCAGCAGGTGCTTCTTCTCGGCCGTGCTCTGCAGCATGCCCGAGTCGGCCAGGATGATGGCCTGGTCCTCGTAGCTGCCAGTGCGGCGGTAGATGACGATGCCGTAGAGGTGGCCCGACTCCAGGTCTTTCTTCTGCACATAAAGGTTGGTCTCGGGCAGTCCGTCGTAGAAGATGCCCTCAGGAATCTCCAGCTCCGGACTGGTCTGCTTCATGGCCAGCAGCAGGCGGCCGAACGAGCGGTTGGCCTCGGGGCCTATCACGTCCTGGAAGAAGTAGCTCACCCCCGCCACCACACACGTGATGACGATGAGCGAGCGCATAGCCTGCATGAGCGATATGCCGGCAGCCTTGATGGCGGTGAGCTCGGAGCTCTCGCCCAGGTTGCCAAACGAGATGAGCGACGAGAGCAGGATGGCCAGGGGGAGGGCCTGCGGCATCAGCATCAGGCCCATATACCAGAAGAACTGGGCCAGCACGTCGAGGGTGAGGCCCTTGCCTATCAGGTCGTCGACATAGCGCCACAGGAACTGCATCATCAACACGAACTGGCAGATGAAGAACGTTCCCGCAAACAGGAGCAGGAACTGCTTGGCCATAAAAATATCGAGTTTCTTGATGCGAAACATGTTCTCTTTTTTCTTTTCAGCCTGCAAAATTACGAAAAATATCTATACCGCGCCACCTTTTTACATATTTTATTGAAAAAGTGGCATTGCAACGGAGCCTCCGTTATGTTGCAATGGAGCCTCCGTTACGCAACAACGGAGGCTCCGTTGTAAGCTAATGGAGCCTCCGTTGTAAGCTAATGGAATAGCTGCACGTTTTCAACCACATTGCGCACTTATTTCCTCCATCCGCAGCAGCTCATAGCCCCGCACTTGCACCACGATGAGGTGGAGGCGGGTGTGCTGGATGAAGTGCTGCACCATGCGGCCCTCGGCATACTGGCGTATCTGGGCAACTGCCTCGTCCCACTGCTGTTGGGCGGCGGCCTCGGCGGCATCGGGC